>CAZUCT010000097.1:0-8894 GCA_964619285.1 uncultured bacterium | reverse complement strand
TTGTTAATCCTAAACATTAGCAATTGACAATTAGCAATTAGCGATAACTATTTGGTTCTATTCATTAACGACCGGCTCCTCCAAACATTGACCTTGTTGTTCTGAAGTCAACCCAGCTCGATTATATACTTTCATCGGCACGCTTAACGATGCTGTTTCAATCCATCCCGTTTCCCCGGGCCCGAGCGCTCTAAGCAGTTGGGCAGAATCGGGCGATCGCTCTTCTGTTTGGGCAATTTGCTGAGAATTTCCAGGTGAGAAAAATACTTGGTAATTTTTGACGGTTTTTGGTTTGCTCGATTGGCTGTTGCTTTGAATAGAGCAAATTTTTAATTCCAACCAGTCCCCTTCTGGCGCAATTTCCATTACTTCCATAATGCTCCCAGATGCAACCCTTCCTTTTTGAGTCACCCTGTCTGGTTCTAATAAGATTAAAGAGTTTACCGACCCCGAAACCGTCGTCGTATTGCTGGCGAGTTCTATTAAATCTCCTTCTTTAAAGGGTAAATTATTTTCAGGATTTACAGGTGAGGGAGAAGAAGGAACGTTAGTATTAATTTCGGTTTGATTTGCTGGTGCAAAGATTTCCCCCAACAAAGGTTTAAAAATATAGAAAAGCAAGCCTAGCAATCCTAGTAATAGGATAATTCCTAACATATAAAATGTCTGAGGATGTCTAGCAGTTTTCGACTGTTTTTGGGAGCGATCGCCCTTAACTTCTGTCGCTGCTAAAGAGATGACGGTAGGAGGCCCCGACTCGTGTTTTGGATCGACTTGATAGTAAAGTAAGGCAACAGTTACGTTGTCGTGTCCGTTTTGGGTGTTAGCAATTTCTATCAGTCTATTTTTAGCCGTCACCAAATCTCTTTCTCCGTCGAGAACTGGCAATATTTCTGCTTCCCAGTTTTGCTCTACTCTATCTTTATCGCTAAGACCGTCGGAGCAGAGTAACAAAATACAATCTTCATCTATAAAAAAACGCTGTACCGTTGGATGGAGGTGAGGTGTGATACCTAAAGCTTGAACTAAAGCACCGGATGCTACTTGTTGTACGGCATCGCGATAGATAGCATAACCCAAGCGAACTTCGCGGGTAGCCACATCATCATCTAGGGTAACTTGATGGCATCCCCTGCGAGTAATTAAGTAAGCGCGACTGTCGCCGACGTTGGTGATGAAGACTTCGCCCTCGTAAGCGTTAGCCATTACTAAGGTAGTTCCCATGCGCTGGCGACCTTGACGGTTTTCTCTATCGTTGCGCTCGCTTATAGCATCGTTAGCAGCACGGGTAGAATGTTCTAATTTTTCTTGTAGGGTGTTGGGGTTGCTGTTGGCTGGGCTTTGCTGTATTCTACTTCTAAGGATATCTATCGCTAATTGAGAGGCGACTTCTCCTCCCTCTTGTCCCCCAATACCATCGCAGACCATCGCTACTGCTTCCTTACCTGGTGTCGTCGTAATGGTTACACCCGTTGGGGGGTAGCAGGCATCTTCGTTATGATTTCTACTCGGTCCCCGTTCCGTTCCCGTAGCTATCTGAATCGTGCGATCGTGACTTCTAGACGCTGCTGTAAGAGCTTTTTCCAATTGATAAATCAATTGTTCCGAGCGTTCCACTTCGCCTTTAGTCATTTGCTTGCACAGTTGTTCCAAGAAACTCTTAATTTCCGGACGGGCTGTTGGCAGCCATTTCTGCCATAGTTTACCTAACTGCTGCAAGCTTGGCATTTTTCGATCTTGTTGCAGTTCTAATATTTTTACTATCGGCCCTTCTACTCGCTGCAATTCCTGGTTTAACAGACCTGACGCCACCCCTTGTACTCTCAAAGGTTCCCATAGTTGGGCTATTTGCCAAAGCCAATTTAGCTGTCGCATTGCTTGGGCCTCTTGCCATTCTGCAGCTAATTCTGGTAGGAGGGTTGTCCCATCAGGGCATAAAGGCCCGTTTTCTAAGAGCAACATTTTTTGGCTTTGCTTATTTGGGGACAAAGATATTTCTGCATAAACCTGGGGGACGTGCAGTCTATAGGGAAAAAGTTTTAAATATGCTTCTAGCAGTCTATCCGAAATCTCTTCTGAGACCTCGGTCTTTTCCTCTGGTTTAGTATCTAGTAGTATCCTACTAGAGCTTTGTACTTGATAGCGTTCTGCTATCAGCTCCCCTGGCCTATAGGCTTTTAGACCTTCACCCACAACCCAAAGGTAATGTTTTGGCATCAAGTTTTCCATAACGGTCTTTATAACTCTCGGCCAGTCTATTTTAGATTTTAGAGTAGCTTTTTCATCTTTTTCCTGGCTGGGGTTAACCGAGAATTCCCCTAAATGATTTGTACCATAGTAGCTTTAATCTCAAGAAGCCATTTAATTATGTTATTATTTACCTTTTGCCTTGGTTGCTTCGCCTCTGGACCATCGACAGGGGATTGGCCTTTTCTTGCCCTTTGTTCGCTTTGTTAGAGGCCATTCCCTAATCTTAAGCTCGATCGCACCAAAGCCTAATCATAATGAGTACAGACCCAGAATCTCTCCCAGGTTTAGAAGTTGACGAACTGCTGGTTAAGATTAAACGTTCTCATTCTTTATATTACAAAATGATTAATATCGAGATTTGGGCCTTGGTGGAGACTTTGGACCAGTTTTTTCCGGGCGCTTGGAATCGCTTTATGACCAATCGTCAAACTTCCATGAAGCAGTTTTTGGAACGACAGCGAAAAAAAAATAAACACCCCATAGAAAAAGAAGAAAACGAGGATAAGTCGGATTGAGGTAATGGGAGTCCCTCTTTCGGAGTGTCCCCCCGTCCCCTCGTCCCCCCGTCCCCTCGTCCCCCCGTCCCCCCGTCCCCCCGTCCTTATTGGGGGTTAACTGCTACTTGCGGTAAACCCATACTGTAGTTGTTAACCCTACTGCCGAGGTTGTAGCTAATTTGGCCTTTTTGTAGGAGCGATCGCACGAAATGCTCTAGATCCGAACAGATGCGACGCAGGTTATATTCGCTCAAATCTTCACCATTGTAGGATTCTACCAATTCTTCAAATTTACCGTAAACTGACTGCACGGCCTCCTCGTTCCAGTTGAACTCGTTGTCTGGATCGATATCGAGGGTCAATGTTTGTTCGTCTGGAATCAGTTCGTTCTCTTCAACTTTGGCCGCAAAAATGCGGATATGCCTGGTTGTGGACTTCAGCAGCATGGGCAATAAAGTAAACACGTTTAGTTTTGTTACGTTTTTCTATTCTATGCCTTGAACGTTAATAATTCTCAATTCTCAATCTCTATTTTTTCTTGACTTTTATTTAATTTTATGGTAAAGGACTTGCCAAAAAATAGAGTACCAATGGTAGGTTGGGCGCGCGCGAACCCCCACCCAACACATCGGTATTTTATTAAATGGCAAGTCCCTAAGCGTTTTCAAAAATACTGGAAACCCTTTCTAGCTTGCGAACCGATTTTTAGGGGGCGATCGCTTTTTGGATGCCCCCAACAATTCCTATCCCTTCACAATAAAACTCCTCTGGATAATTTGACAGCAATCATCCACGGATTGTTTTTCTTTCATCGCTGTTACTAACGCTTCGTAAGCAGATTTATTAGTTTCAATTAAATTTTTGGCTTGCAAAAATGCCCACCTTTGTTTTAACTGAGATTCCGATAAAGGCCGTTTCATTTGTAGTAACAAAGCGCTAATTTTAGTTGTATCTTCCGCCCCACCCTCGGCATTACCATAACAGATATTTTCCGCCGCAATACCGGCCATCCAAACCGTACAATATCGGTCGAATAAAACAGAAGAAATCGTGCCACCCTCCAGTTGGGTTGCCAATTCTAAATCGTTAAATCTCACTCCCCCTTGGCCCGACTGTCCTTGTCGAAAAGCTTCCCAAGCGTTGAGGGCATAACCGCTAATCGGAATATCCAGTAAATAAGCTACCAGGAAATGTCCCGCTTCGTGGCGGATGATGCGATCGCGCCTTTCCCCAGATACGAATAAATCTATCAGTATTTGGCTGCCCTGCCCTTGCCACGTCAAGTTATCTATAGTCGCCAATCCCAGCAAGAAGGCAGTGGCGATCGCCGGCACTATCGGAGATAAATTAAATGCCGGTCCCACTAAAGCCGATAAAGTTATCGCAAACACTCCTACAGCAATTAAATTTAGGGAAATATCTTTCATCTTAATTGTTCGTTGTTAGTTGCTCGTTTGTTTACATCGCTAAAGCGATTGCTACGAACTTACTTGTCTATGCTTCTTGCTTTATAGAAGGTTTCCAAACTATGTTTATCTCCGACAAAACGCCAATGCCACGGCTCGTAACTTATACCTTGAGGATTATCCCTGGGAAAAGACAGCTCGAAACTATAATAAGCAGCATTAGCTTGCAGCCATTTAAAAGTCTCCGTTTCCTCAAAACTTTCGCTTACATCGGTTTCCGGTCTCCTAGGATCCCCAATATCTATCGCATAACCAGTGTGATGTTCGCTGTATCCCGGAGGAGCGCTCACTTCCGCTCTCTGGGAAGCTACCTGCCCTCTTTGAGCTTTAACATCAAAAAATAAATACTCTTGGTCTTCGAGATTTCTAAAGCCCGACAGAGGCACTAACTCTATACCATCGCGCCAAGCAGCATCGCTCATAGCATTAAATTTAGCAGCCGCCGCCGAACGTAATTTAACGTTTCTATTACCGATAACCGGTTTGAGGTCTGACAGGGGTGCAGGTTCGTAGGGCAAATGTCCCAGAACGTTTTCTGGGACTTGTTTTGCCACAGTCTCGACAGTCGGAGAAGAAGAAGGAGAGGGAGAAACTTCCACTATTTCGATCGCCGTCTTCTTTGTTTCCATACCAAAGGTAGTTGTTACTGTAGATAGAGAAAATTGAAAATGTAATCCTAAACTAGCAATGAAGGCGATCGCTCCCAAACCAACCAACCGCCAAACCAACCACCTTCTTTTTTTCGGCGGGCTCGTTTCTGGTTCCTCATAAGTTTCTCTGATCGCTTCGGGGATATCATCTGCTGCCGTTGCAGGGACATCGAGGGATTTTTTTCTATATAGACTGGGCCTATTCAAGTTTTCTACTCCTAAACTTAAAATTTAACTCCATCTGCCCGACCTAATTGGGGCAATTTTTTTGAAGGCTTTAAGCTATTCTTTGTTTTCATTTCAAGATCGAACTCGTCCCCGAGTCTATCAGAAATTTTTGCTAGCGGTTATTTCTTAGCCAGATCGCTTCTTCTTAGTTTTAATTTCTAATTGTTTGTTCTGCCATTGTCACCAGTCCATTATTGTTGGCGATCTTCCTTGGTCTTCCTGGTTTGCGTTTGTGACGCTGACTCAGAGATGTTTCGCTAGCAACGGCCAATTCTTTCGGGGTGCATTGCAAGATCTCCAAAAGATCGCGGTACTTCTGGGGCGTCATCGTCGGTTCGGTACGTCCCGTTTCCCAGTTACGAACGCTCGTTTCGCTTATTTCTAGCTTATCTGCCACTTCACTGCGGGTTAGTCCCGCACGTTCTCTGAGGGCTTCCATATCCATAATGCCAATAATCCCTCCACTTCTAAACTTTTTTCAAAAAATAATTTGCAAAAGTCGGTCAAACGATCCACTTGTCGATATCTGGTTTGGGCAATAGTCAATGCTAAGGACTTGCGTAGTAATAAGGTACCGACTTGTTGGGTTGCGTTTCACTTCGGCCCGACCTACGATTTTCCTTCATCTGGTAGTTTATTTTGGCGCGACTCCTAATGGCATTGACTTTGATATTTAAGGCCAGCTTACCTGAGAAGTAAGTAAAAACTCTGAAACAACAATCTCTGGCACTGGCGCTTGCCCAACTACTCGTATTTTTCCGTACAGTTAAGAGTGTAAATTTTAATCTGCGCCACGGAGAAAATATTAGCATTTATACGGAAGCAAAATTTCAAATCGGCTGCATCTAATGTTTCAATAGAACCAACAACTTATCGATTGTTGGGAATTGGGAATAGGTGCATAGAGTCTTTTTACAAATATTAGATGCACCCTTTAACCCAACCTAAATTATTAATTACCGCATTTTCTCATTGCCGATTTTGCCCTCCTTATACCTTCTGCTTTTCCGGTTTATAAATAACTTTTTGCTAGTTCTTGCATGAATTTAAAAATGTTATAAAAACCATTGGCACGAGAAGGAGTTAAACTAACCTTTAAACCCGTATCCTCAATAAAATCAGAACCTAATTCGGAGACTGTTTCTGGTGTAGTTCCGTTCAATCCTTCCATTAAAAGAGCCACTAATCCCTTGGTAAGTTGAGCGTCAGAATCGCCCCGATACCAGATTTTTCCTTCCTCATCTAAGCTAGAGATGATATAAACTTGGGAGACGCAACCTTGGACTTTATTACCTGGCAATTTTTCCGATTCGGGAAACTCCGGCAGCTTTTTGGCATACCAGAGCAGTTGTTCGTAACGCAATTTATTAGACGATGCGCCTTTAAAGCGCTTAACGATCTTTTCTAAAGATGGTGGCAGCGACATACAACTAGGTGTCTTATCCTCTTGGGCTTACAACGCTCCCATTCTAACCTCCCAAAACTGAAGTGTCAATACTTTTAATAGTTCGATCGCTTTTTTATGGCAGCTAAAATTGTGTTTTTTTTTAGATTTATCTTTTTATTTATTCTTATTAAAAACTCAAAAAAACTACTTTTTTCGGGAAGATCGAATCCCAAAAAACGGGAATGGATCGATTAACAATTAACAATTAACAATTGACAAAAAGGGACATCCTCAAAATCTGGCCCGCAATGGTCCTCTACCAGAGAGGACTGCCGAGGGTGCTTTAAATAAGCTAAAATTGTTAAGAAACTTAAAGTAAATCAGACACAAAAATTATTTATGTCTCTCCCTATTCGCAACGTAGCCATCATCGCCCACGTTGACCACGGCAAAACAACCCTAGTGGATTCCCTCCTCAAACAATCCGGCATCTTCCGCGAGGGGGAAGAGATACCAGATTGCGTCATGGACTCCAACGACCTCGAACGAGAACGGGGCATCACCATCCTTTCCAAAAATACCGCAGTTAAATACAAAGACACCCTCATCAACATCGTCGATACCCCCGGCCACGCCGACTTTGGCGGAGAAGTGGAACGAGTATTGGGCATGGTGGATGGTTGCTTGTTAATCGTGGACGCCAACGAGGGGCCCATGCCTCAAACCCGGTTCGTCCTCAAAAAAGCCTTAGAAAAAGGACTGCGGCCTATTGTCGTTGTTAATAAAATCGATCGCCCCCAAGCAGACCCATTCGGGGCCATAGATAAAGTCTTAGACCTATTTATAGAATTAGGGGCCGACGACGACCAATGCGAATTTCCTTATTTATTCGCCTCGGGACTCGCGGGATATGCCACAGAAGACCTCGACAAAGAATCGACCGATATGCAATGTCTCTTCGAGTCGATTTTAAGTCACGTTCCCCCACCAGTGGGAGACCCCGATAAACCCTTACAATTGCAAGTCACGACTTTAGATTATTCCGAATATTTAGGCCGAATCATAATCGGTCGAATTCATAACGGCAAAATTAAATCCGCTCAACAGGCGGCCATAGTTAAAGAAGACGGCAAAGTCGCCAAATATAAAGTAACAAAATTGATGGGATTTGAAGGCTTGCAACGCATCGAAATTGAAGAAGCTTCTGCGGGAAATCTGGTTGCCGTAGCCGGTTTTGCCGATGCTAATATTGGGGAGACAATTACTTGTCCGAACGAACCTCAAGCATTGCCTTTAATTAAAGTTGACGAACCGACTTTGCAGATGACTTTTAGCGTCAACGATTCGCCTTTTGCCGGTCAAGAAGGACAGTTTGTAACCTCGCGAAAATTGCGCGATCGCCTCTTACGAGAATTAGAAACTAACGTCGCTTTGCGAGTAGAAGAAACCGACTCCCCAGACAAATTTTCCGTTTCCGGTCGCGGTGAATTACACTTAGGAATTCTCATCGAAACTATGCGGCGAGAAGGTTACGAATTCCAAGTATCTCAACCCCAAGTAATTTACCGAGAAGTAAACGGTCAACCCTGCGAACCTTTTGAATGTTTGGTCTTAGACGTTCCCGAAGAAGGGGTTGGTGGATGTATCGAAAGAATCGGTCAACGAAAAGGGGAAATGCTAGATATGCTGGTGGGGAGTAACGGCAGAACTCAGCTAGAATTTGCGGTGCCCGCCCGAGGTTTAATTGGTTTTCGCGGCGAGTTTCTCCGCCTAACTCGCGGCGAAGGAATTATGAATCATAGTTTCCTCGAATATCGACCTTTTATCGGTGAAATTGAAACCAGACGTAACGGGGTAATTATTGCTTTTGAGGAAGGAGTAGCTACTTTTTATGCTTTGAAAAACGCCGAAGACCGGGGAGTATTTTTTATTACTCCGGGAACTAAAGTTTATAAGGGGATGATTGTAGGAGAACACAACCGCCCCCAAGATTTAGATTTGAACGTTTGCAAGACCAAACAATTGAGTAACGTTCGTTCTTCTACTGGGGATGAATTAGTGCAATTACAATCTCCAGTAGAGATGAGTTTGGAACGCGCTTTAGAGTATATCGGACCGGACGAATTGGTAGAAGTTACTCCCGAATCTATTCGCTTGCGGAAGGTGACTAAAAAGTTAGTTAAGCGTTAATTTGCGGCGGAGAAGATCCCCCTAGAACTAAGAAACCCGGTTTTTTGAAAAAACCGGGTTTCTGGTCCGCTGGTAGGCATACTTAGCTGTAGGTTGGGTGAAGTGAAACGGAACCCAACAATACTATTTTATCCTTGGAAATTGCAACTTTACAAAAGCTGTGAAAGAGTATCAGTAGGGTGCGCACTGCGCACCTTACAAATTTTGGGAGCAAGTCAGTAGGGTG
>CAZUCT010000096.1:0-23306 GCA_964619285.1 uncultured bacterium | reverse complement strand
TAGGCAAAAATATTTGCAGAAAATTTTCCCCGTAGAACAGACATCTTGTCTGTTAGGTGTCTAATTAATTTGGCACTACTACTTACTTTGCCATAGCAGTTCTCAAAAAAAAATCAGACAGCCCCTTTGTCCGTCCAAAGGCGGCTCAATTGTTTTTGTAGTTTGATGTTTATTGAGAGTTGCTAAAAATTAACAATTGACAATTAACAATTGACAATTAACAATTAACAAAAACTAATGTTTGTCTTACCACCAATACCCGATTATCTAGTCGGCATCATTATTGTTTTAGTAGTGCTGCCTTCCCTAGCTGCTATTTTGTTGCGCTGGGTGCTTAGTTTATATCTGGAAGCTCTGGGAAATAGAGTCAGAAAATTAATTTACCAACAAACTTCAAAAAAACCAGATATTGTCAAAGAATTAGAAAGCAGATTTGCCCAGGCCAGCGGTAAATTAGAACAAGTCAATACACCGGCATTAATAGGGCAATCTTATAGCCGTATGCGATTGGGTTTAATGAACTGCGAGCAAGTCGATTTATTTTGCAGAATCCTCCCCAATTTATTGCTATCTTTCGGGCTTCTAGGAACCTTTATCGGGATTACGATAAATTTAACTTCTTTAAGCGAAACCATCGGCAATACAGAAGCAACGAACATTAGCAGTTTGCTAGAGGCATTACAGCAGCCCCTACAAGGTATGGGCATCGCTTTTACTACTAGCTTGGTGGCGATATTTTTCAGCGCGTTTATAACGGCGATTAATTTTGTTTTTAATACTAATCTTTCTAAATATCGACTGCTGAATTTGCTGGAAGATTACCTGGATAATGTCTATTTGCAAAGTTTGGCGGGAGAAACTCAACTGGATAAAGTAGTTAAGGCCGTCGCTTATTCTTTTGAAGGTTTTTTAGGCCAATTCGGACAAACAATTAAAATAGCAGTAGAATCGGCTTTGCAAGATAAATTGCAACAAATTTATGAGGCAAATTCTCAAGCAATTAAATTAGCGGAACAAACTTACTTGGGCATGGGAGAGGCGGCGGCGACAATGTCTCGCAGCGCCCAGGAATTTCAGATAGCTTCGGATAGATTTATCGAAGTAGCTAGAACTTTCGAGCAAAGTCAGTTTCCCCAGAGACTATCGGGGGCAACTGTGGAGCTGGGAAATATTCAAAAGAATTTTTCTCAGTCTGCTTCTAATTTAGCTGCTTCGGTGCAGGCTATTGAAATTGTAACTCTGGAACTTCAGGGTTATAGCAAGCGGTTGGTTGCTTTTGGAGAGGAAGTTAGCAAGAGCAACGAAACTTCCTTAAGGGTTTTAGACTCCCACCAACAAAATCAACGGGATTTTAGCGATACGATCCGTCAAGTGCAGGAGGCATCCCAAGGTTTCCAAATTGCGACTAATACTCTGGATACTTTGCAAAGGCGAGTGGTGACTAACGCGGACAATCTTGAGGATATTTCTGCTAGTTTGCGGCAAATGCTAGAGGCTGTGAATAATTATACTCAGGGGGTGGCGGCGGGGATGAGTTCTTTAAACGATCGCTTTTATGAAGGTATGAATCACCAATCTAATGCCACTAGCACTCAGTTAAAAATAGTAGTAAGCAATCTCCAGGAATGTCTCAAACAAGTGGAGGGAACTAAAGCTGAAATCTCAGCTTTGCGGAAAACTTTGGAAAAAATAGCTAATAGTTAGGGGTACGCTGCAATTTTTAAGAAAACCAAAGGCTAAACGCTTTTGGTCAATTGTTAATTGAGATTAGCTCCCCATTACCCATTACCCATTCCCCAAAAAAAAGGAGTAGCTATGCGATCGCGATCGAGAATAGTTGAACGGGAAGAAGAGTTAAATCTTTGGCCGGCGTTTACGGATTTAATGTCTAACGCCTTTATGATTTTGAGCTTGTTTTTATTGCTAGCAATTATTAAGGCAGTTTTCATAGAAACGGTTTCCGATGCTAACGAGGATAGAGCGAGTCAATTACAACAAGAGCTTGCCAGTTTGGAAGAACAATTGCAAAGGAGAACGACTAGAGTTAAGGAGTTAGAAGGAACGGTTAGCGGTTTGAGAGGACAGGTTTCGACTTTGCAAAGCAATTTAGATAATAGGTCGGAGGAAGTAGGAGAGTTAGAAGCAAAAGTGGAACGGTTAAAGTCGCCGCCGGTAATTGTCATTCGAGATTCCCAAGAAAGGCGATTTGAGTCTGGTAGCGCGGCTTTATCGGGAGGGTTGGAGAGTTTCATCGAGGAAGATTTGGTGGCGCAAATCGAAAATTTTGCTCGAGAATATGAAGGTTATGTGGTAGAGGTTATCGGCCATACGGACGGTCAAGTAAATAGGGGAGGAGGCAGCAATTTAGACTCGACCTTAGAAGGGGTTGCCAATGGCAACCAACCGGTCGGCAGTTTGCAGGCCGGTTCTAATGCGGATTTGGGTTTGATGCGGGCCTTGGCGGTGGTGAAACAGTTACAACAAAATCCTAGCTTGCAGGAGTTGGGATTAAAGTTCCGCGCCTATTCTGCGGCGCAGTTATATACTCCAGACGGAGATTATGCGGGGGTAAATCGAGGTTCGGAAGCTAGCAGGCGGCGGATAGAAGTGAGGTTTACTCCCACTGCAGTCGAGAGGTAAGCAATCTCTCGGGAGCATCTCAATTTTGAAAAAACCAAGAAGTTGTCGCTTTTAGGCAAAAGGCAAGAGGCAAAAGGCAACAGTTGGGGAAAAGGCAAGAAGGCAAATGTTTGATTTTTTTCAACTTTTTCTGGTGGGGGAGTAAGCTAAAGCCGGTTTGTGTTTGCGAGGCAGCGATATGGCGCGTCAACCTCGATAGAAAAGAGTTAAGCCAGCCGAAGCAATCTCTATAGCTAGTGGTAAGGGACTTGTGGTTTAATACAGGATAAATAATTAAAAAAACAGGTAAATCAAAAAACAGGTAAATCTATGTTCGATCGCATTACTTTCGACCCACAAATTATGGGAGGACGTGCCTGCATTCGAGGAATGCGGATAACAGTGGCATTGGTACTTAATTTGTTATCCAGTGGCATGAGCGTTGAGGAAATTTTAGAAGCTTATCCTTATTTAGAAACTGAGGATATCTACGCTTGTTTGCGTTATGCTTCTTTTTTAGCTAGCGAGGAAGTTCGCTATGAAGTAGGATTAAAGGCATGAAATTTTTAGGTAATATGGGGGTTTCTCCCGCAACAATTGAGGCATTGCGTCAACAGGGCTACGATGCAGTGCATTTAGTTAGTAGAAGAAGGGTTAGAACGTCTTCCAGACTCGGATATTTTGATTAAAGCCAGAATGGAAGAACGAATTATATTAACCTTTGATTTAGACTTCGGCGATCTGTTGGCTGCCAGTAAAGCCGAACTCCCTAGGGTCATAATCTTTAGGTTGCAAACTGCTAAACCTGACTTTGTTTTATTGAGGTTATTATCCGTTTTATCGGTTTGCGACCGAGAGTTAGTGGCAGGAACAATTGTAATTATTGAAGATAATCGCTATCGACTGAGGCGATTACCTATTTAACGCGATCGCCTGGTAGTTTATTTCGGGAGCATCCCATATTTGCAAAAATAGAAAATGGCTAATCGAAGACACGCTAATCGCTAATCGCTAATTGCCTAGAGCCAGGTCAGCTCGCAAGCTCGCAAGCTCGCAAGCTCGCAAAAAGCGTTGAATTGTAGGTTTTCGAATTGCATTGAGATGCACCCGTTTATTTCTTTGTCAGTCCCTAAGGACTTGAGTCGTCAACCCGTAGAACGGACGTCTCGTCTGTTCGTAAAACATTCAAAAAACCATGATTAAATACTGGAAACAAATAACCCTAGCAACTTTTTTACTGGTAGGGGCGGGTTGCAACTACCAACAAACTAAGGATATGACACAAAATCCAACTACAACTCCCAAAGAAACTTTAGTGGCAGATACTTCCGACCTTCAGGAAATAGAACGCTCCATCCACGAACAGGTTAACCAATACCGTCAGTCTCAAAACTTGCCTCCTCTAACTCTCAATTCTACTATTAGCGAACAATCGAGAATTCACAGTCAAAATATGGCGGATAGTAAGGTTCTCAGCCACCGAGGATTTGACGGGAGGGTAGATGTCCTCGGTAAAACTATTCCCTACCAAAGTGCTGCAGAAAATGTGGCTACTAACTTAGGCTACGACGACCCCGCCACTCGGGCAGTTAGGGGCTGGATCGACAGTCCGGGCCACCAAAAAAATATGGTGGGAGATTTCGATTTGACTGGGGTGGGGGTTGCCGTTACTCCTGGAGGGCAGTATTATTTTACTCAGATGTTTGTTAAGAGTCGATAAACGGCTAGGTTAAATTATGACTGATTTTCAGGTTTGCGATCGCGACTTGCCAGAAAATATTCTCTCCGTCTATCTGGAGGCAGAGGCTATAGCTGTGGATACGGAAACGATGGGATTGTTGCCTTGGCGCGATCGCCTTTGTTTGGTTCAATTGTGCGATAGTACCGGCAGGGTAACGGCTATCCGTATTGCCAAAGGTCAAAAAGAAGCTCCCAATTTAAAAAAGCTTCTGGAAGCTAATAAGATTCTCAAGGTCTTTCACTTTGCCCGCTTCGATCTGGCAATGCTGCAATATCATTTGGGTATCAAAGTTGCCCCGATTTTTTGCACTAAAATTGCCAGCAAATTAGCTCGAACTTATACGGGCAAACATGGTTTAAAGGATTTGGTTCAAGAGTTAGAAAAGGTCGAATTAGATAAGTCTTCTCAAAGTTCCGATTGGGGGAATGTTGCTAGTTTATCGGAAGAGCAATTAAGTTACGCCGCTAACGACGTTCGCTATTTATTGAGCGCCCAACAGAAGTTAGTGGGTATGTTGCAACGAGAAGAACGCTGGGAATTAGCCAAACAATGTTTTAATTGTTTGCCCGTTTTTGTCGATTTAGATTTGTTGCAATACGATAAGATTTTCGAGCATTAATGAGGTAGAAAAACGCAATTACCAGAAACCCGGTTTTTTGAAAAAAACCGGGTTTCTCAATTCCAAAGATGTACCCAAAATCTCCTCGAATCAGATCTTACCGCAACTTCCCATTTCATTCAAACGCATTACCATCAGCTCTGCTGTTGGGTGTTGTGGGCGAGCTTTTTGGAAACTGACTTCTTCATCGGCATCGATAAAATAATCTCCACTCTCGGGCTCGATCTGAATAAACCAGTTGTAATGCTCTTTAACTAACTCTGGATACACTCGCAAAAAAAATCTCCCAACAGCGATTGTTAATTGATATAAGGGCTAACCTCTGGGTACTTTTCTGCCGATTGTTTGGGTCATATTTAATACTCTTGAATCGCGACTTTTTAAATGATAAGTACCTGTGCAAAATTAATTAGACATCGAACAGGCAATAGCCGCGTTCTACGGGTCAATTTTTATGTAAATATTTTTGCATACCTACTTAGCATATTTGGGAAGTAAGGTGCGCGTTGCGCGACCTGCACAAATCTCAGTCTTACCAAAATTTTTAAAACTGCATTGACATGACAGAGAGTTTAGTTTAGCATAGACTTATTGACTAACTCGATCCTGACGGTACAACCAAGGAGAAGATACAATGAACAACTGGGAGCAGATACTCAACAGCATTCCTGACGGTACTTCCGAGGTCGACTTAGAGGCACGGTTTGTATCGCCTTTATTACAAGAACTTGGCTTTAATTTTAGCAATTATTCTCAAGGAAAGCAGTTTAATGGACTTTTCAAGGGTGAAAATAAAAGCGTTAGACCAGATTTTTCTTGCTGGCTTGGTCCGGTAGATACAGGACTGCCCTTTTTGGTAGTTGAAGACAAAAAAGTTGAGAAAAACTTAATTAACAATGCCATAAAGGGAGTTAAGGAACAAATGCTCGTCTCCAAAGCTAAGTTTGGTCTGGCAACTAATGGTTTACAAATACAGCTTTTTCAACGACACAAAAATATTTGCGTTCCTCGAACTCCTCTGGAGGATATTTATGGGATTAGTATCTCCGATATTATTGGCGAAATTAAAGCTCATTTAGACACTCCCAGAAAAGCTTTAAGTTTGATGTTTTGGAATCTCAAAGGGGGCGTTGGTAAAACTACGATTACTGCTAATATTGGCGCTACTTTAGCTAAGAAATACAAAGTCTTAATCATTAACTTTGATTTACAGGGCGACTTAAACCCAATGTTTGGCATTCAAGATATGACAGAATATTCAAATCCCGTCACAATTTTTGATGCTTTGTACGATGCCGCTAATGGTATTGATGAAATAAATCCGAGTCAGCTTGTTAGAGCTAAAAAATTTGAGGTAAAAGCCACAGATTACGAGGTAGATGTCATTCCAGGAGACCTCTCGATGTTTGATGTGGAGGATGGGATAAATATTCCTAATCGCTTAACTTCACTAAAAATGTTTTTGGAAAAAGATTGTTACAACACTTACGACTACATTTTAATTGATGCTTCTCCCGCTTGGAGGGTTGCGGAAATGGCAGCTCGCGCTGCTGATGCCATAGTTCCAGTAGTCGATAATTCTAACTTTTCAGTTTTGGGAGTTCAAAGGCTTAAAGAAATATATTTAAACCCCAATCCTTCACGGGGTAATATCTCAGAAAAAACCTGGCAATTCAAACAGAGTAGCTGTTGGAATTTGAATGACTCGCCCCTTCCCCCAGAAATAATTGGTTATCTAATTAACAGTCGATTTCAAAATATTGGTACTGTAGAAACTGCAGTGAAGTCCATTGAGGAAAAACTCGCCGAAAAGGTCGGAATACCTAGCAGCGAAAATTATGGCATCGTTCGTAACTATGCTGAAATTGCTAAATCTGTTGAAAAAGGCAAGCCAGTAGTTTATAGCGACCCTAATAGTAAAGCTGCCGAAACATTTACTAAGCTAACTAATTCGATTTTTGGTGTTAACGTTTAAAGGTTTTAATCATGGTAACAAGGGATACAGGACGCTTAATTACAACAGCCACTAAAAATGTTCGCGGCGATCGCGAATTGACCTCCCAAGAGCGAGCGATCGCTCAAAGTATGGCCCCTCTAATTCGTCAAAGCCAACGCAATTGGCTACCTATTTATGTCCGGGAAATTAGCACTCACGATTATCAATTAATTGATGGTCTTGCTATTTTAGAAGCTACCCGGTTAGCAGAGCAAAAAATAGTTTACTGCATCCAGATTGACAGTTCCCCTGAAACCGAAGAGCAAATTATTAAGGGGCAACAATTCTTAACTCAAACAAGTCAAACTGGTGGCGGTAATTTACCGGCGGCAAGTGTCGATTTAATGCCTTTGCTCAAACAAGTAGAAGCCATGAGCCAAGCATTAAATAATCTAGGGGAAAAGACGGAGAAAATACACGCTCATGTGGTTCCCGATCGAACTTTATCTATCAATATTGAAGACGAGCGATCGCTCAAAACAAAACTCGACCTAGTTCCGGGAATTGGCGAAGCAACTTTGCCAAAGATTGTGGGCGATATTCTCAAAAACCGGCCTTTTTATTCCGAGTATGAATTTAAAGCAGGCGTTGCCGGTTTTAAACCTCCTAAAACAAAATCAAAAGCCAAACGCCCCAAGCACGAACAGCTTTGGAAAGACCTTACAGAAGAGTATGTTTTAGATTGGTCTGTTGCTAATTAAGTAACTGAGTAAGGTGCGCGTTGCGCACCCTACAAAACTGAGCAAGGTGCGCGTTGCGCACCCTACAAAACTGAGTAAGGTGCGCGTTGCGCACCCTACAAAACTGAGTAAGGTGCGCGTTGCGCACCCTACAAAACTAAATTTTTCCCTAAATTTTTCCCTAAATTTTTCTCCAAAACAGTCGAGTAAGTAGCACAGTTGGTCCCAAAACAAAAAAATAAGCGGTCCAAAATTGGTCCGCTTACAACAATAGAATGGGGATTTCCCGGAACAAAGGCGCTCCGGGAAAAGGGTATGGGGATGCCAGGAGGCGGACTTGAACCGCCGACACGAGGATTTTCAGTCCTCTGCTCTACCGACTGAGCTATCCCGGCTCGATTTCAACCCGAAGGTTTTTCTCAACACGATTACTTATCTTAGCAAAGATATTTTAATTTGACAAGGGGTTTGACAAAATTTTTTTTAATTTCCCCTATCCCTCACCCACCAACAGTTTCAGCCTAACAGCTTTCCCTCTGTCCCTCCTTCCTCTAAAATCTAAGATGAGGGGCCGCTCTCGGTAAGACAATCGGTATGACTAAAACGGTGGCCACGACCGGGGTAGCCTCAATTAAATCAAAAATCAAAAATCAAATGAGATTTATTTCTCTCGACTACGCCCTCTTCCTGATAATAGTTCTGGGATGTTACTGGTTCCTGCCGTGGCAACCCTGGCGGCTATTAGTCATAGCGATCGCCAGTCTCAGCTTCTACGCTACCCTGCAACCGCAATACATCCCCTTGCTCCTGTTAATAATACTATTCAACTACTGTCTGGCCCAAGCGATCGGCGAGCCCGCAGACTGGCGGGTAGCAAACAAAGCATGGAACCGACAGCGGTTCGTCTTTTTATGTTTGGGAATTATCCTCAATATCTTATTATTATTTAGCTTTAAATATGTGCCCTTTTTTTTAAATTCTCTCGGCATAATTTACAACATTCCCGAAGCCTTAGAAATAGCAAATTGGGCAGACAATAATATCGTAGCGCCCTTAGCAATAAGCTTTTTTAGCTTTGAAATAATCGCCTATCTCATAGATGTCTATCGAGGGGCACCGGCGGCGCGATCGCTCCTAGAATTTATCTCCTACAAGCTCTTTTTCCCAAAACTAATCTCCGGTCCCATCACCCGCTATCACTACTTCCAAAACCAGATTTGGAAGCGAAACTTTAGAGGCTCTCCCGACGCCAAAAACCCAACCCCAAACATCAAATTTCCCACCGGCGAAACCCTCACAGAAGGACTCTGGTTAATTGCCACCGGCTCAGTCAAAAAAGCCTTAATAGCCGACAACTTAGGAATTTTCGTAGAACTATGTTTTAGCAACCTCCAAAGAGCGGGCAGCGGCGACTTATGGTTGGGAACATTTGCTTATGGATTGCAACTTTATCTGGATTTTAGCGGTTATGTAGATCTTGCCAGAGGCACGGCCTTACTAATGGGAATAAACCTGCCCCAAAACTTTGACTTTCCCTATCTAAGTACCAGCATAGCCGACTTTTGGCGGCGGTGGCATATAACATTAGGCGACTGGTTGCGCAATTATTTATATTTTCCTTTAGGCGGTTCCCGAGCCAGCCTATTTCGTACCTGTTTTAACCTCTTAATTGTTATGTTAGTAGCCGGAATTTGGCACGGTGCCGCCTGGGGGTTTATTGTCTGGGGAGCGTTGCACGGTTTAGCATTAATAATTCACCGTTTAACGGAAGCAATTTCCCAAAAATCCTTCCTCGAAAATCTCTGGCAAAGCTTACCAGGAGTAATAATTAGTTGGCTGTTAACTCAAAGTTTAGTTTTTGGAGCGTGGATATTTTTCCGACTGCCAAATCTCAAAGATTCCTGGTGGGTAATTTCCCATTGGTGGGGCTATCAAGCCGACGTTCAATTTGCCAACAAAGTCTATATAGAAACGATGGGTTTGCCAAGAACGGAGTTGGCTTTTTTAATGGGGGGCATCGTCTTGGCAATGGCGGTTATTTATCTGTTTTATCGAGGTTTAAAACTAGAGTTAAATTGGCCGTTAAAGACTCTTTTAGTGCCTTTATGTTTCTTAGCAGTTTTAATCTTAGCTCCAGAAGGAGGATTGCCCTATATTTACTTTGATTTTTAGGGAACTGTTCGTAGTAATCGCTTCAGCGATTGGGATACTAAAAATCAGCGATTGGGATACTAAAAATCGCGCTCCGCGATTACTACGAACAATATTACAGATAAGAACACCAATCGCTCCAACTGCCGGCGTATAACTTGCCGGTAGGAATGCCTGCCGCTTCCAAAGACCATAAATTAACGCAAGCAGTGACCCCGGAACCGCAATAGACGATTATCTCTTCGGCATTTTTAACATCGTCCCAGCGCTGGGATTGTTCCGTTACCTTGGCCTTGGCCTCCTCGTCGGTGACTTCCTGCCAAGGATAATTCACGGCCCCCGGGATGTGACCGGCCACGGGGTCGATAGGTTCGACCTTTCCCAGATAGCGATCGCGATCGCGAGAATCGACCAAAACCACCCCCGGCAAATCCTTCCTCACCTTCACCGTCTCGATATCTACCACCATCTCCGGCCTGAGTTGGGGCACAAAAGAACCGGTCCGGGGAGTAGAAGTTTCCCTAGTAACGCGATATTCGTCCTTCCAACCGGAAATGCCGCCATCCAACAGCGCTACTTTGTCATGTCCCATATATCGCAACAACCACCAGAGGCGGGAAGCGAAGGCAAAACGGGTATCGTCGCAGGCAACGACCAAAGTTTCCTGGAACTTAACGCCCATCCCTGCCAGTTTTTCCGCCAGTCGGGGAATATCCGGCAGGGGGTGACGCCCGCCATGCTTGCCTGCCGGACTGGAGAGGTCGCGGTTGAGGTCCAAATAGAAAGCGTCCGGGATGTGACCTTCTTGGTATTGCTTTCGTCCCAGTTCCGGATCGGCGAGGGAGAAGCGACAGTCGATAACGACGATTTGGGGGTCGTCGAGGCGATCGTGCAGCCATTGGGGGGAAACGAGATAATTTGTGTTAGTCATGTTGTTTGTTGTTTGTTGTTAGTTAGTAGTAGTAGCGCGTCTCATTTAAAATTGTGGGTAATTTGACTCACACTCTTACTCTTACTCTTACTCTTACTCTTACTCTTACTCTTACTCAAAGAAAAAACTCTTTTTTTGAGTGTGAGTCACTCGTTAAGAGTAAGAGTATGAAGAGAAAATACCCACCACTTTAGCTGTGCAGTGCTAGTAGTAGTGCTTCCCTGCTAAATTTGTGGGTAATTTGACGAGTACGTTAGTACTCTTCGTGGGTTTTGGAGCCCGCCGCGAGCGGGGACGCTCGCACTGCTTTTTTACCCACAATTTTAGCCCAGACGCGCTAATAGGGTGCGCAACGCGCACCTTACAGTTAGCAAAAAGCGGGATTGCTTCGTTCCTCGCAACGCTTCGCGGTTCTTGGTTCCCGACAGCAAGCCCTAGTTACTCTAATAACTCTTGGAGAGAAGATGCCAAAGGGCTTAAATCTTCTTGTATGGTTTGCCAAATAATCTCCAAATTTACCTGGAAATATTCGCGAACCACGATATTTCTCATTCCTCTAACTTCAACCCAAGGAATCTCGGGGTAAACTTGTTCTATATCGGGCATTAAAGTTGCTGCTGCTTCACCAATAATAGCCATATTATAAAGTACGGCTCTGACTGTTTTTCGATCTTCGAGAAAATCCTCGAAGGCCATCCCATCAGTGAAACTTTGTATTTCTACAATAGCATCCAAAATATCTTGAATTCGGTTTTTAAAAGTTCTAGTGGCACGCACTGCGGGAGCATCTCAATTTTGCATATTTATTTTCTCAATGAAATTATCGAGGGGTAAAAATTACAAATATGGGATGCTCCCCGCACTGCCTCCTTTAAAACAGGTTCTCGCAAATAGGGTTTTAGGGAATCTGGAGTCCCTAAATCGACAGAACGACCTAAGATGTTTTCTAAGTATCGTTGCAGTCGGATAAAGGTGAATAAACCCACGGGCTTTTCAAATTCTACCAGCAAATCTACATCGCTATCTAAACTTGCTTCATCCCGCGCCACCGAACCAAAGATGGTTAAGGATTTTACCTTAAATTCTTTTAGCTGCTGTTGGTGGGTATTCAAAATAGCGATCGCTTCCTCTAGTTTCATTATTAAATCCTCTTTTTGGTAATGGGTAATGGTAGTACCTTCAGCTCTCAAAAAAATGTATTATTTACGATTGAGAACCGCCCCCAATTTCTGCTAAAAACCAATTAGCAACCTCTGTATTATTAGTCTGGCGACTGCGGCGCAAAGCTTCTGTTAAAAGAGCCATTTTTAACCCCGGCAAAACCAAAGATTCATCAATCCTTTTACTGCCACGGTTAGCGGTAATTTCAAAAGCAGTTATGGCGGCTTTTTCTACGTCAACTACCCAATATTCAGCCACTCCTAAATGGGAGCAAGTCAGTTTTGTAATTTTTCTCTCTCGATAATTTCATACTCTTACTCTTACTCTTACTCTTACTCAAGAAAAGCGTCTTTTTTTGAGTATGAGTATGAGTATGAGTATGAGTATGAGAAAATAAATATGCAAAGGTGACTTGCTCCCCTCCTAAATCCTCATATAACATTCGTTTCGGTCCCAAATCGTCCATGAGAGAACTTACGGCAATTTCTATGGCTAAATCTGGGGGTTGGTTGTTATCTAAATTGACAACTTTATTGCCAGTGGGGGCGTATTTAACTCCGTCGCCAATGTAATAAGAAACATCCGGTTGAGCTTCTTTAATTTCTTGCTGGCGATAGCTGCAGTTCGTAAATCCTTTTAAAGGTAGCGATCGCCCTATTCCCCATAAATTGACTAACAAGAGAATTATGGTATTATTATCTGCATGGTTAGCTCCTACTGCTGCCATTTCTATTCTCAATTGTTGTTGGTAATAGTAACTTTTAGCTTTTTCGTACAGAGGATTTTCTAGGGTTTCGAGATATTCATCCCAGGTTGCCCCTATCCAGGTATCCGCAGGGATTTTTAGTTGTAATTTGCTCATAGATTTTGCTTAATTGAGTTAGGAATAATTTTGACGTAGGCCGAGGGGTTGTTCTTCTCGTCCGAGGGCGATGGCGACCTTACCATTTTACCGATAAATACAATTACCGCCACCGTTAAAATTGCCGCGACAAACCATAAAGTAATGAGACTTAATTTTTCCCGATCCAAAGGACTATTTTCTAGTTCTATTTCTGTTTCAGCAACGGCAGGAATTTGCAATCTAGCTCCTTTTTCGGAACCGGGCAAAATCAGGGAAGAAAAAGCTCCTATTTCCAAACCAAATTCTTGAGTCCAAAGATAGTTTTCTCGATCCGGTTTTTTAGCAGCTACCTTTACCCTTTCTATTCCTGATGGTTCTAATTCCGTTAGTTCTTGTCTGATAATCTCGATCGTCTCATATCGATCCGGTACTTCCTCAGCCTCCAGAATTATTTCTAAAAAACCCTTATTGATGCCAGCTTCAACGGTAATATTTTCCGTGAGGAAGCCATGGCTCAATAAAGCGGCGATCGCTTCCGGGTTTCCTGTTTGTGCTTGTTCTGATAAATTATTATCCATTTTTGAAAATGCCATTAACAATTAACAATTAACAATTAACAACTAACAATTAACAACTAACAATTAACAACTAACAATTATTGGCGAGTATTTGCCGCTACTCTTCTAGCATAATTAGCATTATCTTGATATTCGATCGCCTTTTGCCTTGCCGTGCTATAATTAGGATGAAATGCCGGTACTACCTTCATTAATTCTACAGCATCTTGCCATTGACTCGCCACCGCCTCCCACTCTATTCTTGTATTTGCTTGCCGAGTCATTTCCGCCGCATTAGTAGCTCGATTTACTGCCATTTTAAAAGGATCTGGTGGTTGCAAAACTGTAGTCTGAGAGGGAATAGGTGAAGGTTGTAATAGAGAGTTTGAGTTGGCTTGCGATCGCTCTTTTTCTAGCGTTTTGGAGCTTTTCGGCGGTGAATTTTCCGCTACGATAGCTGCTTCTCTACTATTTTCTTTTATGTAAACTCCAGAAATTCCTCCTACCAATAGCGAAATTATTAACAGTGTTAAAACTTGCTGCCATTTTTTCCAGTTACTAGACCTATTTTTACGCCGATCCAGTAGAGAAATATTCGCTCTCGTTCTCGGCTTTTGCTGAGACAATACTTGCGCTTCTGGCAGCTTAATATGGATCTCGATGCTCGATGTTTTTCTTCCTGCTTTGCCGCGTTTTTTCCTCTGATTTAATTCTACTCTAATAGGAACTTGCTGCCAATCTATATTCTCGTAATCGTTTTTCGTACTCTCTAGTTTAGTTGGATTTGACGTATTTAAAATAGGTTTACCGTCGCTAATTTTTAGTTTAAATAAATGCTCTATCTGGTATAAACTAGCTGCCGCAGTTATCCAAATCAAAGAAAAAGAAATCCAGAGATAAAGCCACTCAAAACTATCTATTTCCCCGAGATATTTGTAATAAAAACTAATCGTTTCATAACTGAGGCCAAACCCAGACAAAAGTAGGGTGCAAATCGTTACTGCTATAATGGTACTTAGAATTAATACCAGCCAGCTATATAATCCCGCCCACCAATTGATTAAAGTAGGAAAAATCGAGGTGGTTCGGTTATTAAATTGGGACTGTTTTTGAGTTTTTAACCTCGATTTAGATTTAACAGCGCGGGATGCCCTTCCTACAGCGGGTAAAATAATCTGAAAAAATAAATTTAGGAAGTGATGTGCGAGGGCGATCGCGGGAACGGGCCACAGCAAAATAGCCAGAGTAAAAACCACAAATAACTCGCGATTTTCTGCTAATTTAGTCAAATAATAATCCCCGAACGCCATCCGATCTATAGTAAAAGCGATCGCCGTTAAGAACCAAGCTAAAATCCCAGCTTTTAGCCAAGAACTAGGATAAGGAAACCAAGGGGGCAGATTCAAATTTTTGCGCTTTTTCATCATCCAATAAGCAATAACTAGCTAATATTTGAAGTTGGAGATTTGGAAAAACCCCGATTGGATGCACCTCACCTTTGAAGCAATTAACAATTAACAATTAACAATTAACAATTAACAATTCCCCATTCCCCATTCCCCCCGAACCCAAAATAAAAATGAAATTTACTCCAGAACTAACAGCCGACGGCTCTTTTACCTTTTTTTCTGCTGAATTTGGCGAGACCTTCCACTCTCATTTTGGAGCCCGACAGGAAGCAGAATCTAAATTTGTTAGCCCAGTTCGACTCAGGTCAAAAGCTCATCGACCAGTCCTCCGACTGTTAGACGTCTGTTACGGACTAGGATACAACACCGCCTCGGCAATAGCAGCTATTTGGGGGGTTAATCCCCATTGTCGGGTGGAGTGGATCGGTTTAGAACTCGATCCAGAAGTCCCAAAAGCAGCGATCGCTCATGGCCTTCTGGACAACTGGCCCGATGAAATTACAGCCATCTTAAGGACATTAAGTAATTGTTATTGTTTGAACGACGATCGCATCTCGGCTAAAATACTCCTTGGCGATGCCCGGGAGACCGTCCAACAGGTCAAAAAATCCGGTTTTCAGGCAGATGCTATCTTTCTGGACCCCTTTTCCCCGCCAAGTTGCCCCCAACTCTGGACGGTGGAATTTTTAGGATTGGTTAGCAACTGCCTCAAAGAGGATGGCCATTTAGCCACCTATTCTTGTTCTGCTGTGGCCAGAGCGGCCTTAATAGCGGCGGGTTTGTCTGTAGGTTCCACCGCCCCGGTGGGGAGGCGATCGCCGGGAACTGTTGCTAGTTTCTGGGGCGAGGACTTACCAAAACTGTCTCTCAAAGAGGAAGAACACTTATTAACCAGGGCCGCCATTCCCTATCGCGACCCCCATTTATCCGACTCTCCAGAAGCGATCGTCCGTCGCCGTCAGTTAGAACAACAAACCTCCGAGGCAGAACCAACTTCCCATTGGAAAAAGCGGTGGTCCCATGGCTCTTAGCTTTTAGATTTTAGAAATAAGCATCTAATCAAGAGTCGAAGTTAAAGTTATCGATTGAAAATTTTTCTCAAATTTTATCTTCCCTAAAAAGCGAGATTAAACTATTAAAATAACAGCAAAAAGAACTGGGGATCGCTGCTTACTTCTTAGGTTATAAGACCATCATAAGCATGAAGAAATTTAAGGAGCGAAGAAAAGTATAAAATATGCTAAGAGGAATAGCATGGTCTAGCAAAAGGAGATAATCGCAGATATGTATGTCTATTATAAGGAAGTTTCCAGGCCAGTAAAAAATCTAACAGAAAAACTATTAGCCAAACAGGAATTAAAATCGGTCGAGCAAATTGTTAATTCTTTAGTGGATGCCATTGAAAGTCGCGACTTTATTACAGGTTCTCACTGCGAACGAGTTGCCACTCTAAGCGAAGCTTTCGGTCAATTTCTCAACCTTTCTCCCCAAAAAATTCGCGAGTTAAAATGGGGAGCTTATATCCACGATGTCGGCAAAATATGCATTGCCGATTCCATACTGATGAAACCGGATAAATTAAGTGATGAAGAATTTGAAATAATGAAGCAACATACCTTAATTGGAGAGAAGATTTGTCAGCCGATAAAACCACTGTGGGGAACTTTACCAATTATTAGAAGCCACCACGAACGCTGGGATGGCAGTGGATACCCAGACGGTTTAAAAGGTTGGCAAATTCCTAGACTTGCTCAAATATTTCAGTTTTTAGACATATACGACGCTCTAACTAGCGAGGGTCCTTATAAAAAACCTTTTAGTAAAAAAGAAGCTGGGGAAATTTTGTGGGAGGAAACCAATCTAGGGTGGCGCAACCCTCAATTGATGGAGCAATTTAGCAAGTTTATGTTAACAATTGATAATTAACAATTAACAATTAACAATTAACAATTAACAATTCCCGATATCTAAGAAACCCGGTTTTTTTAAAAAACCGGGTTTCTGGATCGTATCTTTGCAGTGGTACTCTATTTAAGGTAGTCTGAAATAAAATAACAGGAGCGATCGCTTCTGAAGTAAAAGCTCATAGCAGGCATCATGGTAGCAGTAGCAATTTTAGCGGCAGGACGGGGAACTAGAATGAAATCCGACCTGCCTAAAGTTTTGCACAAATTAGGTTCTACCTCCCTGGTGGAACGAGTGCTGGAAAGTTCTCTCTCGGTAAAACCCCTTCGGCGTCTGGTAATTGTTGGTTATCGAGGGGACTTAGTTCAAGAAACCTTGATGGAAGCAGACAAGACGGGGCCGACTCTGGAGTTTGTCGAACAAAAGCAGCAATTGGGGACTGGTCATGCCATCCAGCAATTATTGCCCCATTTAAAGGACTTTTCGGGAGATTTGCTGGTCTTAAATGGGGACGTGCCGCTTTTGCGGCCAGAAACTTTGAAGCAGTTAATGGAACTTCACAAAGAACGTCGGAACGGGGCCACTATTCTGACCGCCCATCTTCCCAACCCCCAGGGATACGGGCGGGTTTTTTGCGACAGTCATAACGTGGTCAAGCAAATTGTCGAAGACCGAGATTGTACTAAGGCCCAAAAGCAAAATCACCGGATTAATGCCGGTGTTTATTGTTTTAATTGGCCAGCTTTGGCGCAAATTCTGCCAAAACTGCAGGCCGATAACGACCAACAGGAATATTACTTGACGGATACGGTGAAAGAGCTCAAACCGGTGATGGCGGTGGATGTGGATGATTTTGAAGAAATTATTGGGGTTAATAACCGCAAGCATCTGGCTCAAGCTTACGAAATTTTGCAGATTAGGGTTAAGGATAAATGGATGGCCGAAGGAGTGACGATGATAAATCCCGACAGTACCACCATTGACGATCGCGTTATTTTAGAGCCTGATGTAGTTATCGAACCTCAAACTCACTTGCGCGGCCATACTTTTATCGGTGCGGGCAGTCGCATCGGTCCGGGTACTTGGATCGAAAACAGTCAGATCGGTAGGGAGGTAACGGTACTTTATTCTGCCATCTCCGATAGCGCCGTTGCCGATGGCAGTCGCATCGGTCCTTACGCTCACTTGCGCGGCGGCGCTGAGGTGGGTGCTAGTTGCAGGGTTGGTAATTTTGTGGAGCTGAAAAATACGAAGATGGGCGATCGCTCTAATGCGGCCCATTTGTCTTATCTCGGCGATGCTACTCTCGGAGAAAAGGTGAATATCGGTGCCGGTACGATTACTGCTAATTACGATGGCAAGAACAAACATCCCACTACAATAGGCGATCGCTCTAAAACCGGTTCCAATAGCGTTCTGGTCGCGCCGGTAACTTTGGGAGAGGATGTTACGGTGGCGGCGGGTTCCGTTGTCACCGAAGACGTGCCCGATGACAGTCTAGTTATCGCTCGTTCCCATCAAGTAGTTAAACCCGGTTGGCGCTTGAAAGACTCGGAAACTCCCCCAGACGAGTAGTTTTTTTTGCTAATTGTCAATTGTTAATTGCGCTCTTGTTAAGCGATTAATAAGAGCGAAATTAGCAATTAGCAACTAGCAATTAGCAATTAGCAATTAGCAATTAGCAATTCATGTTAAAACTGATAACTTTACTGCTGACTAGCACGATGACGGTAATGGCCGGTTCTACCATTGCTCCCGCCCTGCCGCAGATAGGACAGTTTTTTCAAACTGCTCCCAGGGCAGAACTGTTAGTTAAATTAATGTTGACCTTACCCGGTTTGTTTACCGCCATTGCCGGTCCTTTTGCCGGAATAATTATAGATCGCTTCGGTCGCAAAAAATTGTTGGCTGCTGGGGTAATTCTCTACGGTTTTGCCGGCAGCTCGGGTTTCCTTCTCAACTCCCTAACTGGTTTGTTAATCGGTCGGGCTTTTTTGGGTATCTCGGTAGCTGGAATTATGACTGTTTCGGTGACTTTAATTGCCGATTATTACCAAGGAGAAAAGCGCAATCGAGTAATGGGAATTCAAGCTGCTTCTATGGGTTTTGGCGGGGTGGTTTTTCTGATATTAGGCGGGTTTTTGGCAGATCTTAGCTGGCGGTTTCCTTTTTTGATTTATACCAGCGCTTTTGCTGTTTTTCCTTTGGTAGTTTTTGTCTTAACGGAGCCTAATAGAGTAAAGATTGCCGCAGACAAAATTGGCAAGCAAATAGGAGAAAAAGTCTCGGAAATTGGGGAGAGTTTGGCAAGCGATCGCCCCCAGAAAAATCTGATAATTTTTATTTACGCCGTCATGTTTGTAACCGCAGTGGCTTTTTTCATGGTGCCGGTGCAATTGCCTTTTTATTTAACCAAAAATTTTGGCGTAAATAACTCTCAAACCGGAATAGCGATCGCCTCTGCTACCTTCTCCAGCGCTATTATTTCCATAAATTACGGCTTCGTTAAAAAGAAACTCAGCTTTATGGGAGTTATTGTTTTACTATATTTTATCATGGGCTTAGGCTTTGGCATCATCTCTGTAGCAACCAGTTATTTCATAGTAATTTTAGGTTTGATTGTTATCGGTATGGGCTTGGGTTTGTTGATGCCCAATCTCAACGTTTGGCTCAACGCAATAGCCCCGGTCGCTATTAGGGGTAAAGTGTTGGGCGGCTTAACTACTTCTATGTTTTTAGGACAGTTTAGTTCTCCCCTCGTCAGTCAACCTATTGCCGCACAAATTGGCATCGGCACTACTTATGGACTGGTGGGAGTTGGGATGTTAATTTTGGCGGTTATCTTTGGGGGAGTTTCCTTTACTGGAAGATATTCTTTATTCAGTTCGTAGTAACGACTTTAGTCGTAAAAATCAGTTGGGAGCATCGAATATGCAGCAAAAATAAAGAAGGGTGCATCTCAATGCAAGAGGAAAACCTACAATTCAACGCTTTTTGCGGGCTTGCTAATTGCTAATTGCGAGCTGACCTGGCTCTAGAACGCAATTAGCGATTAGCGATTAGCGATTAGCGATTAGCCATTTTCTATTTTTGCAAATATGGGATGCTCCCATAAAGAATGGTATTTTTTCGATAACTGAGGTCATTCACATTACCCATTAGGGACTTGCCATTTAATAAAATACCGATGTGTTGGGTGGAGGTTCGCGGCACCCAACCTACAAGAGACTGGTAGTTTATTTTTGCACAAGTCCCTTAGCGGGGGCTTAATTGTGTCTTCAACTGCCATTGACAATTAACAATTAACGATTGACAAATGCTGCATCCCAATTGTCCCGCCAGAAACCGGGTTGTTGCCAGAAACCCGGTTTCTTAATCCTGGTTGTTAATTGTCTTCCTATATCGCGCTCATCGATTACTACAAACCAACAATTATTAATTATAACTAATTCTCCCAAATTCCCGATACTCCCGGCAGCGATCGCCTAACAATTTAGCCACCCTATCCCCGGGATTTATCCTTAAAACTTCCTCAAATTTCTCTCCAGCTTCGGCATATTTTTCCTGGCTATATAAATCCACCGCTTCCGCAAAAAAATTCGCCGTTTCTGCCTTCAATTTTTGCATTTCTTCCGGTTCGTGGTCGTAAATTTCAAACACCCAAACTGCCTTTTTCTTACCTTTAACTTTCACCTTTTCTAAAAACCGATATTGATAGTTTTCCCGCAAATCTTCCAAAGTATTTTCGCTAATTAAAATCCCCGCCCCATAAAACTTTGTCAGCCCTTCCAACCGCGAAGCTAAATTCACCGCATCGGAAATTACCGTACTTTCCATCCTTTCTCTTTCCCCAATAGTTCCTAACATTAACGTCCCCGTATGTACGCCTACGCCAATAGCAATTGGAGGCAGATTTTTTAGCTTCAATTCTTCGTTATAACGGGCCACTTGTTTTTGCATGCAAATAGCGCTTTGCACGGCATCGTCTGCACTTTCTGGAAATAATGCCATGACCGCATCGCCTATATATTTGTCGATAAAGCCCTTGTGGTCGCGAACTACCGGGCTGACTTCTTTTAAATAGTTATTAATAAAATCGAAGTTTTCTTGGGGCGTCATTTCTTCCGATAAATTGGTAAAAGAACGAATATCGGAAAATAAAATGCTCATCTCTTTTTGAACGTGGTCTCCTAACCTCACGTCTAAAATGCTTTCCCGACCCAGAAACTTTAAAAAGTCCTGGGGTACGAAACGACCGTAAGCCGAATTAATTTTTAACAAATTCAAATGAGTTTTAATCCGCGCCAATAGCTCTTTTTTGTTAAACGGCTTGGTTAAATAATCGTTGGCTCCCGAGGTAAAACCTTCTACTAAATCCGACACTTGATTTTTAGCTGTTAACATTAAAATCGGCAGCTCGTTAGCCATGAATTTTTCTCGAATTTTTTGCGAGACTTCGTAACCGGTCATGCGCGGCATCATTACGTCTAATAAAATTAAGTCCGGTTGAAATCCGTTCTCGATTAATTCTAATGCTTCCAAACCGTTATTGGCTTGAGTAATAGAATAGTTTTCTAAAGATAAATTGTTGGCTAAAACTTGCAGGTTAATCGGTTCGTCGTCAACAATTAAGATTTTGAACTCGTCTCCAGTGGCGATCGCCTCTTCTTCTTCTGCTACTACTACTTCTTCTTCGGCATCGAACTCCTGGGCCAACAAAGAATAATCCAAAGTCGATCGCCCCCTTGCCTCGGCAGTTTCTCGCACTTGCTTCCGGGCAACGGGCAAGGAAAAGCTGAATTGAGAACCGACTCCCACCGTGGAAGTCAGCCAAATTTTCCCCCCCTGCAACTCTACCAACTGCTTGCTAATAGCCAAACCCAAACCGGTACCGCCGTATTCCCTGGCAGTGGTTCCGTCTGCTTGCTCGAAGGATTCAAAGATGCGATCGAATTTCTCCTTGGAAATGCCGATGCCGGTGTCCGCTACGGTGACTATAACCTCGGACGTTTCCTCCCTCACTTCGGCTAATACCTCCACTTTGCCGCAGCGAGTGAATTTAATCGCGTTGCCGATGAGGTTGTGGAACACTTGTTCGAGTCGGTTTTCGTCGGCATCCGCCAAGGGCAAGTCCGCCGGAACGGAATTTACTAACTTTAAATCGGGTTTGGTTCTCAGCAACGGTTGGGAAAGTGCCAGCACTACATCGGCGATTTCTCGAACTCCCACCGGTTTGATTTGTAGTTCCAAGTTGCTGTGTCTGAGTTTGGAAAAATCGAGCAAGTCGTCGATTAAATGAGCCAGTCGCCTGCCGCTGGCAACGATAGTCGCTAGGTTGACGTTGGCTTTGCGGGGCAAAGTTCCGGCGACTCCATCCACTAAAGATTCCGCAATGCCGATAATGCCGTTGAGGGGGGTTCGCAGTTCGTGGGAGGTGTTGGCGATAAATTCGTCTTTGAGTTTGTCGAGTCGCAGCAAGTCCTCGTTGGCTTGTTTTAAGGCCGTTTCGCTTTGGCGCAGGGCGGCGGTGGCGCGATCGACTGCTCGCTGCAACCTCACTGGGGCGCTGACTAGAATAAAAACTGCTCCCCCCGCTAACACCGCCGCCACGGTTCCCCCACTCCACAACCACAAAGAGATCGGACTGACAGTCGGCCAGCCGCCTCTGGGAGTTGCGCCCATTTGCCAGGAACCGTTGGGCAGGGTGACGGAGACGAGCATCGGTTCTCCTTGGAAAATGGCCGCGTCTCCGAAGAAGACTTCTCCTTTTTCTCCCAAACCGTCTTTGCCGCGAATGGCTAATTGCAGGCTATCGGATAGTTCTAACAGTCCTGCCTCTGTAAATAATGTAGGTTGGTCGATGGCGACTCCTACCATTCCCCAGTAGCGATCGCTCTGGGGCGGGGCTCCGGGCGGGGTTAAAAATACCGGGGTTCTACTTATAAATGCTATTCCTTCGGGTACTAGGTCGATGGGACCGGCAACTATTGTTTCTCTAGTCCCAATCGCCCGTTCGATCGCTTCTCTCTCTTCTGGGATGGTGCGCGGATCGAAGCCGATGGCGGATTTAAAACTGTCTAAGGGATGGATATGACTTACCACGGAATCTTGATAAAGACTCATGCTGAGAATGCCCGGTTCTTCGGCAATGACTATTTCTGCCATCCGCGCAAATTCTTCTTGAGTAATTTCGGGATTAATTGCCGAAACATAAGCCACTAAACCTTTGGCTAAAAATAATCTTTGGTTTAAGGTTTCTTCCAAACGCGCCCTCACCGCGCTTAAGTTATTCAGAACGTTTGCTCGGATCTGTTCTTGGTATCTTTCTCTTTCCGCGCGCTCGACGTACCAGACTAAAAATAGGATTATTATGGTTGTTAATAGCCCTGCTAAAGTTGGTAAGATTTTGGGGTTTTTATGAGATATTTTTCGCAATTTTTTAAGAGGTTTAAGCATTTTTTGATTTTGGGAATTGGGAATGGGGAATTGGGAATGGACAGTTAACTAACTGTTAACTATTATAGCGGCTGTGTTTTTGCGAAGTAAAGCTTTTTTTCTCTTCCCTTCCCCCTCTCAATTACAGGAAAAAGAAGGAACGGTTCGTTTTTATTAAAAATTGAAAAAAGATTTTTAATATAGTTCGCAGTAACGACTTTAGTCGTAGTTCGTAGTAACGACTTTAGTCGTAGTTCG
>CAZUCT010000095.1:0-23319 GCA_964619285.1 uncultured bacterium | reverse complement strand
AACCTACGATTTTCCTTCATCTGGTAGTTTATTTTTGCGCGTAGTAATAAGGTACCGACTTATTGGGTGGAGGTTCGCGGAGCCCGACCTACGATTTTCCTTCATCTGGTAGTTTATTTTTGCGCGACTCCTAAGTAGTTATTTCAATGAATGGTATTAGTTTGATTTTAATCGCTTGATGGAGGACTTGGCGGTTATTCTTAAAAATAAAGAAACCCGGTTTCTGGGATAATACTTTCGCCACAATCAAAAATGGCAATGTTTTGTAGTTTTGTAGGTTGGGTTGAGGCACGAAACCCAACACCGCTGATTTCGGTGCGCGGAGCCCGACCTACAAAAAAATGGCGAAGGTATTTTGGGGGAAACCAGGTTTTTTGGGGTTTCTTTGGGTAATCTAACCTACTTAGCGGTAGTAGGCATTAACGTAGTTGAGAATACCCCGCGCTACCGCTTGCGCCATGCGGCTGCGTTGAACCGGATCTGCCAAAACGCGAGAGTCGTAATTACCGGTTACGAAACCAACTTCTACTAAAGCTGCGGGCATGGCAGTATTTCTCAAGACATAAAACCTGGCCTGACGCACGCCGCGATCGCTCATGGTCGGGAAACTCTCTAACATACTCCTCTGAATGTATTCGGCAAGTTGGCGACCGGTCTGATAATAAAACGTTTCCAGACCGTTGACATCCGGGCGACTCATACTAATGGCGTTAGCATGAATGCTGACAAACAGATCTGCATTTACTCGGTTAGCGAGTTCCGCACGCGGTGGCAGGTCTAAGTCGCGATCGGTGGTGCGAGTCATGATGACTTGGATGCCGTTTTGCTCCAAAATTTGCGCGACTTCCAGAGACATCGGCAAAACAATATCCTTCTCCCGCAGGCCGCCAATACCGACACCGCCTAAATCCGTAGGCCCTCCATGTCCCGGATCGATAACGATGGACACTCGTCCGTCTCGTTGGGGCGTTGGAGTAGGCCAGGGAAAGGGACGGCGATTTTGAGGTTGGGGCTCGTTCCGACGGGGTAGGGGCCAAGGGAAAGGAGCGCGGCGCGGTCCCCCGGGGAAAGAATCTAAATTGGGTTGCTGAGAAGGTTGGGGATTTTGGGGTGCTGGATTGCGACGTCCCGGCCAGAGAGGGGGTAGGGGATTGGAAGCTTGCGGTGCTGGCTGGCGATCGCGACTGGGCCTCCATCCCGGAGGAGTTGCGCCAATTTCTCCCCAACCCATCGGCAAAGAAAGCTGTCGGGGGCTAACCTGAGTCACGTCACCCACTTCGATGCGGGTAGCCGGTTTGACTAAAAGCGTCACTGTTTCTGGATCCTCTCTACGCAAGCGCACCCAAAGGAGGGGACTGCCCACCTCTCTACCCGGCAGCCTCAGTCCGTCGCTAACCTTAGCATTAAAAATCGTAATTGCATAAGCATCCTCTTCGGGATCCCAACCGCTGGTGTAGTTAACTTGTCGATCTGCGGTTAATACCAGTTCGGTACCATTTTTTAACTCAACAGATTCGACGGTGGCAAAGCCGGTAGCTTGATTAATAGTTGGTGGAGTCGCGCCTTCGGGCCAAATGGCTAATCCACCGGCATAAGCGCGAGCTTGCCATTCTCTCCTAGTATCGGGGAGACTCAGGGTGACGCGAACTACTGGGGGAGAGTTGGAAAGCTGGGTTGCTTGGGTGATAGTAACGCCAGAACGATTGGTAAGTTGACCGGGTTTAATATCTTCCGCTATCAGGCGAGCCCCCATAATATCGACGGTCATCCAACTACCGTCCATACCTCGTTTTAGCTCGAATAACGGCAGCTTGCCGCTAGTTACCATTACTATTCCATTGTCTCGCACTTGGAGGTCTTGGATCAGAGTGGAGACGGTGGTAGGAATTTGGTCTCTGGGAATTGATGTAGAAAGTTCGGGGAGTTCTTGTCTTCTGGGAGCTGGCTCGGGTGTGGGTTCGGGCCGCCGGAGGTTTCGAGGTAGGGGAGCCGGTTCTGGTGCGGGTGTCGGTGCCGGTTCGGGCCGTCGGCGGTTTTGAGGTAGGGGAGCCGGTTCTGGTGCGGGTTCCGGTTCGGGCCGAGGGCGGTTTTGAGGTTCCGGTGCGGGCTCGGGGCGGGAGAGATTTAGAGGCGGGCGAGCTGGTTCCGGTGCGGGACTAACCGTCGGGTTGGTGGCGGTTGTTGACTGAGGCGTTGGTAACTCCACCGTCCATTCGCTGGGGGATTGGCCCCTAAATTTGACTTGGTTTGGATCGATGGTGTAGCCGGGGTTTAACTCTACTACTATCCTAGCTGTTTCGGCATCGAGCTGGCCTACTCTAACTGCTTTAATACCGCCCCCCACCACCTGAGAAGTGCGAATATTGCCAAGGGTTGTGCCGGGTAAATCTATGACTAAGCGAGTCGGGTTGGGAATTAATTGGGCCTTGGGTTGGACTCCACCTTCGGTGGTAAAGGTGAGTCGGTTTCGATCCGCTTCAAACTGCCATTCTTCTAGGACTGTTGCTTCTGCGGTATTTCCCATGGCAACAACGCCTAGCAATGTAGGCAGCAAGTAGCGCAGCAGTAAGTTTTTTCCCGTTTGGTTGCTGCTTTCGGTTATCCAACTTATCCCTGGAGGTACATTTTTCATCTCAACTTAAGTTAAATACTATTTTTTGTATGGAGCATTTCTAGATTAATTACAACCTGGTTCGATTTATAACAGAAATCGCCCCTAAGTTGTCCCACGAGAAAAGGGTGGGAGAATGCTCGCCGCGACGTTTTAACACGGGCGTGGGAATTATACGTCGAGCGTTAGCGAGCAAATAGCTCGACCGGTTTTAACTGTCGTGAGTCTTAAAGGGGGTGGGAGGGAAAAACCCTCCCTAATCTTCTACCGCCTTGGCCTTACTAACGATTTAGAGCGGGGTGCTGACTGTACTAAAAGTCTGTCTTGTTGCCGGACGCACCCTCATTGAATACTATGGTGTTCTTTACCTTTATGCTTTTTCTGGACAATTATGGGTTTCGCGCTTCGTTGGGGGCGGGCAATGGCGGTTTTTTATTAATAGGAGTTTTGGCAAAAGTCTGGTGAGCCTTGGTTTATAAGGGAGAGGTCGATTTGGATAATAAACAAGTTGCTATTATAGCTCCTTTTTTCTAGCTGTCAAGCAGTTTTTAGGATTTTAGCGGGACATGGCCTCCTACAAATTGAGAAACCGGGTTTTTTGAACCCGGTTTCTGAGTAGAAAAGTAGGTCTGGCTCCACGCAGTGGAACTCAATATCTTAGTTGGGTTCCGTTGCACTTCACCCAACCTACAAGAAAATGGTAAAGGTATTGGCATAAATTACCCGGTTTCTGAGTAGTTTTAATTATTAACGGTTTCCAACCTGGATGTTAAAAATCGGTCCATCCAACTTTCTAAATAAACTCGGTTTGCCTCTTGTTCTTCTGGGTTGGTGGTATCTAAAGGATGGGGCGCTAATCCTAAAATTGTTGCGGTGGTGACGCAAAACATCGACTTTTGAAATGTCTCGCAAATTTTGACTCTTAAATTATCTGTTCCCCGGTTAGTTTTTTGATAAAAATCTAATAAATAATCGGGTAAGAAATGCCGCATATCTTGCATTAGTAAAGTAGGCGGTATTCCGGCTCCGCCAATGGGTAAGGGATCGGCGTATAAAGCCCCATAAGCAAACCGATTTTGTTCTGAGGGAATTTGTTGGGCTTGGGCGTTATAAGAAACTGTGCCGGGAAAGGGAGTTCCACGGAAGAAGATGGCTTCGACGTAGGGTACTGCTGTATCTGCTAGGAAGGTTAAACCGACGGATTTTGGGATTATTTCATATCGTTTTTCTTTGATATTTACCCCATAAGTAATGGGTTTATTGGCTGCTGCTACTAAACCGGATAAAATGTGTTCTACTACTTGGGGGATGGATGTAATTTCGCGGCGATCGTATTTGTCGGATAGTTCAATAAAGATATCGCTCATTACTCGCCAAAACTGACCCAAACCGCTGTAATAAGCTTGTTGGCGAACTTGTTCTAAGAGAAATTCTGGGAAGAGTGCGTTAAGGGATATTATTAGCAAATTACCAGAAACTTTCGCTTCAATTGCTGCGTTTGCTCTCTTTTCAAATTCATCGGTATCTAAGTAAGCATCCAAACCGCCGCCGCCGTGCCACAACATAGATTTCATGCAATATTCGGCGTATTCAAAATTGATGCGATCGTGCCACCAATGCTGGAATAATTTATTTAAAGAAACTTTCCCGTTGAAGTATTTAAAAAAGGGAAATAGCACTAAAAATTGATGGTCTGCGATATAGATTAGGTTGTTGGAGTAGGCATCGAGGACTATGCCATAACTTTTGAGGATTCCTACTACTTCTAAGAGGTTTTCTGGGTTGTCTTTTAGTAGGGCTTGTCCCGATTTTAATCGGTCGATATAAGCAGAAAGTGGATGAGATTTTTTTAAAGCTGTTTTTGGCATGATTGGTAATTAACAATTGGTTTATTAGTAGGTTAAAAAGCTCGTTTGTAGTAATCGCTTTAGCGATTTAAAAAAGGTTGGTTAGCAGCGGGAACAGGCGAGAAGCCCGTTCTACCGGATGTAGCGGATGGGTTATGAGTAGGGGGATAAAAATCGCACAACCGGGTTTTTTGAAAAAACCCGGTTTCTCAAGACTCGGGGCAATTAACAATTAACAATTATCAATGATTTTTAACTACCTCTTGAATTGCGACTTGAGTGACTAGCATTTGAGAAGTATTAGCTTCGGTCCAACGGACGATCCAATTTGGTTGGATGCCAAAAAAGATGACGATCGCTGCCAAGATAATAGCGGGCATTCTATCGGACCATTGAACGGGGGGCAAGTTAATAACTGGTTCCGACAACCTGCCGAAAAGTACCTTGTTTGCCAAGAGCAAGAAATAAGCAGAAGTTAAACCGGTTCCTACCATGCACAAAAGGGTTTCTGCGGTAAAAACGTTGAAGCTTCCTCGAAATACCATAAATTCGGAAACAAAACCGACCATTCCTGGAATACCGGCGCTTGCCATTACTCCTAAAACCATCAAACTTCCGATTACTGGCAAGCCTTGTTCTGGGTTCAAAAGTCCTCGCAAAATATTAATATCTCTGGTGCCGGTTTTTTGATAAATTACTCCGACTAAAAGAAACAATAAAGCAGAAATTAAACCGTGACTAACCATTTGAAAAACGGTTCCTAAAAGACTTAAGGGAGTGGCGGCGGCGCTGGCTAAAAGGATATAACCCATGTGACCTACGGAACTGTAGGCCACCATTTTTTTCATATCTGTTTGGGCTATGGCGTTGAAGGAACCATAAAGCACGCTTACTGCTGCCCAAATTGCCAACCAAGGAGCGATATAAGCCCAAGCTTTGGGGAATAATTCTAACCCAAATCGCAACAGTCCGTAGGTTCCTACTTTTAATAAGACTCCGGCTAATAATACGGAGATTTGAGTAGAAGCTTCGACGTGGGCATCGGGCAACCATGTATGCAAAGGAACGAGGGGAATTTTAATGCCAAAGGCGATTAAAATCGTTCCTAATAATAATAGTTGAGTGCCAAAAGGTAGGGTTTGGGTTACGAGGCGATCGTAGGCAAAACTTCCAGAACCGCTAAAGAAAACGATGCCGAGAAATGCTGCTAAAACTAATATTCCAGATACGGCGGTATAGATGAGAAATTTGGTGGAGGCGTAACCTCTTTTCGGTCCTCCCCAAATTGCGATTAATAGATAGAGGGGTATTAATTCGAGTTCGTAAAAGAGGAAAAACAGAAGTAAATCTTGGGCGAGAAAGGCACCAAAAACGCCTACTGTTAATAAGTAGATTAAGGAGTAATACAAACGGGGACGACTGATGGATTTGTCGGTGCTATAAATGGCTATCCAAGTTAATAAACCGTTTAAGATTATTAATGGTAATGAGAGTCCGTCAACGCCCAGGGAATAGCTCAATCCCAGGGAGTCGATCCAGGGAATTACTACTAATAATTGACCGTGGGGGTTCTGGGGGTCAAATTGAGTTAAGAGAACTAGACACCAGATGAAGGTAATCGCGGCCGTTAATAAGGCCAGTTGGCGGGCCCGTTGAGGAGAGAGGGTTCCGGGCCAAAACCCGATTATAGCTGCACCCAACAGGGGTATGAAGATTAAACCATTAAGCATTTATCTATTTTTTTGTTATTTTTGGCGGTCTAAGTTGGACATTTTATGCCTGATGTCTTTAGCTATCCTACATTACGGAGGGCCGCCGAGATTTATTTTAGATTTTAGATTGGGAAAAATCCCCTCCTGCCCTCCAATGGATAGGGGGGAGAAAAGTTTGTAGGTTGGGTGAAGTTAAACGAAACCCGACAAGAGCGCTGGTGTTAGTTAGTAGTTTGTAGGTCGGGTGAAGTGAAACGAAACCCGACAAGATCGCTGATGTTAGTTTGTAGGTAGGGCGCGCGGGAACCGAAATCATTGGTGTTGGGTTTCACTTCGTTGCACCCAACCTACGAAAGTTTATTTGTTTAGTTTATCGATAATGCACGCAGTATCTAATAGTGTTAAATTATCTTCCTCAAAAACGGTACAACTGTCGCGGAGATATCCTAAAGCGGGAATGTATCCTTGTTGGAGAAAGTTAACGGCTTCCTGTGAGGGTTCAAACTGCATTAACCAGTTATTATTACTTACATATTCTGGAATAAAGGCGCCGCGATGCAACAGCCAAAAGTCGATTTCATACTTTTGAATAAAGTCTTTTAATTCTGTTAAATTGGGGGTATATTGGGCGCGAATTAGGTCTAAGGTTCTTTGACGAAATTGATTGTAATAACCGACTTGATAGGGGATGGCATATTCTCTGCCTGTTAAAATAGATCGGCGGGCAAATGTTGGTATTTGATTTACTTTTTCTGATAAAGAAGCTATCAGAATGTCTTTGGGTTGTTGTTGCAAAAATTGATATAAAGCGGGGGCATCTCCTCTTTTATATTTGACTAATGGAAAGCCTTTAACGAAGGCGGGATATAAGATTAAAGAAGCGGCGATAAGGGAGGTTAAAGTTAAGGCGATCGCCCTCTTGATTTTACCAGAATCTTGAGTTATCCACCGCAACAGAGAGTCGATAATTAAGGTTAGGGCGATCGCTGTCATTAAAGCAACTATTATTCTCATGCTCAAACCGGTATAGCGACTGGGAAGATGCAGTCGAAAAATCAATAAATGGGCGATAAAAAACATCCCCAAAGACGATAGTAGTAGCTGCAATAACAACCAGATGCCGCTTTTAAATTGTTTGATTAAAGGAAAGACGGAAGCAAAAGGCAAGAGGAAAGGAAATAATAAAGCGGCGCATTGAGTGGCGGGAGTAAATAAAGATTTAGGAAAGATTCCGCTGCGTTTTCCTGTTAACCAAAAGTCTTTAGGGTGGCGGTGAAAAAAGGTACTTCTGCCCCTGGGGTAAAACTCTTTTAATTCCATTGCTTGTTGCCGACTGATGGCGGGGCCAAATTCTGAGGAAGTTAAAGCGTAGGGCAATAAAACGAGAAATGCTACTCCCAAACCGATGCCGCAAAAACGAAAATGTTGTTGGTTTGAGGTTAATTGAAATTTGCCGTTTTCCCAGGAAACGAGGCGGAGGATTAAAATGCCGGAGGCGACAAAGACGTATTGGGGATAAAATAGACCGGTGAGGGCGATCGCTATGCCGACTCCTAGCAAATTTTGCTTTAATAAATAGTACAAAAACGCCATAAATAGCGGATAAACAAATGCTCTGGGAGTTGCGGAAGCGATATCGTCTTTCATCCAAATTGCCTGGTTCATTACTAGGGCAGCAATAAAAGCTGTCATCGGTATCGGCAGCATTTCCAAACAGATGTTAAAAATGTAGTAAGTGCAGATTAAGCCTAGTATTAAAGGCAGGATTTTCCCGAAGATAAAAGGATTAATGCCGAGGGCAGTTGCCAGCTTATAAATAGCAGTATATCCAGCGGGGGCGACGGACTGAAAGTAATCGGCGATTAAGTCGTTGGGGAATAATTCGGGGTCGATAAATCTGAGCATCCAGAAGATATGTTGTCTGGCGTCGTCTTGGACTGCGTAAGGACTGATAAACGCTATTTTTAATGCTAGTAAAGCGTAAATTGTACCAAAAGTCATGCTGAGGACGAACCAAAATATTGTTCGGGATTTTTTGTCAGTAGTTGCGGTTAGGAATTGATGTATTTTTGTGATTAGCATTTCAAGTTCGTAGTAATCGCAAAGCGCGATAAAAAAGGTTAGAAAAAAAGGCGATCGCTCTTATTTCCCGTAGGGTGCGCACCGCGCACCAACAATAACTTGGAGGTAAAAAAAGGCGATCGCTCTTTTGTTTTATGCTTCTAAAGATTGACGAGAAGCATGGCGAACGTGCAAAATATAAACAGTTGATTCTGAGACTGTAAAAAGTATGGGATAGGTTCCACGTTCTTTCCCATATAATAACTGACGAATTTCTTCAGAGAAAACGTCATTTTCCGGTGCGAAGGAACACCGCTTTGGGCTTTTGTTTAAAGATTCAATCAGCTCCATGAGACCGTCAAACCACTTTTCGGCAGTTTCTTGAGATAGTTGCTCTATCATCCACACATAAGCTTCCTCCGCTTCTGCCAAAGCTACATCGGTAATTTCAACTCGATATTCCATGTTTTTCTTTGAGTTTAGTTAATGCTTCCTTGGCTGGAAAAGTCCGTCCTTCTCGCACAGAATTTAAACCTGCCTGAATGCCCTCGATCGCTTGTATGCGATCGACTAATTCCAGTAACTTTTGATATGACTCGGCATCCTGGACGACTACTTCGGCTTTACCGTTAACTGTGAGAACTAGCGGGTGTCCGCTTTCCTTGATTCGTTCCAAGTAGGCGGCGGTATTGCGCTTAAAGTTCGTGAGGGAGTCGATGTCTTTGGTTATGTCTAGCATCTTGTTACCTCAATAATTGGACTTTGGCATCATATTAGCATTTTTTTAGATGCTTGGCAAGTTGCCTAGCAGCAAAAAATCTTAAAGTCGCACAATCTTAGTCGCACTCCAGAAACCGGGTTTCTTAAAACTCCCAGGGTGGGGTGTTGGTGAGTGAAAAAAGATGGGAGCAGGTCAGTTTTGCAAATTTTCCAGTGCGAGCATCCCTGCTCGCGGCTGGGCCCAACCGTTGCGAGGGGGGACGCTCGCACTGTTTTGATGAAATTACAAAGGTGACTTGCTCCCAAAAAGATTTTGCTTCCATGTTTTTTTTGGGAGAGGGAGTACCGATGCATTATAAGGGCATCTTTGTCAGTTTCCAGAGGAAAGCCATCGAGAGCTAAATCTACTCCCCAAAAATTTAAAAATTTATAACCCAGATGCGACAAGGGTTTCAAGGCAATTTTTAGAGAAAGCTGCCCCTAAATTTTCATAAAAATCTAATTTGCCCCAGATAGGTAATTAGCAAGCCAGTCCAGAAACCCGGTTTTTTAAAAAAACCGGGTTTCTAAGGTTCCAACCCGAGTACGGACTGTTTTTGCTCGACACTTTCAATAACTAGAAAATCTCACAAAAAATTAAAAATATGACTGTAACAAATGAAACTCAACCAATTCGCTATCTAAGCGTGGGTGATGTTTTTAGCGTTGCCTTGCGAATATATTGGGCTAACTTTTTTACTTATAGCCGTCTCGCATTTATAGCTTTGCTGTGGTTGTTGATTCCTATTTATGGTGCAGTTAAGTCTGATGCAATTATATGCACCATATCTCGCCTTGCTTTTCACGAGGTAATTGCAGAATCAGAGACAACAAAGCATGGATGTCGCGAGGTTAATTCTCGACTTTGGAAATTTTTTGTAGCGAAAATTCTACTTGTTTTTTTAACCCCTATCCCTATTATTGGGTTCTTTTTCTTTTTGACAGAAGAAATTTTGGCGATCGAAGATAATATACGCACGAGTCAAGCAATAGCTCGCAGTTTTGACTTAATAAGATCTTATTTCTTGCGCTTTATATTAATCATTTTGACGTTTCTTTTATTTTTAGCAGGATTAATTCTATCAGTCTTTCTGCTTCCCCTACTCATTCTATTCATTCCATTTCTACAGTGTCTCAAAGGGGTTATTTATTACGACTTTTATAGCCGCCAACAAGAGTTAGATTTACCGGAGCCCGATCGCCTGTTTAAAAAAGTATCGGTTTTAACCTCCAAAGGTACGAGACTACATTTGTCTTTAGCAGGAATTGGCGATCGCTTCTGTGCTTTAGCGATCGACTTTGTTATTGTAAGTTTAACCTTACTTATTTTTCTCCCGATCGCCTTTTCTCTCCTGGGAGTATTGACACAATTAATTCTTCTCCTTATTCCAGCCTATTTTATTGGTTTTGAAACCGCATGGCAAGGTCAAACTCCAGGAAAACGCTTGGTAAAAATTCAGGTAGTTCGCGATAATGGCAAACCAATTCAACTTAAAGAAGCAGCTTTGCGGACTTTACTCTTCCCCGTAGATATTATTGCAGGCATCGGTGCATTTTTAATCTTTTTTGGCAAAAAAGAAAAGCGTTTGGGAGACATAGTTTCAGGTACAATTGTAATTAAAACAGAAGCCACCATTGCTACAGAAATTGTTAGTGAAATTGAAGAAGAAGAAGTCGCCGACACCCAACCAATTGCTACTGCGGTTGAAGAAGAAGAACTCGCCGATGCCCAACCAATTGCTACTGCAGTTAAACGAAAAAAAGTTGCTGATGCCCAACCAATTGCTACTGCAGTTAAACGAAAAAAAGTTGCCGATGCCCAACCAATTGTTAAAGCAAAATTGCCTCGCATTCCCGCTTTTTCTAAGCCGCGTTTTCCTATTTCTAAAGATGGCAAAGCTTTAGGAGAAGAATTAATCGAATTAGCAGATGTTTCGCTTTTGGAAGCAGATAAGTTTGCGGCAATTCAAGATTATTTGCAAAAGCGTCAAAAAATGACCAAAGAGAAAAAGACTAAATTAAGCCAAAGATTGGCAGGTGAGGCTAAAAAAGCGATCGCCCTCGATACTCTACCTCGCAAAGTAAGCGCCACTGTCTTTTTAGAAGCCGTTTATTTTGCTTATCAGCAGCAAGATATAACGGAGTTATAGCGGATTTAACGGATGGGTTGTTAGTAGCTTAAAAAGGCTTGTTCGTAGTAATCGCTTCAGCGATTTTACCGATTTAGTCGCACTCCAGAAACCGGGTTTTTTGAAAAAACCCGGTTTCTTAAGACTTCCTGGAGCAATTAAGGGGAACTCAAATCATACAAATAAGCCGAAGTTCCCTTACTATGAAACTCTACTATTTTAACGCCATTTTCTGCCAAATAAGACTGAAAAAGTTTGTTTTCTGAAGGGGCGGCGTGGGAAAACAACAGCCAAACTCGGGCATTTCCCCGCAGATTATTTAAGTCGTTTAAATATCTTTGTCTCTCCACTTCAGAAACTCCCCTGCCGTCGTATTTATCCAAGTCATCTACTCCCAAAATGTAATCTCCTTCTTGATAACCGTATTTTTCTGCGTAGTACAAAAATTGATAAATGCCCCGCTGGTAAACGTACAAAATATCTCCGGGTTTTTGATTAGTTTGAATGTAACTAAGCACCGGTTTAATTTCTGACTTCCACTTAGGTTCTATTAAGATAGAAGCAGCGCTAACCATCGGCTGCCACAACAACAATACTGCGAGGAAAGCTGCAGTTATTCCTACCCACTCGCGGCGACTGTTGGCTGCTTTTTTTAGAACGTAACTAACTCCTTCTGCGATTAAGAGAATAAAAAACGGAGTTAGGAATAAAACCAAGCGACTTCTAAAAGGATATTTTTGTAAATAGGCCGCCGCTAAGGTCATTAAGAGGGGAGATAGTAATAGTAAAAGGGTCGATTTTTGCCTCCGCCAACAGACGACGCAACCGACAACAAATGCTATTATTGCCAAACCATCCATCCACGCTTCAAACCCTAAAGGTTTATAGAAAAATTTGCCCAAGGCATCCAACAACCAAATAATATCTAAAGGCGACGAAGGAAAGGCTTCACTCCAAGATTTCATTAAGTCTTCATCCCCGGTTAATTTGCTTAAGGATAGCCAGTAAAAGAGGATGAAACTTAACAACCAACTGGAGAAAATAATCGCCAATGGTTTGATTTTTTCTAGCTGTTGGTGGCGGAGGGTAAGGATACTAGAAGTTAAGCCAATTCCTGCTAGGATAAAGATGGCTGGATGGGAGTACCAAATGGCGATCGCCCCGATTAAACTAAATTTTATGAGTTGGGGGCGTTCTAATTTTTCTGTGGTTAAAGGGAGGAGTAAGAGGAAGAGTAAGAGGGCGATCGCGACATCGCTGGAATATTGTTTTACCTCGGAGGAATAATAGACTAAATGGGGCAAACTGGCGAAGAGGGCGAGGGCGATCGGGATTGCTTTTTTGGGAATTAATTGTTTTGCCAGTTGGTAAAACAGAAATAACGAACCGATGCCGGCTATTAAGGGAATTAATCTTAAGGCATATTCGTTATTGCCAAATAAGTTAACTGCCGTTTTTTCTAAGAACAAAAAACCGATTGGCGCTCCCTGTTCGTAATCTAAAGGTTGAGTTAGTTCGCCATAAGAACGATTGACAATATTTAAGGCTAAAACCGCTTCGTCTGCCCAGAGGGAACGGTTAGATAAATATTGAACGAGACGGACTAGAGTGCCGAATGCGATTAGGAAAAAAGACAGATTTTTTACGTTTAAGAAAGGTTTTATTTGTTGTTTTAGTTGCATTTTGTTTTGTTAGTAATTAAATCAAATTGTAGGTTGGGTGAAACGAAGTGGAACCCAACATCATTAATATTGGGTGCATCTCAATTTTGAAGAAAACCAAGGATTTAACGCTTTTTGCTAATGGCTAATTGCTAATTGCATCTAGGCAATTAGCGATTAGCCATTAGCCATTAGCCATTTTCTATTTTTGCAAATATGGGATGCTCCCATTAATATTAAAAGAGTACAGACTTTAATAATGTTGGGTTCCGTTTCACTCCACCCAACCTACAATAACTACAATAACTGAAAAACCAAATTGTTAATTATTAATTGTTAATTGTTTTAAATATTGTCCTAAAAAAGGCAAACCGCCGAGGGCGGGTAACAGATAGCGGGAGGTACAAAGCAAGCCTAAAGCTGCTGCGGTGGGTTCGTTTAAATAAGGTTGATAAAAGAGAATTAAAGCCGCATCGCGAGTTCCCACACCGGCAAAAGTTAAAGGCAGCAAACCCGCTAAAATTGCCAGGGGAGATAAAGCTAAATTGGCTAATAAAGGAACCGAAGCATTGAGGGCAAAGATAAAAAACCAAATTTGCAATAAATGACCGAACCAGATAATAATTGAAGTAGCCGTTATTTGGGCTAATTGCCGTTTGTCGCGCCAGAAATATTCGTGCATTTCCGACCAAGAAAGGCGCAATTTTTCGAGAGTTTTTTGGATTTTTTTAACCGGGATGGTTTGGGCAGCCCGAAAAAATATTTGGGCAAATTTGGGGGAACCTAGCAACAGCAGGCCGATGATTAATCCCAAGGCAACCCCAACGGTCATCGTCCAAAAGAGGACATCTTTTTGGGGATAAAACATCAAACCAAATACACACCATAGCAGTAAAGAAAGCAAATCGCAAGCTTTCTCGAAAACTACCAGAGATAGGGACAAAGAACCATCTAAATGTCCCCGTTGTTTCATAAAATAAGCTTTGGCAATATCTCCCATTTTAGAAGGCAAGACCATATTTAAGACGCTGGCAGCTAAAATTAGGCGATTTGCTTCGCCGAAAGTCATTTTTGCCGAAGGTTGCTTGGGCATTAATTGTTGGAGCCGCCAGGCGGTTAACATGGTTAATGGTACTACCATACTGAGACTGATAACCATCCAGAGTGGATGGCAGTTAATTAAGACTTGGATGAGTCTTTGAAAATCGATTTTATGGTAGATGATTGTCAGGATAAAGGCGCTGACTGCCAGTGAAATTAGTTTTTTCATTTAGTTAGTATGGTTAATTTCCTACGGTTGACTTTGCTTTAGTTGGTCAAAACTTTTGCTTTATCCTTTATTAAAGGAGTGAGGTTGATGCCTTTCCAATCTTGGAGAAACTCGCAAATAATTTCTGGAGTCCAATTTTTCCCTCTAAAAAACTCAAATTGTTTCGTATGTACGTTGAGGAAAAAGTGCAAAATATTGCAATGGTCTTTGACGCCAAAGGGACAATCCCCATGTTTCCAATTATCGACGCTGGCAGCATAATCGGCGATCGCTTTTAATGCAGGTTCTATTTCTGAGTTATATTGCTGACATAAATCTAGCAAGTCGAAAGGTTCTTTAGCAATTTCACAAAAAAGCTGAATTGCTTCGCAAGGAAGATTTGATGGTTTGAGTTTTACTGTTACTAAAGATTGGCAAATCTCTAAAGCTTGCAGGAATTTTTGTTCTGATGATTTATTCATTGGTTCTCCATTGTTGTTTGAGAAGTTCGGACCAAGGATATCTCGATTGAGCAATTTCGTGGGCACTTTTTTGATTCATTCCTTGATTAATTACCAAGTCAGACTCAAAAATTTCATGCCTTAACAAAACTTCGTCAATAGCATTTCCCTGTCCTAATGCTAGCCTTTCCCATGCTAACGCCATATCTTCATCTGGAATAAATTTATGCTGGGATACGCCACTACCAAAAGCATAGTTTTTAGCGCGTCGAACCTCCTCCACTGTCAATTGATATGAATTAGCAATTTTGGGGATGTCTTCTACTACTCGCATAATTTCATCGTAGGCTTCGATAATCCTTTTGAAGCATTTTTGCTCGTATTTATCCAGATGGGACCATTTATCATCACTTGAATTTTGGTCCTTTGGTGGAGTGGGATTGTTTTCTTGATTGTCTGACAAGTTGGTTGTTGATGTTAATTGTTACTTTTTACGATTATTTTAAATTAGAGCGATCGCAGTCATTACTAAGCCAGGTTTAAATATAGGTTTAACGACAGTGGTGGATGCGCGATCGCGCACCTACTACCACTTTCCCGCCCTACTCAAATTCTACATTCTCGTAGATATCCGCTAAAGAGATTTGAAACTCGACGGAACTTAAAGCTAAAACCGCTTCCTCCCCTTTATATACCGACAGCAACCATTTGTCGTTCTCAGTTTTGGTAAACTGTTCGACATAATGCTTGTGTTGGTCGATGAGAATATATTCTCGGAATGTATCCACAGTTCGATAAGAGTCGAATTTCTCTCCGCGATCGTACTTTTCTGTGGAAGAGGACAAGACTTCCACAATAACCTCAGCATTAGTAATAGTGTCGCGGCGGCCTTCAGCATAAATTAAAGCACTGGGAACCACCATCACATCTGGATAGGTGTATGTATTCCTTGCCGGTATTGACAAGCGCACATCTGCCATAAATACTCGGTAAGGTTGACCTTTTAAAGCAGACATTAGTGCGGCGTAAAGGTTGCCGGCAATTTGATTGTGGTTTGGGGTTCCTCCAGTCATCGGTATTATCTCTCCATCGCGATATTCGCTTCTAAATTCAGCCGTTTTTTCTTGCTCTAAATACTCTTCGACAGAGTAGCGGGTTTGGGTTGCTTGCATAATTGTTGCTCCTGTTTGACGATAGACTACTAACAGTTTATCCTCCGATTATAACGGTTTTTGTTGGGTTGCGCTGCGCTTCACCCAACCTACAGTCTACTTCAGTTTAGCATAGCAGGCCGGTTATGGCAGAGCGCTTCAACTATAACCAATTTCCCACTAAGACAAAAGGCGCCCAATAATAGGGGTGTTTGTATTCCAAGGTGGATGAGTTGAATAAAGCACGTTTACTAAAGTAGTAAGTAGGCGATCGCGCACTTACTACTTACCCCATACTAAAACTCTATTTTCTTGTAAATATCCGACAAAGAGATTTCAAACTCTACCGAACTTAAAGCTAAAACCGCTTCTTCACCTCTATATACTGACAGCAACCATTTGTCGTTCTCAGTTTTGGTAAACTGTTCGACATAATGCTGGTATTGGTCGATGAGAATGTATTCCCGGAAGCTATCCAGAGTCCGATAAGAGTCGAATTTCTCTCCGCGATCGTAGTTTCCTGTAGAACGCGACAAGACTTCCACAATTATCTGAGCGTTAGTAATAGTGTCGCTTCGACCTTCAGCATAAACTAAAGGACTGGAAACCACCATTACATCTGGATAGGTGTATGTATTCCTTGCCGGTATTGACAAGCGCATATCGCTAATAAATACTAGGTAGGGTTGGTCTTCTAGAGCAGACATTAGTGCTGCGTAAAATTTGCCAGCAATTTGATTGTGGCTTGGGGTTCCTCCAGTCATCGGTATTATCTCTCCATCGCGATATTCGCTTCTAAATTCAGCCGTTTTTTCTTGCTCTAAATACTCTTCGACAGAGTAGCGGGTTTGGGTTGCTTGCATAATTGTTGCTCCTGTTTGACGATAGACTACTAACAGTTTATCCTCCGATTATAACGGTTTTTGTTGGGTTGCGCTGCGCTTCACCCAACCTACAATCTACTACTACAATCTACTACTACAATCTACTACAATCTACTAACAGTTTATCCTCCGATTCTTAAGTTTAGCATAGCAGGAAGAAAAAAACCCCCATTCCCCATTCCCCATTCTCCATTCCCAATTACAGCTTTCTTTCTACTATTAAAGGTTGACCTGGATGTAGTTTTTTAATCTCATTTGTTAAATCGTACCAAGGCTGTAATTGACTTGCTTGAAACGTCCGACTCATTACCACATAAATCGAAGTTTGGTCCGCACCAATACCGCCACCAATAACGTCATCCCAATCTCGGGCGTGCAGCTCGTCCACTACATACCAGCTATCCTCTAAATATTGAAACCTCCTGATAAATCTAAATGGCGCTTCTTGTTTGCCAACTATTAACATTTTCTGCAACGTTTTCCGAATTAAATTCGGAAAAAATCGCCCAAAAGTTAGCATTACTAACCGCAAAATTAATAACTTAAGCGGCGACATTTGGGTTTGTTTCGCCCAACCCATTTTTCCCTCAATCGTCACCCTTTCTTGTTCTACTTCTATCTGATAATCGCCCACTAAATGACTCACGGCATTGAGGATTTTTTTTCCTTTCTTTACTTGCAAAGATACCTGAGTATCGGAAACGAGTAATTTATTGTTTCTAAATAGTTTAAAAACTCCTCCTTTATTTAAGCCGATATAAAGCTCCGAACCCGGTCGTCTTTTAATCAAAATTTGTGCCTCTTTCAGCCAAATACTAGCAACGTCGCGGGGGGCGGGGGAGGGGCGATCGCTCGCAAAATCCCGCCACGCTAATAAATAATTCCAAGTATGATGGCCGATAATATGGTCGTCGGCATAACACGGACCGAGGCCGTTATTTAATCCCTCCAAAAAGCGATCGTTAATTCGCAAAGCCTCCGGCCACCATTCCCCTACTAATTCAAAGCCGTGGGGGAATAAATTATAAGTATTGCGACTGCCGTATTCGCCGCCATAAGAACCGTCTGGATGAATAAATTGTCCGGCTAATTCTACCGCTTTTTTTAAACTATTTTTGAGTTTTTCATAAGGGTTAATTCTCGCAATTCGCGCCAAACAGCCAATAGTTAAAGTATGATAGCCCGGGTCGCAGCCTTCGTATTCTACAAACCAACCTTCATCGCTTTGCCAGTTTAATAACCTGTCTAAGCGTATCTCTTTAGTTTTGTTCCATTTAGAAGTTTTTAATAAGTCCCCTAACAGTTCCAAACACAAAACTATTAAAGCTTCGTGGTTGGCTAATTGCCCGCTTTCAAAATGATTCGCCAACCAATCCGCTCTCATTTCAAAAAAGTTGAGCATTTCGTAATTAGTTAGCTCTAAAATAATGTAACTTTCTATGGCAGCAAATAAAGAAAATGCCGCCGCGCCGCTGGCTTTTTCGTAAGGAAAATAATCGTCGCAAGAACCGTCTTTATGAGCGCTCTTGGCAGCATATAATATTCCTGCTTCTACCCATTCTTTGATTATTTCTTTTTGATAAAAGGGATTTTCGGGAATATCCAGTTGGTAGGCTAGGGCTAGGGGTAAGACAAATTCTTGAGCCATGCCGCTAGGAAAATCGATGATTTTGTAATGCCAAAAGTTGCGGTCAAAACAGCCATAAGTGGGGCTGTGGGGGTTGCGGTCTAATAGGGTTAAGATTTTGGGTATTTGAGCTAGGGCTTCCCTGGCGAATAGGTCTTTCATTTGTCAATTGTTAATTGTTAATTGTTAATTGTCAATTGTTAATTATTAACTGTTAATTGTTAATTACTATCTTTCCGTCGCAATCTTAATTGTACTTCTTCCATTAATTTGCGGTTGACTGCCATTAAATCTGCGATTAAACCTAGTATCCATAATTGAAATCCCATTAAGATTAAAATAGCTGCTAAAATTAAAGTAGGAACTCGGGGTTTTTCGTAACCGCCAAAAAATAATAACAACCAACGAATTCCCGACATTACTCCTAAGGTAAAAGGTACGCTTCCTAGTATTAGAAAAAACCGCAGGGGTTTATAGACCATGAAAATCCGCAGAATGGTAAAGAGCGATCGCAATACATAAGTATGGGTGCTTTTCATCAGGCGGGAAGGTCGCAAAACGGGATTAGTTCTAATTGGCACCGAGGTTATCGCCATGCCCTTTTGTCCCGCTTGGATGATGGTTTCTAAGGTGTAAGTATAGGCGTTAAAGACGTTTAATTGCATCGCCGCTTCGCGACTAAAAGCTCTAAAACCGCTGGGGGCGTCGGGAATTTTGGTATTGCTTGCCATTCGCACTACCCAACTGCCTAATTTTTGCAGCATTTTTTTGGTGGGGGAAAAGTGTTTTATCTGAGAGATAGGTCGCGCCCCCACGACAATTTCTGCTTGATGCAAGAGAATGGGTTGGATTAAACAAGGGATATCTTCAGCGCAATATTGATTGTCGGCATCGGTATTAACGATAATATCCGCACCCGCTTTGAGGCTGGCTTCCAAACCGGCCATAAATGCTTTCGCCAAACCTTGATTGGTAGGAAAGCGAACGATGCGATCGACTCCTAATGCTTTGGCAACTTCGACGGTGTTATCCACCGAACCATCATCTATAATTAGCCATTCGATAATATCGACACCGGGTAACTCTCGCGGCAAAGCCGTCAGCGTTACCCCCAGAGTTTCTTCTTCGTTATAACAAGGTATTTGGATAATTAGTTTAGTCATTGTTTACTTGTCTAACTTTAGCTCTACCTCAAAGGCAGCCTTCCTCAAATTCTAAACCCCCCGGCATAATCGTCTGGCAGAGGTTAGCACCAGTGAGGCTAGCATCTAACAGGTTAGCACCGCTGAGGTTGACTTGATAGAGGTTAGCATTTGTGAGGTCGGCCCCCCGCAGGATAGCCTCGCTGAGGTTGGCACCGCTGAGGTTGGCATTGCGGAGGGTGGCACCGCTGAGGTTGGCGCTACCTAAGTCGGCGTTGATGAGTCTCGCATTGCTGAGATTGGCCTCGGTTAAGTCGAGCTCCTGGAGGTCGGCATTATCGAGCCTGACATCCCTGAGATTAACACCGCTGAGGTTGGCCCCCCTAAAAGTGGCGTTGCCGACGCTAGCTCGCTGGAGGTTAGCTCCAGTAAGGGTTGCAGCGGTTAAGTTGGCTTCTATTAAATTGGCACTGCTTAAGTCGGCACGGCTGAGGTTGGCCTCTGTTAAGTTGGCCCCATACAGTTCGGCTCCCCGCAATCTAGCTCCAGAAAGGTCGGCTTGGCTGAAGTTGGCCATATAGAGGTTGGCTTGAGTTAAAATAGCATTTCTCAAGTCGGCATATTGGAGTTGGGCGCGGCTTAAGTTGGCTTGATAGAGGTTCGCTTTTTTGAGGTCGCAGGCAGGACATTTTTTAGTTGTTAATAGTTGCTGCGTTTGTTGAGGGTTTTGGGCGTAAGTTGGGGTTATTTTTAGCAGAACTGTTAGTAAAAAGGTTAGCAAAAAAGCGATCGCCATTACGGCTGTGGTTCGAGATTTCATTTGGGCAATAGGTAATGGGCAATAGTTAATAGGTAATGGGTAATAGGTAATGATTTATTCTTCCCAATTCCCCATTCTCTATGCCCAATTTATCATGCATACATAAAGGCATTATCCCAGATGTAATCTATGACTTTTTTGGCATCATCTAAAGGTAAAGCTTGACAGGAACCATCTTCGTTATAAGTAAGTAAAGGTACTTCTGGGGCTTTTTCTTCATGGATGCCGTCCTTAATTAATTTGCCGCTAATTTCTGCCAAATTGTTAAGGGGGCCGTTAATATCAAAATCAATTTTGGTGTCGAATTTCTCTTCCATCCATTGTTCGATGCGATCGTCTAACTGTTCTGGAGTTAAGGCAGTTTTACTGGTTAGCAGGTGGTAATAAGCCAGCATAATTTCTTTGCATTCTTCTTCTTCGGCAGCATCTATTAATGCTTGAAAGACACCGGCGTTTGTAGAAATATTTTTGAAAAACAGGGTTTCGGTGACATCTTTTTGGAATTTTAGCTGCTTGTTTTTATAATTATTGTACTGCTTGACGGCGAAGCCACCCAGAGCAATTACCATCGATAAGGCAGCAACTAAAATTCTCGTCATATTGTTGACATCTTCTTCGTTGGGAATCAAGCCTAATTGCTCGGCAAAAGAAGGACCAAAAACCAAAAATATAATGACTCCAAATATTAGTAAAAGTTGGGGTATTACTCTCAAAATAATCGGAACTGCAGCTCCCACTGCGGGAACTCCAAATATCAAACGGTCTTTTAAGGTCATGCTTACTTTGATATTAGGAAAAATGAATTCTAAATCGTATTTAGGAATATTTTTGTACAAATAAACGTACATTTTTCCCGGGGTAAAATTGAGTTTTTTGATGTCAACTTTTTTGGCTTCAAAATATTCGCGAGGCTTGCATTTAATCAATAAAGCTACTCGCTCGTAAGTGTCGATTTGTTTTTTGACCGTTTTAAAAAGTTTCTTGAATTCGATGGTCTTTTTCTTGTCGCTGCGGCAGAAGCATGCTATTTGCTCGAAGTCGTGAAAATCGACGTTTGTTTTTAGTTCTATTAACGAGTTATCCTCAAAAGCTTCTTGTAATTTTGCCTTGGACATGGGGCGGTAATTGGCTCGATCCAAAATGGTTTTAAAGCCCGATACTACTTGGGTTTCCATTTTAAATAGTTCTTCGTTTGTGTATTTTACCCTCGATTTAGTATCGGCATCGGGGTTAAAAGGAGCATAATTTTTTTTAAAATCCTCCAAGTCTAGATGTAATTTAAAATGGTAATAGGCGGACAAAATATTACAAAAATCTCGGAATTTTTGCTCTTCTGGCGGCGATAATTTGCCGTCTTCAACACACAGATCGATGACGTCCGATCGCTGATAGGGAATAAAGGCTTCCCGGTCTTCATAATTTGCCATAATACGAAAATATGAATGGTCCTAACGGTACGAGTGTATTTTATCACTTTTGCCGTTCCAAATTTATTTATCCTCCCTGCTTAACTCCCCTTGAACTTTGCTTGAAATGCCTATTGACAAAATTACCAAACTGTGCTTATAACTAGGAAAATGGCGATCGCCCAACAACAACGAACCTTTTTAAGTTAAAATATCGCTTTTTATAGTAATCTCTCTTTAAAATGAATCCAGAATCTACTCTTAACCAACTGAAAGCATCAAGCCCCAACGGACAGCTACCCTCCAGTTATGGGGTTTATTTCAAAAATACTTTAGTGGCTCTTTGTCACGCCCTCGAAGACCACATTTTGCAAACCTCACAAAAAAATCCCGAAGCTAAACCCTTAGTGTTAGTCACTTTTCAACAGGGTAAATGGTATCTCCAAGAGGCCGATCGCTACCACGAAATAGCCGAATGTTGCCGTCACGTTGCGATCGCTGCCGTAGCTGACAGCGGTATCGCTACTCACAAAACTAATAATTTAGAGAACGTCTCTTTCGTGGAACTGGAACCAACCGATAGTTTAGTGGAGGAATGGAATTTAGTGATTTTAGCTCCGGGCTATCGGGCGATGGTACTCTGTCACGAACTATCGGAGGAGGAATATTTACCAGAAGGCAAGCCAACGGTAGATATAGAACGTAAATTTTACGGTCTCTGGAATTTTGACGAAGGTTTGGTGGCTAAGTCGGCGGAGATTTTAATCGAAAGAATGCGGTCCTATAACCCAACTCTGGCAGATAGTCTCCAGCAACAACATCGAGAAATTCTGGCTGCCAAAGAAGCGCTCCAAACGGACATGAGCGGAGTGGTTTCGAGAATCGTCACTTATCTACAAACTTCCCAACAACAATTAATCGCCCTCAACCGCCAAACTCGCGAACTTTGGGAGTTGGAAGGTCAGGCGTTGCGAGTCAGTCGCAACCTCAACGCTAATAAATTGCAGGCATTTCTGCGGATGGCGCAAAAGGTGGACGAACGGGATGAGGCCAATCCGGTGGCGTCTCTCCAGGTGGCGGCGCTGTCGGAAACTTTGGGGCAGTTGTTAGATTTGCCGACTTTGAAGTTGCGGCGGTTGCGTTTGGCGGGGTTGTTGTTTCGAGTCGGGTTAGTGTCGGCGCCGCCAGAGGTGTTTGCTAAAACTCCCGGTGAGTTTGACGATGCGACTATGGCTTTTTGGCGCGATCGCTCGGTTATCGGCGCCCAACTGCTGGCGGCAATGTCGGAGCTCGCACCGGTTACTAATATTGTCGCCCACCATTTAGAATATTGGGACGGTACCGGCAAACCCGACGGCCTCCAAGGGGAAGAAATTCCGATAGAATCTCGCATTTTGGGGTTGGTGGCGGCTTTTCAAGAGTTGACTCAAACGCGGGGGCGGCGAGTAGCTGTCAGTTTGGGGGAAGCTTTGGAGAAATGTCGCGATCGCTCTGGCAGCCATTTCGACCCGAATTTGGTGGAGACTTTATCTAATGTAGTCCGCTTGACTCAAATGGGTTTGATGGAGTTGCCCAAGCGCCCCAGTCAGTTGCCTAACGTTTGGTTGGAGGAACCGGCCGTGCAAAAGGCATCGGTTTCTTAATTGCCTCGCCAGAAACCGGGTTTTTCGCCAAAACCCGGTTTCTTAGGTCTTTGTGTAGCGATCGCTCCCCTTTAAGCTAAAATGATTTATAGCAATTCAACTACCAATTAAAAAAGATGCAATTTATCAATCCCAAAACCGACTTTGCCTTTAAAA
>CAZUCT010000094.1:0-23445 GCA_964619285.1 uncultured bacterium | reverse complement strand
ACTTTAGTCGTATAGATATAGCGGACAAGCAAAAGAAACGGGTGCATCCCAACTTTAAATAAAGGAGGTCAGAGGTCAGAGATGTTCGAGGTTCGAGATTTGAGAAACCGGGTTTTTTGAAAAAGTTTGTAGTAACGACTTTAGTCGTATAGATATAGCGGACAAGCAAAAGAAACGGGTGCATCCCAATTTTAAATAAAGCCAAAAATTTAATGCTTTAGGTCAGAGGTCAGAGGTCAGAGGTCAGAGATGTTGGAGGTTCGAGATTTGAGAAAAAATATTTTTACAAATATGGGATGCTCCCCTGCCAAGCGCATTAAAGGAAAAGTGGTTAAAGCTTTTAAGTATAAGTGCCAAATTAATTAGACACCGAACAGACAAGATGTCTGTTCTACGGGGAAAATTTTCTGCAAATATTTTTGCCTACCTACTTACCAATCCTTCGGTTACTTTATCAGTTAAAAGATATTCTTGATAGTCGTTTTTGATTTGGCTAATTTCTTCCGTTTCTAATTCCGTTAGCGGTTCTAATGATAGTAAATCGGCAAACGAAACATCTTTTGGTTCCAGTTAAAAATTTAACAAGTTGCGAACCTGAAGGACAGAAGTTTTTTCTGCGTTGATAGCAGTCATGGCCGTTAATTTCCGTAGGATATAATTGTTAATTCCATTATAGTTAAAATTATAGCATTAATTTTAAAAAAACGAAGTATTAAGAAACCAGGTTTTTTGAAAAAACCGGGTTGCGATCGCCCATATTTGTAGAACAGGCAACCATATTTGTAGAACAGGCAAGATGCCTGTTCTACTAACAATTATCCCAAAAGCGATCGATGGCAACAAAATTATAATTTTGTTCTTTTAAAAACTCAATAACTTCTGCCGCAGTGGCAGCTACATCTTTGCCGCCATAAAATCCATCATGTAAAACAATAATAGAACCGTTTCGGGTTTGCCGAACTACCCGCTTTACTACTACTGGAACTCCGGGAAGTTCCCAATCTTCCGGTACCACGCTCCACATTACCGGACGATAGTTCCAACTTTTTAATAACTTTAGAGTATTGGGAATAAAAAAGCCGTTTGGCGGGCGAACGTCCCGGACTAATTGAGGTTCCAAACCGCAGGCTTTATTAATAGCAATTTGCGTTTTTTCTAAGCTATCTTTAAGTTGTTGGGGATTGAGGGTAGGAAAGTTTTTGTGGTCGTAACCGTGCAAACCTATCCAGTGACCTCGTTCGCAGACAGCTTTAGCTATTTCTGGATAGCGATTTACACAAATTCCTAACCAAAAAAAACTGGCTTTTATCTCATATTTATCTAATACTTGCAAAAGTTGAGGCGTATATTCTGGATGCGGTCCGTCATCAAAAGTTAAAGCTATTTCCCGTTTTTTACCCTTTCCACTCCAGAGACAATTGGGAAAAGCAGACTTAAGCATCGGATATAAAATTGGATACAAAGGTGCCAGTTGCATTGGTGTATAGAATTAAATATTAACAAGATACAAGAGACAATTAGCAATTAGCAATTAGCAATTAGCAATTAGCAATTAGCAATTAGCAATTAGCAAAACTGGAAGTAGGAGTACTCATCACTCGTCACTCGTCTTGAGAGGCGCAAAATCCGGTATCCAAGCCCATAGCTTGATATAAACAACAATATACGGACTAACGACGGAGAGAACAAGGCCATGCATATTGGATTTCTCAACCCTCAAGGTAACTTTGACCGAAACGATAGCCATTGGACCAAGCACCCGGATTTCGGGGGCCAATTGGTCTATGTCAAGCAGGTTGCGATGGCAATGGCCTTACAAGGTCATCAAGTCGATATCCTGACTCGGCAGATTATTGACCCAGACTGGCCGGAGTTTGCCGAAAAATTTGACTTCTATCCGGACCTTGACAACCTCAGAATTGTTCGATTGCCAGCGGGGCCAAAAGGCTTTTTGCCCAAAGAATCGCTTTGGCCTTATCTAGTGGAAGATTGGATACCCAACATACTCGAATTTTATCGGGACGAAGGGGCTTTACCAGAAATTTTCACGACCCACTACGCTGATGGGGGACTCTGCGGCGTTCTCATCTACGAGGAAACAGGAGTTCCCTTTACTTTCACGGGTCATTCTCTCGGAGCTCAAAAGATGGACAAGTTGGAAGTGACGCCAGAGAATTTAGCAGAAATGAACGAGACCTACAATTTCAACTGCCGAATAATGGCGGAACGTTTGAGCATGAACTACTCCGCTATTAACATTACCAGTACCCGACAAGAACGATTTAAACAGTACGGTCATCTGGCTTATTGGGGGGCGGTTGACGTGTCGGACGAAAGTCGTTTTGCCGTAATTCCACCGGGCAGCAATTTGTCTGTTTTTGGTTGCGATGTTAGTTATGAAAAGGACGAGGAAACTGAAAATAAAATACAAACTTATTTAGCGCGAGACATTGCAGAAGAACGGCGAGAATTACCGGCAATTGTTGCTTCAAGTCGCCTAGATCCCAAGAAAAATCATATAGGTTTGGTGGAAGCTTTCGCCCGCAGCGAAAGACTTCAAGAAAAAGCTAATTTGGTCATCTTTACTAGCGGTTTTGACGACCCTCTCAACCAATACGAGAAAATAGCGGACCAAGACGATGCCGGGGTTTTGGCTCAAATTATTGAGGTGGTGGAAGCTAATTCTTTATGGGGAAAAATTTCTGCTTTTTCTCTCAATAATCAATTTGACCTCGCTGCTGCCTATCGCTTTTTTGCCAGTCGTCGATCGCTTTTTGCTTTGACTGCTTTATACGAACCTTTTGGTTTGGCACCTCTGGAGGCAGCTGCTGCCGGTTTGCCCGTGGTGGTGACTAAAAATGGCGGTCCTAGCGAGAGTATGCGGGAGGGCGATCGCGAGTTTGGCGTTTTGGTAGATCCTACCGACCCCGAAGATATCGCTAAAGGGTTGGAACGAATTTTATGCAACCCCCAAGAGTGGGAGAAGTTTGCTGAAAGCGGCAAACACCGGGTCTGCAGTCGTTATACTTGGGCGAGTACCGCCGAAGGCTATTTGAAGCAAATTGAGAAAATTCTGGCTTCGCCCCCAGAACCTTCCCAGAAACGCCAGCCTATTCCTGCTTATTTCTACGACCCCAAACCGGAGAACAAGATTTCCCTCGAAGAATTAAGCAATCTTTATTTTGGCAATGGGGAATAGGGAATGGGGAATAGGGAATGGGGAATAGGGAATGGAGAGTTGCTTTCTTTTCAATTCCCTACTCCCCATTTCCTATTATCGAAGAAAGAGCGATCGCCCCGGAGTGGCGATCGCTTTTAATAATTTATCCTTTTGTTACAAACTTGCTGTCGAGCTCGATTAGTTGTAGCGAAAATGGCAAATACTCGACTCGAAAAACCCCCGATTGTTTAATTCTTATGTGTTGCTGCTATAGCGATCGTTGTTCCCATCCCCAGGATAAGGAGGAACCGCATCGCTCTCGTCACTTGTCTTTGTTGTCGCCGTGCTATTATCGCTAATTATACTGCTGGCAGCCCAGTCTAAAAAAGGAATGAAATCCCTTATATAGGTTTCGATTTCCTTGTCTTTGAAAGCGAAATTATAGTAGCACGGTGCTACTTCCCCCGCTGTTAGGGCAGCAGAAAATAATAAGATGGCGGTTGCTGGTATGGCGGTTTTTTTTCTGTAAATCATTGTTTACGTTTTAACTTAGCTAGCAATTATAAGATTGGATTAGATGGGCAATTACTAACCCGACCTTATGCTTGAGGTCGATCCCCGAGCCGTTAAATATCTTACTACATTTTTTTCAATAAGTCTATTCTCCTATCTTAATTTTTTTTAATAAACCGGGCGTCCGCCATTTTGCTTGAATTTTGATGAGAATATTTACTTAGTTTTTCTGTTTATTACCAAGCAATGCATATTTTTTTGACCGACATCCGCCATTTTGCTGAATTATTTAGAGCTAAAAACAATTGACTTTTTTATTGCTGGCCCAAATTGCTGGCCCAAAAAGGGCGGATTATTTGGCAATCAAAGGCCAAGTTAAGAAAAATTTAAGGCGGCTACTCAAATAAAAGTGCCCCCGGGTTGTTAAACTACGCTCATCGGCCATAAAAAAGGAGAACGCTTACTATGAAAAAATATGTATGCACCGTCTGCGGCTACGTTTACGACCCAGAAACGGGCGATCCCGATTCTGACATAGCCCCCGGCACCGCTTTTGAAGATATCCCCGATGACTGGGTTTGTCCGGTTTGCGGCGTCGGAAAGGAAGATTTTGAACCGGAAGAATCGTAGAACAGGCATCCTGCCTGTTCATCTAATGAATTTTACGAGATAAGGACGAGAGCTTGAAAGCCACGTCTCTTTAGAGCGTGGATGAAAAGCGAACGGCGACTTCAGTCGCCCGTAAAAAAAAGTAAAAAAGGTTGTCATTTCTCAACTTTTAGTGTTAGGATAACATCGTAACATCAACTACCCTGGGGCGCAGGGAAAGTAACATCTCTGGAGAGACTGGTCTCTGCTTGAATGAAGAAACTCAGGCAAGTAAGCCGACTCGAAGAAAGAGAAAGTCTAAATAGTGATATTTGGAATCCCCGTGTCTTTAGACCGGGGAGAACGTCAAGCAGGTACTTAGTGTCTATTTCCCCCATTTCAAATAGCTTAAAAATAGTAGTAGTCGGTGGCGGGGCAGCCGGTTTTTTTGGGGCGATCGCCGCCGCAACTAACCCCGATGCCCGGGTCGTTTTATTAGAAGCGGGGCGAAACCCCCTGGCCAAGGTCCGCATTTCTGGCGGCGGACGCTGCAACGTTACCCATGCCTGTTTCGATCCGGCAGTCTTCGCCCAAAACTACCCCAGAGGCAGCAAAGCACTCCGGGGCCCGTTCAGTAGATTTCAAGCTCGCGATACGGTGGAATGGTTTGCCCGGCGCGGGGTGGAACTGAAAGCGGAGGCGGACGGACGTATGTTTCCCGTAACTGACGACTCCGCTACTATTGCTAATTGTTTGCTCGAAGCTGCCAGAAATGCGGGAGTAGAAATTAGAACCGGTACTCCCGTGGAAGGGGTGTCTTCCCTGGGGTCTAATTCCGATGCTTACTCTAACCCCCAATTTGGGATTAAATTAAAATCTGGATTTGTATTGCAGGGCGATCGCCTCCTCCTCGCTACCGGCAGCAGTCCCCTTGGACACCGCATTGCTAAAAGTTTGGGTCACGGCATCGTAACTCCGGTGCCGTCTCTATTTACTTTTAAGATCGAAGACGAACGATTGGAAGGTTTGGCGGGCGTTTCTGTTGCTAACGTTTGCTTGCGACTGGCAGATAAAGACTCTGGCAAGTCGAGCAATTTAGAACAAACCGGACCGGTTTTGGTTACTCACTGGGGTTTAAGCGGTCCGGCGGCGTTGAAACTGTCTGCCTGGGGGGCGAGATTTTTGAGCGATCGCCGCTATAAGGCAAATTTATTAATTAATTGGTTGCCCCAATACAACCCAGAAGAGTTGCGAGGGCAACTCCAAAATATGAGGGGAAAGGAAAAGAAGGCGATCGCCAACAGTTGCCCTTTTTCCCTGCCCCGCCGCTTGTGGGAGAGTTTGCTGAGGGCGGGGGCGATCGAGCCCCACCAACCCTGGGCGGAGCTATCTAATAAATCTATTAATCGGTTAGTGGGAGAACTTGCCAGAGGGGAATACGAGATTATCGGTAAGGGAGTTTTTAAGGAAGAGTTTGTCACTTGCGGCGGCGTCTCTCTTAAAGAAGTGAATTTTAAAACGATGGAAAGTCGCCTTTGCCCCGGACTTTATTTCGCGGGGGAGGTGTTAGATATCGACGGCGTAACTGGTGGTTTTAATTTTCAGAGCGCCTGGACTACTGGATGGTTAGCTGGAAGTGCAATTAAATATTAACAACTAACTATTAACAATTAGCAATTAACAATTAGCAATTAGCAATTAGCTATTAGCCTGTAATTGTTTCACCGCCCGATTTAGTTTTTGCAAATGGGGTTTAACTACCTCTCGATTTTGTTTCTGCAATTTGGCGACTTGTTGTTGCAATCTTTTGAGTTGGACTTGCAACGCTGTTAGCTCTAAAGTAAGTTCGGTTTTCGAGGACGAAACCTCGGATTTTGCCCTTTCTATTTCCTTACCTTCCGACCCATCTTTAATGGTTTCTTGAATTTCGTTTAAGTGTTGCTCCAGCAGTAAAATTCGTTCGAGAATTGTCTCTAATTCCTCATTTGTTACCGCGTTATTTTCTAACCTTTGAGTAGTAGTTTGTAACTGGGAAACGTTATCGGTAAGAATCGGTTCTAAAGTTAAGGGAGCTGTTGCCATGCTGTGAAGTTCCCTGTCGAGAGCTCCAATTGAATTTTCGATATGGGCGATCGCTGCATTGTGTTGTTGCTTTAGTAACTGCTCTAACTTTTCTCGATTGAGCAAATTTAATCCTAAAGTTAAAGTCAGGGGCGTTGCCGCAAATAAAATATCTTTAGAGTGCCAGGCAATAATCGAACCAACAGCCGAACATCCCAAAGCAGCATATTCTAATATTTTGAGCAAATTTCTTTGACGTTGGTTTTTTTCTATGGGCGTTCGCTCTCTATTTTCGTGGATTTCGTTAATTTCGGGGACAGTCTGGTTATTCATAATATTAAACTCGATTTAATTTTGGCTAGATTATATCACCGCCGCGTCTATCTGACAACCCCGTTTAATAATTCTTTAATCTTTGAAAAAGAACCAAATTGAATTAAGATAAACTAACCAGTTCTTAAATCCTAAGATTAAACCATGACTAAAGAAATACCAAACCTAGCCAATCTCGAAGAGCTTACCTACATCGATGCCGAGGGGAAACTACCTTTATCTCTCGAAGGGAAAATCGGCGTCTATGCCATCTTCGATCGCGATAAAGTGCTGCAATTTGTGGGCTATTCCAGGAACATATATCTAAGCCTAAAACAACATCTGGTGCGCCAGCCCCAACATTGCTACTGGCTGAAAGTACAAACCATAGCTCGTCCCAACCGTACTATTTTGAACAAGATCCAAGAAGCTTGGATAGCGGAAAACGGTTCCATACCACCGGGCAATAGTTCGGCAGCAAGTCAATGGAATCAACCCATCGATGCCACGCAGCAAATGACAGCGGAAGAGAAAATCCGCGAGCAAGAAATTATGGACGAGGTGGCAAAAGAGAAATTTTTAAGAGAAGTAGCTCGTCGGGTGGAAGCCGAGATTTTAGCAGAATTAAAAGCGCGGGGAGTAGAAGAAGATATTCGCTTTAATCCTAAGTTAAAAACCAGCGGTTTATTAGATTTGAAGTAGTCATTAGGGAGCATCTCATAATAATTTCATACTCTTACTCTTACTCTTACTCATACTCAAGAAAAGCGTCTTTTTTTGAGTATGAGTACTCGTCATGAGTACTCGTCATGAGTATGAGAAAATAAATATGCAAAGGTGACTTGCTCCCGTTTAATTCTTGATTGTTTTTCACCATTGAGATGCACCTCTTAACCTCGTATTTTTCCCCGTTAAACTTTCCAACTTTTGCCGCACCTCAGCAGAAGTAATTTGATTCAAAGGCACTCCAGAATTAATCGCCATGCCGACAGCAACGCCGATAGCCTGTCCTTGATAAATGTTTAAAGTTTGAATTCTGCCCACCGCAGCAGCAATGCCAACATATCCAGAAGAACGCCCGACTATTGCTAAGTTATTTACGTTTTTAGCTAAAGCACTTTCGATGCCAAAATTAAATCTGGGTAGGGGTAAATTGTTCGCTTGCAAACCCGTAACGCCGCCGCGAAAATCAAATTCGTAAGAAAAAGTACCGACAGAATTTTCCGGGGCAGTTCCACCGCGAATAATTTGCGCAGCGGTTAAAGGTTCTACCACGTCGCGAATATTTAAACTGTGGCGAATGTAAACTTCTGGAGGAAGGGTTAATTTTACCTTTTTATTTCCCGACATTTTTTGCAACCAATTCTCAAAAGTTTTCATTTCTGCGATAATTTCTGGAGTGGGTCTAAATTGATTTCTTTCTATTTCTCGAATTTTGTGAGTTGGAGCTTTAAATAACAAACCGTTTAAAGAAAGAGAACGCCTCCCCAAACGGCAAATATTCAGCTTATCAAACAGAAACCACGAATCCTCCGCCAAGCTAATATTTCTTTCTAAATGATACGCACCACCTAAAGCTATGCTTCTATTGATATAGCCATCGTTATAGGTTTTTATAAGTGGTTTGCGAAAGTTATTTAATATGTATTTGGCATTAGTATTAGATTGATTTGCTTTAATATGCTCCTGAATTTTTGCCATCAATTGCCGGTTATAGAGAATCTTAGCTTCAATTCTTTGCAATTGATAAATAGTTAAACCTTCAACGATGGGAACTATGGAAAAAGCGATGGTTGTCTGGCGGAGGTTTGGGCTTTCTCCTTCAAATCCCAGATAATAGGATAAACCTGCTTTTCTGGCTAATTCCGCATCTTGAGTTGCATCTATAAATGCCTCGGCTTTAATTCTAACATTCGTGCCTTTTACCCTCGCAAATTTGATTTTTCCCTTTTCGATATAGGGAGTAAGTTCTGCATTAGAAAGCAGCCAAACCCCGGCGGCGGATAGCATTTTTTTCATCGCCTTAGCGGCGCGATCGCTCTCCACGCAAGCTCGAGCTACTCCGGCCTCTTTAATAAAATCCAAAAAGCATTTGCTATAAGGTCGATACTGCCAATAAGGCGTTTTATCGTAATCTAAATAAGCCAAACCGCCGCGAGTCAACAAACCTCCCAAGGATGCGTCCGCAGCATTAGAGCGCACTAATACCACTTTAGCGTTTTTGCCCAAAGTTTTCTTCGCCCAAATAGCAGCACATATTCCCTGTAACTCGTCTCCGTAAACGATCGCGTCGAATTTTTTATATATCGGCGGCGGTGGCGGCGGCGTCGGGAATGCCGGCGGCGGATAAACTGGCGCGGGTAGAGGAGAAAGCTCTACAGAGGAATTGTGAGTGGGAGTTTCGATAGCAGTTTTTTTTAGATATCGAGTTGCGCTGAATGGGGTTAGGGTTAGAAGTACCACTATAAAAGCGAATAATTTTTTAGATTGAAAGAACATGGTAGATTGCTAATTGTTAATTGTTAATTGTTAATATCTCTATAACTTACGCAAAAAAGCCTTTTTCTCTCATTGCGAGCGGGCCCGCGCGCAATCTCATTTAGATTTTAGATTTGGGAGCGAGAAGCGATGGTCTATATTGTTTTTTCCGAAGGGTATAACCAAACTCTACTTTGTTCCTTCCGATGCCACGCGCTCTATTGAATATTAAATAAAAAATCCCACCCATTTCCCTTACATTTGAGGGCAGGGTGGGAGCGAGACGATCCAATTATGTTATGTTTGGTAGCTTAACTGGATTTTTCGGGTAGGGGTGACATATTTTTCACTGCCTGAAAATAGCTATCCCACATTTGCTTCTGGGTGGTTAGCGCCATTTTTAACACTAACTCTTGGTATTCTAGGGAACCTTTGACCACTTGCTCTTGGTAAGCAAGGGTTTGCTCTAAATTTTCGGGAACGCTGTAGTTGCCCAGAGCTTGTACGTTTGGCAGCGCTGCTATCCACTTTTCAAAGACTTCGCGTTGCAGGTTGTATAGATTTTTGGTGTATTCTTCAAAAGGATTTGCCGTACTCATAGAATTTGCTCCTTATTACTTTCAGAAAGACTGGAAGTTTTTACTTCCGTATACTTTATTGACGTTCTCCCCTGCCTAAAGGCGAGGGGATGGGTGAATATCACTATCCAGAATTTTCTGGAATTGCCCTAGATTTTAGAGCCGCTGGCTATGTTTTTCTTGGTTTTCGCCACCCAATATTTGTATCCTCGATCGATACTTTTGAGTTCCTGCATATAGCAACACTCAGGGGATTCAAACCATTTTTACTATAACATTAAAAGCCAGAAAATGACAAAACCATCAGCAAAAAAAGCCGTCCTAAAAGGACGGGGCTTTAGACCCCATTTTCCTGGTAACACGCTTCTAAAATGCTTGTAGAAGATTTAATACTGTTTTAACTATTGCTATTCTGCCTGAAGCTGGTCCCAGAAAACCTGTGCTTGCTTCTCGCCCTCCTCCACTAACATATTAATGAAGGTGGGTTCGCGATCGAGCTTGGATACATAGTCCAATTTATCCGCCACCTCGCGACTCATGCCGATAAAACGAACTTTAATGGGCTTAAGCTGTTTCTTTTCGATGAATTGTATGGTAAACGTTCCGAGATCGATCCATTTGTTAATAGTTTCTATGAACCGAACTGCTTGGAGCAGGGACAAGTTAGCAGACAATTCGTTGCGTCGGTCTTGAATGTCTGGGGCGATTTTCGGTTCTTTATTTCGTTCTTTAGGGTTTACTAAGATTGCCCATATTTCTTCCGGTCTCTCTTGGGGATCGGCTAATTCGCCGTCTTTTTCTAAGAATCCGCTAATGGGAGGGTTTTCGGAAAAGAGACTATCCCAATAAAGACCGTCTCCTATTGGTACTGCCATGAAGAGGTTGGGGATCGCTGCCGATGCCCTCAAGGCCTCGACGTTGATTTCTCCTCGCTTGGAGTCAAAAGGTTTAAATTCGCCGCTGAGAACGTTGGCGGCACCCAACAGCAACCGAGGGCTGTCTGGTTTTACCAACTCGGGTATTTCCTCAAATGGTATGTGAAGTTGAAGTAGTTCCTGGAAGTCTAAATATTCCTTGCGGGGAGTCATGGACCTTAAGCTTTGGAGGGCTCCTTGTTGGGAATAGGGGCTGGCTGCCCAGGAGGGAATTATGGCCGAGTCTTGGAGTCGCAATACCTCGATGGTAAAGTTATTGAGGGCTTTTTCCCAGGCTGACATGGCTGTATTTGCCTGCCAAAAGTTGACGAGTCTTTGGTAAGTCGGGCCCGGCTTCCCTGCGGCTGCTTCTAATAAGCCCGTCCAAGCTAAGGTGGCGCAGATGGCCCCGCCGGCAGTGCCGCTGAATCCGATCGGATCGTATTTTTCGTTGAGGTTTTTTTCTAGGAGCTTTTTGAGTACGCCTGCGGTGAAGGCCCCGTGAGAACCTCCTCCTCCTTGGCAAGCGATCGCTAATTTCTTCTTTTCTGTCATAGTTTAAGTAATTAATAATTAATTATTAATTATTAATTGGAATGAGGATTTAATAAAATGTGGGTAAGCGCTCAGGCCCAAACCCGCGAACGGGGACGTAAAGCCTCCGGCACGCTCCGCGAACGCACTCGTCTTTTTGACAAGTTATTAAATCCCCATTCCTATTAATAATTAGGGGTTGCTGAATAAATAAGAAAACTGATTCCCGACCACTGCTAATTATAATTAAAAACGCTATAACTGGAGGGCAAAGCTATGACCGCAAACGATCCTTATTGGAACGAAAAGGCCAAAAATTTAATGGATGCTTGGGCCAAAAGCCAGGTCCAGTTCTGGGAAAACTGGTTGGGGGATAGGGAGTCTATTCCGGCGTCTATTCCTGCAACTAAGGTTAAAGTCGAACCCGTTGAGGAAACGAAAGAGGCCGGGGAGAAAATTTTGGACAAGGAAGTAGTCTTGCGTTTTTTAGAACTCTCGCAGGTGGCCTGGAAAGATTTATTGGCCTTGGCTGCATCTTACCAGAATAGAGCTGAAGTCGAACTTGCAAATAGCGATCGCTTCAAACAATTCTCTATCCCCGCACCTACAAGCAAAACAACCCGAGATGCTGCGGAGTTGTGGTTGATGTATTTGAAGGGACTGCAGAAATGGGGTCAGTTTGCTGCTGCCTCTGGCCTTCCTTCTCTCCCCGCCGCGCCACCAAAGAGCGATCGCCCGGAATTAACGGACTTGGCCAGCCTCTATCAAAACTTCTTCCAGAACAGTTTGACCGGTTTTCTAACTGCTGGAATGCCAGGAGCTTCTCTTGGGGCAAACAAACAGTTGCTACAGGGCTATTACGCTGGCATCGCTATGTATAAAGCTACCCTTGAATATCAGTTAGCGATCGCCGAAATCTGGACTCGCACTCTTGAAAGCATGATTTAGTTGCCAATGGCTAATTGCTAATTGCTAATGGTTAGGACTTGCGTAGTAATAAGGTACCGACTTGTTGGGTTGCGTTTCACAGGAGCCCAACCTACGATTTTGCTTCATCTGGTAGTTTATTTTTGCGCGACTCCTTAGGGTTAACAATTAACAATTAACAATTGACAATTAACAATTAACAATTGACAATTAACAATTAGTCATTACCAGAAATCGCAGTTTCCATAAAGATATTATGGGAACTGAGTTCCGGGCTTTTGTCGGTGGGACGGCGTTGAACGTACTGTCCGTCGGGCTGCAAATCCCAAGCGTGACGATTATCGGATAACATAATTCCGAGAATCTCTTGCAACTCCTTAGAAATCTCCGGATCTTCTATCGGAGTAATAGCTTCGACGCGACGGTTGAGATTGCGAGGCATCCAGTCGGCAGAACCGATAAACATCTGTTCTTGACCTTTGTTGTAGAAATAGAAAATGCGAGAATGTTCCAGATAGCGTCCGACAATACTCACAACCTTGATATTGTCGCTGACGCCGCGAATGCCCGGACGCAGACAGCAGATACCGCGAACGATTAAGTCAATTTTTACCCCCGCTTGTCCGGCGTGGTAGAGGGCGGTTATAATCTCGGAATCCACTAGAGAATTCATTTTAGCGACGATGCGACCTGGAGCCCCTTCTTGACAGTTTTTAACCTCTTGGCGGATGGCATTCAGGAAGCGATCGCGCATATTCACGGGAGCCACCAACAACTTGCGATAAGACTTCTGCCGGGAATAACCGGTCAAAAAATTAAACACGTCGGTCAGATCCGCCCCCAATTCCGGACGGCAGCTAAACAAACCCAAATCCGTATATAACTTAGCCGTCTTAGGATTATAATTGCCAGTACCGATATGAACGTAACGGCGGATCTTACCTTCCTCCTGGCGAACGACCATAACTACCTTAGTATGGATTTTCAACCCTACCAAACCATAGACCACATGAACTCCCGCTTGTTCTAACTTCCGCGCCCACTGGATATTATTTTCCTCGTCAAACCGGGCTTTCAATTCTACCAACACCGCTACCTGCTTGCCATTTTCTGCAGCCGAGATTAAAGCGTTAATGATGGGGGAATCTCCAGAGGTTCGATACAGAGTCATTTTAATCGCCAATACCTTCGGATCCTCGGAAGCTTCGGTAATAAAGCGCTGTACGGTACCTGTAAAGGAATGATAAGGAAGATGTACTAACAAATCTTGCTTGCGGATAGCTGAAAAAAAGTTGAATTTGAGCTCCCCTTTTGATTGGGAAGCTGCCATCTCCTCCCAGTGGCGCTGCAATCCCTGGGGCAACACGGGAGTCCAGGGGGGATCTTTTAGTTCCGGCAGGGGCAATCCTGTCAGGGACATTAAATCTTTCAAACCGATTAATCCTTCGACGGCGTAGATATCCTGTTCTTCCAGATCTAAATTTTCCACGAGCATATTTTGCAACCACTCGGGCATAGTCGTTTGAATTTCCAGTCGCACTACCGAACCTCCAAGACGGCGCTTGCGCAGTTCTTTTTCGATCGCCAACAGGAGGTCATCTCCTTCGTCTTCTTGTACTGCTAAGTCGGCATCCCGAGTAATTCTGAAGGTGTGATATTCGAGGATATCCATTCCTGGAAAAAGGTAGGTTAAATTATGAGCGATCGCCTGTTCTAAAGGTACCCCCGTCCACACGGCCGTTTCCCCTTTTTCTTGCACGCGAAATTGGTCGGGTAAGGAGACAAAGCGAGGTAGGATTTTAGGAACTTTAATTCGAGCTAATAATTCTTGGTCTGTTTCTGGATTTTTCAGTACCACCGCGATATTAAAGCTGAGATTTGAGAGGTAAGGAAAAGGGTGGCTGCTGTCTATTGCTAAAGGGGTTAGTACGGGAAAAATTTGCTCTTCAAAATACCCTTGTAAATAGAGTCTTTGTTCTTGATTTAGGTCGATATAATTGAGGATATAAACGCCTTTTTTAGCTAGCTCCGGTCGTATGCTATACTCAAAAAAATGGTGCTGTTGAGTTACCATTGGCAAGAGTCTTTCGTGAACCCCGTCTATTTGTTGTTTGGGAGTTTTACCATCGGGGGTTAAACGTTCTACTCCTGCTTCGATTTGGTTTTTTAAACCCGCCACCCTCACCATGAAGAATTCGTCTAAGTTGGAGCTAAAAATTCCGAGAAACTTGAGACGTTCTAATAGAGGAGTGCGGGTATCCAGAGCTTCTGAAAGAACCCTTCGATTAAACTCCAACCAGCTAAATTCTCTGTTGAAGTAGTATTCGGGAGCAGTTAGATCCTGTTCTACCGGGGTCGCTGTTTGTGGGTTTTTGGTTTTGGACATGGTTTTGGGGCTTTTAGTTAGTTCTCTGTTAAGAATATCGCAGTTTGGCCCTATAGTAAATCCTTTTTCCAAAAAGATTGCGCTTAGGGAGAGAATTTATCGAGTCAGTATAATTACTTAGGGGACAAGGGTCGTGCAGAAAATCCCCGAAATTGAGAATCGATAAGTAGGAGTGCCAAATTAATTAGACACCGAACAGACAAGATGTCTGTTCTACGGGGAAAATTTTCTGCAAATATTTTTGCCTACCTACTTAACGATGGCCTGGTTTTCTAGCTATTTTTAGTTGAAAAAACATTTTTTCTTGGCATCTTAATTAACTGGAAAAAGCTAAGGATTTACCCACTAAAAAAGCCTTGTTATTTTCCGTTAACCAACGCCACTTTAAAAAGGCGATCGCTTCTTCGGCGGATAAACAAACTTGAGGGCGATCGCCCGCCAACAACAACCATTCTTCTCCTTGTTGGCGCCATGGCCAAGCTTTTTTTTCCCGGTAAAATTTGCCAGCAGCCAGCACTACTATTTTCTTGGCAAATAAACTCCCATTTCCTCCCTCGTTCTAACACGGCTTCGTTAGTCATTTTGATTTGCTCCTAGTTTTCTTGAAAGTTGCCCAAGGTATCTTTTCGATTCTGCCACAGGTAGGTAGCCCCCATACTTACTTATAATTGTCGAGGCAGACCCTATCATCGGATGTTAAAGCATGGAGAATGCCATTCAGTAAAAATTTAATGTTTTGTTAAGATTTGTTCTTTGATGCTCCACTAACGGTTATTTAGTCGACCAAAAAGCCGAAATAGAATTGTTAAGCTAAAAAAACTGGAGGGCCAGAAACGAGTTTTTTAATTAAAAGAAAAATTAACTAATTGTTAACCTTTGGTTAAAGAAAAAAGAGCGATCGCCTAACCAGAATATGATAGAGTAATAAACTTAAATAAAAACCTAAACTTAAAAGGAGTAAAATGGCGATCGAACTGCAAATCCTCCACGCCGCCGACCAAGAAGGGGGCCTGCCGGCCATAGAAGATGCCGTCAACTTTTCGGCAGTCCTCAACGCCCTCGAAGGCGACTTCGAGAATACCCTCAAACTGACATCCGGCGACCTTTACATTCCCGGGAGCTTTTTCGCGGCCAGCGAAGAAATTTATGGGGAACCGGGCGTCGCCGATATTCTGATTAACAACGCCCTGGGTTTCCAAGCGGCATCCTTCGGGAACCACGAATTTGACTCGGGTACCGAAGCCATCCGCAACCTCATCCAGGCCAACCCAGACATAACCGGTCCCGGCATCGATGGCGGCGGCTATCCGGGAACCGCATTTCCCTACCTCAGCACCAACCTAGATTTTAGCCCCGATGCCAACCTCGCCGATCTAGTAGTTGACGACGGCAACGTTCCTCAACCTAACAGCATTGCCGGCAGTACGGTTATCGAAGTCGCCGGGGAAGAAATTGGTATAGTGGGTGCTACTACTCCCGCACTCCCAAATCTTTCCAATAGGGGCAATGTAGCAGTTAATCCTCCAGACTCTACCGATATTCCCGCTCTCGCGGAAGAAATTCAAATAACAGTAGATGCCCTCACGGATACTGGCATCAATAAGGTAGTATTGCTCGCCCACATGCAGCAAATTAGCATCGAGCAAGAATTGGCAGGATTGCTAGAAAACGTCGATGTCATCATGGCCGGCGGTTCCAATACCCTGCTAGCCAACGACGACGACCCCTTGCGCGATGGAGATAGCAGCGCCGGACCCTATCCTATAGAACTAACCTCCGCTAGCGGCGAACCGGTAGTAGTAGTCAACACCGACGGCAACTATAAATATGTCGGTCGTCTGGCAGTCAACTTCGACGACGACGGCATCATCGACGAGATTTTAGAAGAAAGCGGCGCTTACGCCACCGACGATGGGGGAGTCGATCGCGTTTACGGCGAAGATGTGGAGCCCGCCGAGGTCGCGGATGCCGCAGTAGTAGAAGTAACTGCAGCCATCGATGACAACGTTTTCAGTCGCGATAGCAACCTGTTCGGCGGCACCGATGTCTTCCTCAACGGCGCTCGCCGCGATGTCCGCACCCAAGAAACTAACCTGGGAAATCTTACCGCCGATGCTAACCTCTTTGTGGCGCAACAATACGATCCGACGGTAGCGGTGTCGATTAAAAACGGCGGCGGCATCCGCGACAATATCGGTACGGCCATTATTCCGCCGGGGGGCACTTCCGACGAGTTAGAAACATCGCCGCCCCCTGCTAACCCCCGGGTAGGCAAAGAAGAAGGAGACCTTTCTCAACTGGATATCGAAAACTCTTTGCGCTTCAATAACGAACTGTCTCTGGTGACAGTCACCGCCGAAGAGTTGCGACAAATAATAGAACACGGCGTCGCTGCCACCGCAGAGGGCGCGACTCCGGGGCAGTTTCCGCAAATTGGGGGTATTGCTTTCAGTTTCGATCCGACTCGACAGGCGATCGCTTTTGAACGAGATGCGAATGGTGTCGCCACTGCCCTGCAAGCGGAAGGAGAGCGAGTTCGCAGTCTGGCAATTCTCAACGAGGATGGTTCCGTTGCCGACGTGGCGGTCCGCGACGGGGAAATTGTCGGCGATGCCAACCGGGAAATTCGCCTGGTGACGCTTAATTTCCTCGCAGGCGGGGGCGACGGCTATCCTTTTCCCCTGTTTGGAGCAAACCGAGTAGATTTGGTGGAGGAAGAGTTGCCGGCAGGAGCTAGCGATGCTGCCAATTTTACCGATGACGGTTCCGAACAAGATGCTTTGGCGGAGTATTTCCAGGCGAATTTTGACGGCGATAGTTATAACGTTGAGGACGTGCCAGCAGCAGCGGATACTCGGATTCAAAATTTGTCGGTGCGCGAAGATACGGTGCTTTCTGAGGAGGAACCGGAACCAGAGCCGACTTTTCTCTTGCTCGGTAACGGCGATGACGTGCGAACTCTGTCTCCGGGAGATTTGGACGGTGTGCCCGGCGGACTGAGGGCTCTGGGAGGTAACGATCGCATCGTCGGTTCGGCGGATGCAGAGGTTATTAACGGCAGTGGCGGTAACGATACTTTGAACGGGGGCGGCGGCGGCGATCGCTTAATCGGCGGTGGCGGCAACGACTGGTTGTACGGGAAAAATGGAAATGATGTCTTGGAAGGTCGCCTCGGGTTCGATTTCTTGTTTGGCGGTAGCGGTAACGATTCTCTGAATGGGGGTATCGGGCGCGATCGGCTCAACGGCGGTCCCGGCAACGATGTTTTGACGGGAGGTGCCAGTATAGACCGCTTTATCTTTAACGCGAATCGCCCTTTTAGTCAAGAGGATTTGGGTATCGACGAGATTACCGATTTTGCACCGGGGCAGGATTTAATACTCTTAGATGCTACTACTTTCGCCGCCCTGGAAGATATCGCCTCCGAATTTGAGACGGTGACGAGGGATGCTGCCACTGCCGAGGGCATTATTGTTTATAACAGCGATGATGGCAGTTTGTACTATAACCCCAACGGCAGCGCTGCCGGTTTTGGCGATGGCGGTCAATTTGCGACTTTGACTGGCGCGCCGGCTCTGGGGCCGGGGGATTTCTTCGTTAGGTAAGTATACTCGACACGGGCAGAAAAGAAGCGTATCATACTCATACTCATGACTCACACTCATACTCAAAAAGAGGATTTTTCTGAAAAGAAGAAAAGCGCAATTCCTCCCCGCGTCAAGTATAGTAGTGCCAAATTAATTAGACACCGAACAGACAAGATGTCTGTTCTACGGGGAAAATTTTCTGCAAATATTTTTGCCTACCTACTTAATAGCGATCGCTACTTTTTTACTTTTCCCATTCCCCATTCCCCATTCCCCAAAACTGCGCTATAGTAGGAACTGTTGTTGTTGAGGAGTCAAATCTATTATGGGTTTGCGAGATAATTTTAACAAATTTACCGGCAAAACTCGCTTTGTGGTTTGTCGGTTGTTTCTCCATTTAGCCGGTTCGGAGGCAACTCCCGTTTTGGGAGTCCTCAACCAGGTTGCCAGAGAGACGGTGGCAGCGGATGGAGATTTGGAAGTTGCCGGGGAGGGTCTGGCGAAGGCGTGCGAAACTCTTTTACAGTACGATGGTTACTGGAAGTCTGCCGCGAACGAAGGTGACGTTATCTGGGATGAGGGAGAAGCGGGGGACTATTTTGACGAACTGCTTGCGGACTCTGCCGGACGCTATCTCAGTTCGGGACAGGTTGAAGAATTTGCCGGCGACAACGAACCTCTCACTTTGCCGCCCACGGGGAATTTGGTGGTAGCGATCGCTATAGCTTGCGAGGGAGAAGTGCCGGCTCTGGAAGACGACCTCGCCAGTTACGATGCCATGAGCGAAGCTTTAAAGGCTTTGATTAATCTTCGTTATAACGGTAAGTTGCGAGGGGTTCAAGTTCATTTCTCCCCCGCCCAACTGGGAGACGAGCTGACTGACGAGCAGCTTTTGGTCAATTTCCCCGAGTTGATTCCTTTTTAATTGAGGTTGGGGAATGGGTAATGGGGAATGGGGAATGGGTAATGGGGAATGGGGAATGGGTAATGGGGAATTGGTAATGGGTATCAATCGCTAAAGCGATTACTACGAACTATGTCTCCTATCTATTACCCTGTAAACTTCGACGGTTTGCTTTTTACCTTTCACGGGTAGCGCTCCCCACTCCTCTACCTCGAACTTATCGTCTAAATGTTGCAAGGTCTCTTTCCCTATCAAGATTCTACAATCATCTATCTGGCGTTCTTTAAAAGAACTTTCTAAACGAGAGGCTGTATTCGTAGCATCGCCTATCACCGCATACTCCAAGCGGTTTTTCCCTCCCAAACTGCCTACCATCGCTATTCCGGTGAAAATGCCGACGCGCATCTGTACTGTCGGTAACTGCAGTCCCTGCCAGTCGCGGTTTAATTTTACTAATTTCTCCCGAATGGCGAGGGCGCAGTTGACCGCCCTTTGGGCATCGGCGGCAATTTCGGCCTCGGTGGTGGCGGCGATGGGGACGCCGAATACTGCCATCATGCCGTCTCCCATAAATTTGTTGACTATCCCTTGATGGGCTAATACTTCGTCGCTCATGGCGTTGAGGTATTCGTTTAACCATCCCATCAGCTTTTCTGGGGAGTCTTGCATTTCTTCGGAGATGGTGCTAAAACCTTTGATGTCGGAGAAAAATAGGGTGGCGGTTAGTTTTTGCCAAGGCAACCTTCCCGACTCTAGGAGGCGATCGCGACTTTGCCACAGGGCATCGGCTATTTCTGGGGAGGTTTGTTGCCCTAATAACCTCATTACCATTTGTTGCTGTAGTTCGGCTTGACTTTCTTTATAAAATACAATGGCTCCTACTGCTGAGATTATCCCTAAAGTAGAGGCCGCTCCGGGTATCCATCCTTGCTGGAGAAATAAGATAAAAGTGCTGCCCCACAATAAAATTAATAGCACTCCAGTGCCGATGACTAAAAGTAGGGGTTTGTGAGAGGTTGCTGCCAAACTGCCACCAGCGATCGCCCAACCAACTATCCACGCAACCTCGCCCCACTCGGGCCAATACCAAAAGAGGCGATCGCCGTCTAACACCGCGCTTAATATTTGACCGGTCATTTGCGCTTGGATGACTACTCCCGGCATCCGAGGTTCGTCGGCGAGCGCGCTGCTGAAGGGAGTAAAAAACAAATCTTGCTCGCTGGGGGCGCTGACTCCCACCAAAACTATCTTATCTTTCGCTAACTCGGGGTCGAAATCTCCCTCTAAAAGCTGGGTTAGAGAAATTGTTCTGGCGGCGTTTTGAGCAGAACGATAGCTAGTTAAAATCTGATATCCCCCGGCATTGATATTTTGATAGCCGCCAGAGTGAGATTTTAACTTATAAAACACTATATCCCCTAACTGATATTCCTGTTCTTCGGTCAGCTTTGCCTGAATCTCCCTACAAGAAACCCCCGTAGCGGGACGATATCCGGGGCAATCTAGTTTCATGTAAGTGCGGGAGAGGCGCAAGGCAAAAGAAAGCCAGTTAACGTTCGACTCTGCATCGTAGTTAAACAACAAATGCCGGCGCATCACATTATCGGGGTCGATGGGAACGTCGATAGAACCTATCTGCTCTTTGGGTACCCTTGGCGGTGGAGGGATGCGATCGCTTCTGCGGTTGCCGACGCTGGTAATGCCGATAAAATTCGGTGCGTTCATTTGAGCGACTAACTCTTCGTAACCTTCGTCGCCTTCATTAGCGAGGTTCCGCGCTAAGTCCAGACCGATAACCGCCGGTTTGTATAGTTGCAGGGTCCCTAGCACTCGCGCTAAAGTTCGATCCTTTAGAGGCCACTCCTGCAATTTTTCTATATCTGTTTCCGTCACTTCCACCACCAGCAGGCGAGGATCCGGACCCGGATCCGGACGCAGTTGCACGAGGCGATCGAAGGCCGCTAACTCTAGCTTTTGCAAACCTCCCAGATGTCTGACTCCCAACAGCAAAAAGCTGACAGTTACTCCTATATAAATGACTGCCAGCAGTTCTTTGAGATTGTATTTTTTGATGTCACCCTTGGGCATGGCTTTTGTTTGGGGAATTAACGATTCCCCATTACCTAAACGATCGTAAAATCCCTGGCATTGAGAGCCTCAGCAGAAGTAAACGCCACAGCACCTAAAATGTTGTCTCCCGCTTTAATCAAAGCGTGATTTACGCTTTCGATAGAAGTGGCATCGTTGCTAGTTCCCTGTTCGATAGTTAGATCGCGAAAACGCAGGCCGCCGGCCAAACCGATCTTGTCTTCGCCGTCTTGATAATCCAAAATCAGATCCGAACTTCCATCTCCGGCAATAACAAAAGTATCTTTGCCGTCAAGTCCGGTTAAAGTATCGTTGCCGACACCTCCATCTAACATATCGTCGCCAACGCTGCCAATTAAAACATCGACACCGCTTTCGCCCATGAGTTTGTCGCCACCTGGGACGGCATCCTTTAAATTCAGATCTATCTGTCCCCGCAACTCTCCCCCAGGATTGTTTTCCGTGTGGAGGTTGACGTAGTAGTTATCGGCAAGTAGGGCAGCGAGTTGTTCGGGAGTTAGGGTTAAACTGCCGCTAAGAGTGCCAGAACGACGGTTGCCTTCAAAGGTCAAGCCTTGAATTACTCCGCCATTAAAGCCTTTAGCACCGAAGTGGATGTGGGCGGCGGCGGGGGCGCTGGTTAGCCTTTCAAAACTGCCCTCTATAGTTAGTTCCATTCCGTCTAAGGTGGCAGTGACCGTACCGGTGGCGCGGGTGTTGGGAACGCGAGGAACTTCTTGGGCTTCTTGGAGTTTGAAGGTTCGCTTAAATGTTTGCCTGTTAGTTCGCGTTAAGCCCCCCATCAACAAATCTTCGCCGGCACCGCCCATCAACAGATCCATGCCGACACCGCCATCGAGCAGATCGTTACCGCCATCGCCGTGGAGGGTATCCTTACCAACGCTGCCTTGGAGGTTATCGTTGCCGTTGCCCCCCGCGATAAAGTCGTTGCCGCCGCGACCGTTAATACTATCGTTACCGCCGCCACCGTTGAAGGAGTCCGTTCTTTTAGTGCCGTTGAGTCGGTTGTTTCGGTTGTTGCCGATTTTTTCTTCGACGATGGAGATGCGGGCAACTTGGTAGTTGTCGGCAGTGAAGTCGCCAAAGTCTCCTCTCAGGATGCTTTGCCTTCCTTCCGGGTTGCCTGCGGAACCGCGATGGCCGGGATGGGGCAGAACTACTCCGATTTCAAATTCCCCCGTGTTGGGTTCTGTTTGAGCGAGACCGACGGTGTTTTTCGGACGTTCGTCGTTGACTTCGGTGCCGGCATCCAGAACGGCATCCCCCGTTACGACAAAGCTAACTGGTTGGAACTGACCTCGGCCGTTAAATACTAGGTATTCTTTCTCGTCGCCGTTACCGATCCAGGCATCGTTACTGGGAACGACCATCGATGCATAGTTGAAGTAACGACTATCGGGACTCTCGTTATCGAGGACGAAACTTTGGCTTGCTGTCTGTCCCGGTAAGATGGGACCGTCGCCGACGACTCCATCTACGGTGCCGAAGCCGCTGAGTCCAAATTCCCGGACTAGGGCTAGAGGGTTTCCGTCTTCGGCAAGGCGCTGGACTCCGGGAGATGCCGGCCTGCCGCCATCGTAGGTGTCGAAGCCGCCGTCGTGAAAGCCTACCCAGGTGGGGGATAAAATCGAGCCTTCTCCTTCTGGGCTGAGGTTTTCAACAATAACTCGGACTGGTACGTTGGCCATAATTAGCTTTTGAAGAATGTTTGAATCTGTTTGTTCAATTACTCTATCATGGCCTTGGGCGTTTGAAAATGAGAATTAACTGAGTTTTTTCCGCAAGTTTTTCTTGACTTGATGGGGCTTTGGCTTTATTATAAGCTCTTTTGCTTGCTTACCCCACTAACTAATATGACCCATTTCGGTATAAGGAAAACGCCCTCCGGTTGCAAGCTGCTATTCGTCGCGCTGGCGGGGTGACTCGCGCTGCAGATATTATCGAAGAGGTTGTTTCTAGCGGGCGATCGGTTTTGCCGTAGAACGCGGCTATTGCCTGTTCGCGGATAACTAAGAAACCCGGTTTTTTACCTAGCTAAGAAGCCCGGTTTTTTACCTAACCAAGAAACCCGGTTTTTTACCTAACCAAGAAACCCGGTTTTTTACCTAACTAAGAAACCCGGTTTTTTGCCAACCGGGTTTCTAACGGTTTTTTACCTAACTAAGAAACCCGGTTTTTTACCTAACCAAGAAACCCGGTTTTTTACCTAACTAAGAAACCCGGTTTTTTGCCAACCGGGTTTCTAACGGTTTTTTACCTAACTAAGAAACCCGGTTTTTTACCTAACCAAGAAACCCGGTTTTTTGCCAACCGGGTTTCTAACGGTTTTTTACCTAACCAAGAAACCCGGTTTTTTACCTAACCAAGAAACCCGGTTTTTTGCCAACCGGGTTT
>CAZUCT010000093.1:0-23504 GCA_964619285.1 uncultured bacterium | reverse complement strand
GTTGATAATCCTCGGTTTTTGAGAAAGGATGAACGTAAGATTAAAAAGCTACAAAGGCGTTTATCTCGTACCAAAAAAGGAAGCAAAAATCGAGCCAAAGCCAGGAATCGGTTAGGTAGAGCCCATCTTAAGGTGTCACGCAGGCGTAACGACTTTGCTTGTAAAGAAGCACAGCGCGTCATCCAGTCTAACGACTTGGTAGCGATCGAAAACCTAAAGGTGCGTAATATGGTAAAAAACCATCATTTAGCCAAGTCAATTAATGATGCTGCTTGGTATAAATTTAGGGAATGGTTGGAGTATTTTGGTAGCATTTATGGAGTTCCAGTTATCGCAGTTGAACCCAAAAATACTTCTCAAAACTGCTCAAATTGCGGTAAAAAAGTAATCAAAACTTTAAGCACTAGAACTCATAAATGTCCCCACTGTGGTTATGAGGCTGACAGAGATGAAAATGCTGCAATCAATATTCTTGTAGCTGCCCTAAAGCAACTATCAACTACCCTGGGGCGCAGGGAAAGTGACGCCTCTGGAGAGACCGACCTCTGCTTGAATGAGGAAACTCAGGCAAGTAAGCCGACGAGGGCGTTAGAGAAAGTCTAAATAGTGATATTTAGAATCCCCGCTGCTTTAGCACGGGGAGTACGTCAAACGACTCAGATGAAAATGCTATATAACCTTTAACAACGCTCCACTTACATATTTAACTAATTCCTCAGTCAGATTCATCCCACAAGGAAGATTAATTCCTCGGGGGCTAATCTGGTAAGCGATCGAATTATTTTTAACAGCAACTTTCGCACTTTCCAAACCTTCATAAGCAGGAAGAGAACTCAGAGGATGAAAAAAGGGACGGCAGTCAATATTTTGCTCGCTCATTAATTCCATCAAACGCCCTTTTTCCATCCCCAATTTTTCATCGAAAATAGCCGTCACCATCCAGTAAGTGTTTTTAGTATTTGCCGGTTCGTAATTAAGAGTAATTCCTTCCACATTCCCTAACTCTTCTCGATACCAAGCAAAAATCTGACGTTTGCGATCGACTAATTCATCGATGCGTTCTAACTGGCCTAAACCTAAAGCGGCCTGCATGCTGCTCATTTTGTATTTGTAAGCAACCTCGGTGTTGTAAAACATTTTGTCTCCTGGGGGGCGACCGTGGTCTCGCAAAAATAGAACCCGCCGATAAACATCTTCCCTATCGGTTACTAACATCCCTCCTTCACCAGTGGTCAGGGTTTTTGAACCGTGAAAACTAAAAACTCCCGTATCTCCCAAAGACCCAGCTCTTTTCCCCCGATATTCCGAACCAATAGCCTCTGCTGCATCTTCAATAACGGCAATATTATGCTGTCGGGCGATGTTGCAAATTGCCTCCATATCGGGCATTCCCCCATATAGATCTACTGGAATTACAGCTTTAGTTTTGGGGGTAATGCAGGATTGAAAGGATTTAGCCGACAAACACCAAGTGTCGGGGTCAATATCGGCAAAAACTGGCCTTGCCCCGACATAATTTACGGGGGCGGCGGAGGCTATCCAAGTAATCTCGGGTACGATTACTTCATCTCCAGGATCCACTTCAAAAGCAACTAGAGATAGATGGATTGCTGAGGTGCAGGATGGCAAAGAAACGGCGTATTTAGTACCGATATAATTGGCAAAAGCAGTTTCAAATTTTTGATGGTACAAACCTGCATTTTCGTACCATGCGTTGGTAACTGCATCGGTTACATAGTCAATTTCTTTTTGTGTAATTGAAGGACCGGATATGGGGATGCGTTTCATGTTTTTTAATCCTTTTTTTTAATCCTTAATACATTTTAAATAACCGTCGGGGCAGACCGTTATTAAAAGTTTGTTTTCCATGCTTTTATCTATTTCAAAGCGATCGCTACTTTTGAGAAATTCCCACACAGCAGTTTTGGCGTTATTGCCTTTTCCCCAAGGGCGATCGGCAAAGAGTTCGTCTGGCATATCTTCTACTACGGTGTCGAATACGACCAGATAGCTATCTTTGGTAACTAGAGGGGAATACAATTGAAGTTCTTTTAAAACATGATCGTGACTGTGATTGGAGTCCAAAGAAACTAAAATTGTTTGCTTGTTTTTAGCGATTTCATAGACGCGATCGACTATGTTTTGGTCGATAGCAGAACCTTCCACCATCGAAATCCGCTTAAACATGGGATGTTTTTCGATTTCCACCCGGTTGTGTTGCCGAATATCGATATCGATTCCTAAGACTTCTCCGTTGCCGCCAATTAACTCTAGCATTGATGCGTAGAAAATTATCGAACCGCCCCTGGCAATTCCAGTTTCAATAATTAAATCTGGTTTGACTCGATAAATAATTTCCTGCATGGCGAGAATGTCTTGGGGCAATTGAATTATCGGTCTCCCCATCCAGGTAAAATGGTATTCGTATTCGTATTTTGCCGTTTTTACATACCAATCGTTGCTGAGATTCTGTAAGGATTTATCTTCCCCCATTTTCTCGATATACTCGACGTTTCTTTTCTCAAATTCTAATGAGTCGTCCATTTTTATTTCTCCTGTTAATTGAATTGATTGCCCGCTGAATTGATTGCCCGTAGAACGGGCATCTTGCCTGTTCGCTGATGTTGGGTGGAGGTTCGCGCGCGCCCAGCCTACAATTTTATTCTTTGGTATCTCAGAAACCCGGTTTTTCCAAAAAACCGGGTTTCTTGACCGGCCATATTTTTTTTAATGCAAGATTCCATCTAATGTTAAGAATTGGGTTTTATCGTCAAAATTGGGCTTTATTTCTGTCAGGTAATTAGCATTAGCAACTATAACCAATTCTGGCTGAAATTTGACTGCTTCCTCTGGCGAAATTATCGGTTGTCCGGTGACCGGAACGTGCTTTCCTTGTTTGTTTGGATCGAGATCCACTGCAAACTGAATTACCTTTTTATCCCAACCCATATTAGCCAGAGTAGAAATAGCTCGCCCGGCAATTCCCCAAATTACTATTTTCTCATAATTCGATACTATTTCTCTCAATTTGGTTTGAACTTCTGCTAAATCTTTAACATCGGGACGTTGGCTGGCAAATACACCTAAATAATTTTCATTAAATAGGGAATAAACTTGTTGCATTTCTAAGCTGTATTTACCTAGCAAATACTGTAGCGATCGCAACGAAAAATACCGGGCACATTCATAATACATCAAAGACAAATCCTTTTGTTTGATGATGTAATCTAAATTCATAATCTCCAGATAAAGCTTAGTATTGCCGCGCATCGACGCTACAATTCCCGTTAAAACTTCGTCGTAACTCAGCATTCCTTCTAAGGCGTGTCTGAGAATAATTAAGTCGAAAGTTTCTCCCGGTTTGGGATAAAAATAAGACTTGTAAATAAACTCGGACATCTGATTTTGTCCGTTATAAGTTGGGTCGTAACCTCGGACAAATTCAGACCCACTTTTCTGCTGAAGCTGAGATAAAAAATAACCGTTACCGCAACCAACTTCCAGAATTTTACTTTCTGAGTTTAAACAACAATCGGCAACTAGGCGATCGCTCAAACCATCGATGTAATTCTTGTATTTTAGAGATTGCATTTGATTGTTATCATAAACTTCCGTATAGCTAACAGAAGCATCATCAAATGTGGGATTAAAAACAAAATGACAATTCGGACAATATTCAAAATCCACATCAACTGTTTTCACCCCTTTAGCTTCCGACTCCGTTGCCAACAAAATATTTTGTAAAATTGGCGAATTTTTCAGATAGAAAAAAGGCTCAGTTTTTTGATAATCGCAATTAGGACAAACGCTCATTTTAAAATTGTTATTTAACTGACAAAATCTGCGTAACTTTTATCTTTTTCAGAGATAATTGGTTGGCTTTCCATCCACCGAATGTCAAAAGCAGTATCGTTCCATCTTACCCCCTTAGCCACCTCGGGATGATAAAACTCCGACATTTGATAAAAAACTTCCGTATCGTCCTCCAAAGTCTCAAACCCATGAGCTAACCCTTCAGGAATATAAAGCATTTTCCTATTTTCTGAAGTCAACTCCACAGCTACCCACTGCTTAAAAGTTGGCGAGTCGGAACGAAGGTCTAAAATAACATCGTAAATTGCCCCTTTCGTGCATCTAACTAATTTAGCTTCTCGATATGGTTTTGCCTGGTAGTGCATTCCTCGCAAAGTTCCTTTTTTTCGATTAAAAGAAATATTGCACTGGACTAGATTGGGATTTAAACCGCTTTCGGCAAACTCTTTTTCGCACCAAGACCTGGCAAAAAAACCTCGTTCGTCCTCAATTTTTTCTAATTCGATAACGAAAGCTCCTTTTAATTTAGTTTCGATAAATTTCATCGAATTACCTCCACTTGAGGAATGGGAATTAAAAACTGCCCGCCCCACTCTCGAATATAACCTATTTGCTCGATTATTTCTTCCTTAATATTCCAGGGCAAAATCATCACATAGTCGGGGCGAGTTTCTTTAATTTTGTCAGGGCGATCGACTGGAATATGAGTTCCAGGTAAAAACGTACCTTGTTTGTGGGGATTGCGATCTACAGTATAGTCTAAAAAATCTGTACGAATCCCGCAGTAGTTTAACAAAGTATTACCCTTGGCGGGGGCTCCATAACCGACGATAGTTTTACCTTGGGACTTAATGGCGATCGCAAATTCGAGCAGTTTTCGCTTAGTTTCCTTCACTTGTTCGCTAAATCCTAAATAGGTTTCTAATTTATCGAGGCCCGCTTTGATTTCTTTATTTTTAAGATTGTTGAGGCGATCGCTTGTCGGATAATTAGAATTAGAATCGTGTTTGCCATAAATTCTTAACGAACCCCCATGAGTAGGAATTTCCTCCACATCAAAAAGAGTTAAACCGTGACTGGCAAATATCCTTTCAACCACCAAGAAAGAGAAGTAAGAAAAATGCTCGTGGTAAATCGTATCAAACTGATTGTATTCCATCAGTTTCAAAAGGTGGGGAAACTCCATCGTTAAAATCCCGTTAGACTTTAAAGCAATTTTCATTCCCGCCACAAAATCGTTAAGATTTGGAACGTGAGCTAAAACATTATTTCCAATTAACAAATCTGCCTGTTTTCCCTCATTTTGCAATAATCGAGCAGTGTCCGCGCCAAAAAACTTTACCCAACTGGGAATACCTTTTTCTTCAGCAACTTTAGCCACATTAGCTGCCGGTTCGATTCCCAATACAGGGATTTTTCGTTTGAGAAAATATTGCAACAAATAGCCATCGTTACTGGCAATTTCGATAACTTGACTCTTCTCATTAAAACCAAATCTGTTCGCGACTAATTCCGTATAATTTTCAGCGTGACGCAACCAACTATCGGAATAAGAAGAGAAATACGAATAGTCGCTAAAAATCTGGTCTGGAGTTTCAAACTCTTCTAGTTGAACTAAAAGACAATTATGGCAGACATAAGCATGAAGGGGATAGAATTTTTCTTCTCGATTGAGTTGCTCCGATTTCAAAAAATTATTAGATAACGGAGACATACCCAAATCTACAAAAGTTTGATTCAAAGCAGTTTTACAAAACCGACAATTATTTTTTTTCATCTAATATTCTGACAATAAAACTAATTTTTTCCTGGTTTAAACTTACTCGAAAGACATATTTACATTTGTTTTTTCCAACGCAATTCACTATCGAGTTTTTTCTCATCAAGTAAATGAGTTAATTGATTTAGTCGAATATATTTTTTCCCTTGAAACTGGTCTAAAGTTAACCGAACTTTTAGAAATGCTTCGTACAATTCTTTAGCTCCCAATTCCGCATTCCACTCAGGCTGAAAACTTGGCAGCGTTCGACTTAATTTACTAAAATCAACGCAATAGTTTCTCGGATCCGGCCCCCCTCGATTGGCATATTCAACCTCACAATTTGGCACCGTGTTTTTGACTATTTCAGCTAAATCTTTAACCTGATAATTTTCTTCATTAACCCCCACATTAAAAGCCTCATTGTGAATTGCTGTATGGGGAGCTTTCAAAACAGCAATAAACGCCCTACTAATATCAGCAATATGAACTATTGGACGCCAAGGAGTACCATCGCTCATAATCTTAACTTTACCCGTAGTAAAAGCCCATCCTACCAAATTATTCAACACAATATCAGCCCTAAATTGAGGAGAAACTCCATAAGCTGTAGCATTCCTCATAAACACGGGACTAAACCCGCTGTCTGCTAAATTCGCAATTTCTTCTTCCGCCCGGACTTTAGAAATTGCATAAGGAGTTAACGGACGTAAAGGCGCATCCTCTGTCAAAACTTCATCGGGACTTGCCGCACCATACATACTACAAGATGAAGAATACAGAAAACGCTTAACCCCAGCTTCTTTAGCTAATTGAGCCAAACGAACGGATGCTTTGTGGTTAATATCATAAGTCCACTCAGATTTTAAAGAACCGAGTGGGTCATTAGAAAGGGCAGCTAGATGAATAATTGCATCCAATCCTTTTAGTTCTTCTAGGCTAACATCTCGAATATCTTTACGAATGGATGAAACGACCGATGCTTCATAACCCAAATTACAATCCTCAAAAAAATAGGTATCTAGACCGACTACTTCATACCCTTCAGCTTGCAGCATGGGAACCATAACTGCACCAATATACCCGTTGTGACCCGTGACTAAAACTCGCATTTGTTTGCCTTTTTGTATTGTTGAATCTCAATGTATTTTACGGTGGATAAAATTGAACCTAAAGTTGCCAAGTCCTATTCCCAAACTTTCCAAGGAGCTTGACCTGAGTCCCAGATTTTATTTAACTCTTGATACTCTTTAAAAGTATCCATCGCATAAAAGAATCCTGGATGATGATAACTCATTAATTCACCCTCTGTTGCCAATTTTTCTAAAGGCCCTTTTTCCAAAATGCAATTTTCCTCGGACAAATAATCAAAAACGCGACGCTCGAACACAAAAAAGCCGGCGCTCACCATTTTATCTTCTTTAATCTTTTCTCCAAATTTTAAAACTCTTGCTTCTTTGTCAACATCTAAAACTCCGTAGCGAGACAGCGGTCGCACCGTAGTTACGGTCCCTATTTTTCCATGACTTTGATGAAACTCGACTAATTCTTTAATATTGATGTTGGCTAGACCGTCCCCATAAGTTACCATGAAGAAACTTTCATTGATATATTTTTGAACTTTAGCTACCCTACCACCGGTCATCGTCTCTAAACCTGTATTGACTAGAGTGACTCGAAAATTTTGTTCTTGATGGGCATTGTGATAGGTAATCTGGCTGGGATTGCCTAAATCAATACTAAAGTCGTTATTCATTGCTTCATAGTTGAGAAAATACTCTTTAATTAAATTGCCTTTGTAGCCCAAACAAACAATAAATTCTAAGAAACCATAACGAGCGTAAAGCTTCATTATGTGCCAAATAATCGGATGCCCTCCTATTTCCACTAATGGCTTCGGACGATATTCGGTTTCTTCTCGAAGCCGGGTTCCTTGGCCCCCTGCTAGAATAACTACTTGCATTTTTTTTATTTATTAAACAATGACCGGAGTAATTGGCATAGATCTGGGAGGAACCGCAATTAAACTGGGACTGTTTGCCTCAGATGGTACTTGCGATCGCTCTCTTACCGTACCTACCCCCCAACCGGCAACCCCAAAAGCCGTTTTAGATAGAATTGTTGACGCGATCGCTACTTTAAAGTTTCAACACGATATAGAACTAAAAGCCATTGGAGTCGGTTTGCCCGGTCCCGCAGACGCGGCGGGCAGGGTCTCTCTAGTGGCGATTAACTTAACCGACTGGCAAAACGTCCCCCTCGCCGACTGGTTGGAAGAAAAAACCCGTTGGCCTGCAGTCCTCGCCAACGATGCCAACTGTGCCGCCCTGGGAGAAACTTGGCTGGGGGCCGGTCGCGGGGTCCAAAATTCAATTATGTTAACTCTCGGCACCGGTGTTGGAGGGGCCGTGATTCTCGACGGCCAGTTATTCGTCGGGCGTCATGGGGCGGCGGGAGAGTTAGGCCTCATTACTTTAAACCCCGACGGTCCCGAATGCAATAGCGGCAATCGCGGTTCTTTGGAACAATATGCCTCGGTTCGTGCCATTCGTCGCGCCACTGGCAAAGAACCCCGAGAATTAATCGATTTAGCAAAAGCGGGGGATAAAAATGCTTTGGAATTTTGGCAAGATTACGGGCGTTTGTTAGGAATTGGCTTGACGAGTTCGATTTATATTTTGACTCCAGAATTAATTATTATTGGTGGAGGAATTAGCGCGGCGGCGGAGTTTTTTTTACCCAGTCTTGAAGCAGAAATCGAACGTCGCGTTTTGCCTAGTTCTCGGATAGATTTGCGAATTTTACCTGCTATGTTGGGCAACGAAGCGGGAATTTTTGGAGCCGCTAAGTTGGCTTTTTTAATGGTTAATTGTTAGTAGGGTGCGCAACGCGCACCAATGTAAGGTGCGCAACGCGCACCCTACTATTAAGGCAACGAAAACCCGGTCTTTTTTCTGATAAATTCTATTAATTTTTGATAAGCTTCTGGATTGCCTTGGGGATTAATTACCAAATCTTTCGTACTATCTGGCAACCAAAAAGTTATCCGCCCGTTAGGTTCGCAAACGAAAGAAGTAATGGAATTGAGGTCTATATACCATTCGTTGCGATCGTAGTTAATGCAAATCCAGCGATCGCGATCGCCCGCCCTCGTTATTCTTTTTTTGAGATATTCTACTACTTGTTTGTAAGCATCTTGATAACCCTGAGCGTGAAGAATAATTGGCTGACTGCTATTAGGCAACCAAAAAGTTATCCTTTTATTAGGTTCGCTAGCAAAAGCACTAATACTATCGAGGTCGATTAAATAGGTGCTTCGTTCGTACAAAATTTTAATCCAATACGCCACAAGACCTCCTCAAACAATTCTTTCCCATAAATTCATCCCAGAGGTCTTATCTAAAATCTTTAATCTTTTAATAGGCAAATTGTTATAGGGGTGCATCTCAATGCCAGAAAATAACCTACAATTCAACGCTTTTTGTCTATTGTTTATTGTCAATACTTAATTGCTCCAGAAAGTCTTTTTGCCAAGATTCGATGCTCCCTTGTTATAGCAACCGAGGGCTCGTTTTTCCTTTACCATTGGCTAGTAACTCAACTTTTTTTTAGTATAGCAATCCTAAATGGGTTGCGAACAATTAAAAAGTAGAAAAAAAATCGAAAGTTTCTTTGTTAGCTTTACTTTTCCCTTTTTCCTATTCCCTACTCTTGCCTTTTGCCTCTTGCATGCATGCCTAAAGCGTCTAATTATTTGACACAACTCAAATAGGGTTGCTATATTTTAACCTTGGTTCTTTCCAATTATTAATTATTAATTTCAGAATTGATACTAGGCAATTCTATAGAATCGACCTTTCCTCCATTTTCTCCCCTAATTTCCCCATTTTTCGAGAGATTGTAATCTTCTTCTTCACCCAAAGCAGCCCTTACCAATCCCAAAAACAATGGGTGGGGGGCGCTAGGTCGAGATTGGAATTCCGGGTGAAACTGAGTAGCAATAAAAAACGGATGCTCGGGTAATTCGATAATCTCCGCCAGCCGACCGTCGGGAGACGCCCCACTAATAAGATAGCCCCTTTCTAAAAACAGATTGCGGTAACTGTTATTAAATTCATAACGGTGGCGATGGCGTTCGTAAACTACTTCCTGCTGATAGACTTTAAAAGCTAAAGTATTCGGCTGAAGGCGACAAGGATAAAGACCCAGCCGCATCGTACCGCCTAAATCTACTACATCTTCCTGTTCTGGTAACAAGTTGATGACTGGGTGGGGAGTTGCCGGGTCAAATTCGGCGCTGTTGGCTTTTTCTAATCCCGCCTGGTTGCGGGCCCATTCTATGACCGCACACTGCATTCCCAAGCATAGTCCCATAAAGGGAATTTTGTTAGTCCTTGCGTATTTAATGGCAGTTATTTTGCCATCTACTCCCCGCACTCCGAAACCGCCAGGAACAATAATAGCGTTAACTCCTTCCAGATGGGATTCTGTTTCTTCTGCTTCCACTTCCTCGGAATTGACCCAGCGGATGTTTAATTCTGTGCCCCAGGCGATGGCCGCATGGCGCAAAGCTTCTACCACCGACAAATAAGCATCGCTTAATTGAACGTATTTACCTACCAGGGCAATTTCTAAGGTCCGATTAATTCTCTTTAAGGCCGTACCCACCGTTTCTCCTTCCTCCGGGCTCTTGCCATCAACTCCATCGGCCACCCGATGATAGAGACGATCTACTAAAGTTTGCCACTTAGTCAGCTCCGGTTGACGGGGTTCGAGGCGCAATAAATCTAGCGCTTGGACTGCCAGTCCTTCTGTTTCCAGTATCAAGGGGACTTCGTAGATACTTTCTGCATCCTTGCAAGTGATGACGCATTCTACCGGTACGTCGCAGAAAGAGGAGATTTTTTCTTTTAGTCCCAGAGGCAAAGGGCGATCGCACCGACAGACTAATATATCTGGTTGAATGCCGATGGAACGCAATTCTTTAACCGAGTGTTGCGTTGGTTTGGTCTTCATTTCCCCCGCCGAAGCGATCCAGGGAACTAGGGTGACATGGATATAAATTACGTTATTGCGCCCCGCATCTTTTCTAAACTGCCTAATTGCTTCTAAAAATGGTTGGGACTCGATATCGCCAACGGTTCCCCCAATTTCCGTAATTACCACATCGGAGTTAGTATTTCTGGCCACGCGCTGGATTCGTTCTTTAATTTCGTTAGTAATATGAGGGATTACTTGAACCGTTCCACCTTGATAGTCTCCCCGTCTTTCTTTATTGATTACTGCCTGATAGATGGCGCCTTGGGTGACGCTGTTGAGGCGCGACATCGAGGTATCTGTAAATCGTTCGTAGTGGCCTAAGTCTAAATCTGTTTCGGCCCCATCTTCGGTCACGAATACTTCCCCGTGTTGGAAAGGACTCATCGTTCCTGGGTCAACGTTAATATAGGGGTCTAGTTTGAGAATCGATACTGAATAATCTCGCGATTTTAACAACCGACCCAGACTTGCGGCTACGATGCCTTTACCAATACTCGATACTACTCCACCCGTGACGAATACAAATTTAGTCATTTTATTTAGTTGTTAATTGTTAGTTGTTAATTGTTAATTGTTAAAGATTCGCTTTAATGGTAAAAGAATAATCGCCGCCCGGTTCTAGTTTATAATCCCATTTTTCTAAAAACCTACCCAAGGGTTCTTGTATTAAAGCTCTCCCACGGGAAGGTTTGATAGACAAGGTTTTATTTTTTCGGAAACACCATTGAAAATGCCATTCAAAAGAACCCGCACTCACCTCTCCTTCGATGGTGCCTTGTTGCCAAGATTGGCTAGTAACTCTGACTGTCGCTGTGGTTTCGGGTAAAGGTTTAGAACTCACAGTTAATTGTTAATTGTCAATTGTTAATTGTTAGTTGTTAATAACCCTTCCTTTGGCCTACTCTTGCCTTTTGCCTTTTGCCTCTTGCCTGTTATAAAGGCTCATTGCCTTTTCTACCCCTTGTCGCAAACTCAAATCGATCGCCTCTACTACCAGTTCAATTACTCCTTCTATTAGTTCGGTTTCTTCTTGGGAAAATTTGCCCAAGACATAACCAATTGTCTTTTTGTCGCTACTTTCTGCTGCTGCATTTTTCGGTCGGCCAATTCCTATTCTAAGGCGGGGAAATTCTTGGGTATTTAGATGAGCGATCGCCGATTTCATCCCGTTATGGCCACCCGCAGAACCCGATAAGCGCAAGCGCAACCGTCCCAAAGGCAAGTCCATGTCATCATAGACGATTAAAACCGACTGGGGCGGCAATTTATACCAATCCAACGCCGTCCGAATCGAAGGGCCAGAATTATTCATATAGGTTAGAGGTTTGAGGAGGCGAACTTTCTCCGTTTTTGGCCCTCTCCCCTCTCCAAATTCTCCTTGAAACTTACGATTTGCCGATAGAGAAACCTGCCAATAGTCTGCCAAGGCATCCACCGCTGCAAAACCTACGTTATGGCGGGTGCGATCGTATTTAGGTTCTGGGTTTCCCAAACCGACAATTAACTCGGGAATTACTAATTTTGACCCTCGTTCTTCCTCCATCATCTGTTATTTTTTGAGAGTTTAGCTATTAGAAGAATTAGCAGTAATATCTTCTTTTGAATTAACAGTTATTACCGGTTCTTCTTCCGATTTATCTGTTTTTTGAGCGGTTTTTTGAGCGGGTTTTTCTTCTATCTGTTTGGCTTCCCGTTGAAACTCATTTTCAAAATCTCTAGCGGCATTTTGAAATCCTTTAATTGCTTTGCCCAAACTACTGCCTATTTCCGGCAGTTTTTTAGGGCCGAATACTAAGAGAGCAATTACTAAAATTACCGCCATTTCTGGGAGACCGATACCAAATATATTCATTTTCTTTATTTCCTTGATTTTTTTAGTTTTTTTTTCAGATAACTTCCCGGGGTGCATCTCATCTTGCCAAAACATTTAATTGCCAACTAGCAATTAGCAATTAGCAATTAGCAATTAGTAATAAACTTTTGAGATGCACCCCAGTTATTTAGCGGGTGAGGTTTGCCCAATCCACATCAACATTCTCTATTAACAGAGAAGAGTTGTAAATTTGGAGAATGATTAACAAAAATACGAAAAACAAGCCGATGAAAACGCTCATTAAGATGGTCGTGCCCCAGCCCGGAGAGACTTTACCATATTCCGAGTTGAGGGGTTTGAGGATATCTCCCAGTACAGTCCTTTGCGCCATAATCTCCTTTTCTGGTATTTCTACAGAATTTTTTAATCTTTCGTAATATTATAAGTGGATAACGATCGCAATTTAACAATTCTTATGGAACCTGCAACAGTTCTTAGCATTTCAATCGCCATTATGCTAGTGGCCATCACTGGCTTTTCCATTTACACGGCTTTTGGACCTCCGTCCAAGAAATTAGCCGATCCCTTTGAAGACCACGAAGATTAAAAGTCCGCAATTGCGGACAAAAACAAGAAACGGCGGGGCCGGGGTTTATTCTGCTCCTCGTTCCCCGTTGCCAAAATTTAATTTAAACTAAAAGACAACGAATTGCGGACCGCTTATAGGCAAAGCTATTAATGGGCAACACATTTGGACATTTATTTAGAATCACAACTTTTGGAGAATCTCACGGCGGGGGCGTAGGGGTAGTCATTGATGGTTGCCCGCCAAAATTGGAAATAGACATTTCCGAGATTCAAGCCGAACTAGACCGCCGCCGTCCGGGTCAAAGTAAAATTACAACTCCCAGAAAGGAAACGGATACTTGCGAAATCCTTTCTGGAGTCTTTGAGGGGAAAACTCTGGGAACTCCCATACATATTTTAGTGCGCAATAAAGATGCCCGCTCTCAAGATTATCAAGAGATGGCTCAAAAATATCGGCCATCTCATGCAGATGCGACTTACGAGGCGAAATATGGTATTAGAAACTGGCAGGGTGGGGGCAGGTCTTCGGCGAGGGAAACTATAGGACGAGTGGCGGCGGGGGCGATCGCTAAAAAAATTCTCAAACAATATTCGGAGCTGGAAATTATTGGTTACGTCAAACAAATCAAAGATTTAGAAGCAAAGGTCGATCCTAATACCGTAACCACCGAACAAGTAGAAAGCAATATAGTTCGCTGTCCCGACGCGGAAATTGCCCAGGAGATGATTGAGTTAATAGAACGGGTGCGAGATTTGGGAGACTCTATCGGCGGGGTGGTCGAATGCGTTGCCAGAAATGTCCCTAAAGGTTTAGGAGACCCGGTGTTTGATAAACTAGAAGCAGAATTGGCCAAAGGTGTTATGTCTTTACCCGCCAGCAAGGGATTTGAGATTGGGTCTGGTTTTGGCGGGACTCTGATGACGGGTAGCGAGCATAACGATGAATTTTATACGGATGAAAGGGGTGCTTGGCGGACGAGAACCAATCGTTCCGGCGGCATTCAGGGGGGCATCTCTAACGGAGAAAATCTTATTTTGCGGGTGGCCTTTAAACCGACTGCTACTATCCGCAAAGAACAAAAAACGGTGACATCCCAGGGTGAGGAAACTTTGCTGGCAGCGAAGGGACGACACGACCCTTGCGTTTTGCCACGAGCTGTGCCGATGGTGGAAGCAATGGTGGCGCTGGTATTGTGCGATCGCTTGTTGCGCCAACGGGCCCAATGTCAGTTTTAATCTGGTATTAGCTCCAAAACCGATGCATATAAACTAGAAATTGTACTGCGCGATCTAGAGAGTCGGCCTGTGAAACCAGGTTTTTTGAAAAAACCTGGTTTCTGAAGTCACAAAAAACGTGGTTTCACCAGAATACTTGACCTACTCTCTAGAGCGGTTTGTATTTTTTTTCATTAAATAAAGAAGCGCTTAAACATGGAAATATCTTCTTCTTCTGTTGCCCAACCCCTCGATTTATCTGAATCTTCAGAATTATCCGATGGTATGGGCGATTTTGTCGTTCAGTTTTGGGGAGTGCGCGGGAGCGTTCCGTCCCCAGGAAAAGATACCATTCGCTATGGGGGCAATACGAGCTGCATAGAAATGCGAGTGGCGGGGAAACGCTTAATCTTTGATGGAGGCACCGGCCTGCGGGTGTTGGGGGAAGAACTGATGCAGGAGATGCCCCTTGAAAGTTACATTTTCTTTACCCATTATCACTGGGACCACATCCAAGGTTTTCCTTTATTTACTCCTGCTTTTGTACCCGGCAATACTTTTCATATTTATGGGGCAATCCCGCCAGAGGGGGAGTCGATGAAAAAACATTTCATCAATAGAGTATTGCATCCTAATTCCCCTGTTCCTCTGACAGGGTTGCAGGCAGATTTAAGGTTTTACGAAATTTTGCCGGGGCAGAAGATGATGCTCGACGATATCGAGATCGAAACCGGACATCTCAATCATCCCAACAACGCTATGGGTTATAGAGTTACTTGGAACGGACGGACGGCGGTTTATTGTTCTGATACGGAGCATTTCCCCGATGGCCTCGACGAACACGTTCATTATTTGGCAAGGGATGCGGATATTCTGATTTACGATGCTATGTACACCGATGAGGAGTATCACAATCCTAAATCCCCCAAGGTAGGTTGGGGTCATTCGACTTGGCAGGAGGCGGTGAAAATGGCGGAGGCATCCGGAGTCAAGCGAGTGGTAATTTTTCACCACGATCCGACTCACACCGATGATTTTCTCGATGGCATTGCTAAAGAGGTCGAAGCAGTTTTTCCCAAAGCAGTCATGGCCCGCGAGGGTCTGATTTTACCGGTGGGTTTTTAATCGGAAGGCAAGAGGCAATAGGCAAGAGGCAATAGGGGAAAGATTTTGGGTAAAAAACAATTCCCTATTCCCCGTTCCCCGTAGAACGCGGCTACTGCCTGTTCCCCATTCCCTAATCAATACAATTGCAACATTAATTCTTTGCGATATTGCTGGGTTAAAGGGTTTTCTTCTCCTAATAAATTAAAGATGGAGAGCATGGCTTTTCGAGCTCCATCTTCTTTGTATTTGCGACTGGTTCCTACTATTTCTAAAAATAATTGTAGGGCGCGATCGTATTCCGATGCTAAAGTTAAACGACAGGCCTCGGCATAGCTTTTATCTAACTCGCTTTCCCCTGTATTTTCTGCTTCTTGTTTGAAGTGCATTATTGCTTTTACTCCTTGAGCTTGGGAGTAAACTGTTCTTTCGCTTGGCGGTATTGTATCTAATAATTTAGTTGCATCCTCGAACCGATTTAAACTTATTAAAAACTTAGCAGCTTCTATGGTAATTCGAGGATTGCCGGGGTATTTATTAAACAATTCGTCGAAGAGTTTTTTGGCTTGTTTTGCATCGCCAGAAGCTACAGCATTTTTAAGGCTTTCTAACTCGATTTCTAAGCTAGATTTGAGGTTTAATTGTTCTAGCATTTCGCGGATTTGGGGTTCCGGTAAAACTCCTACAAATCCCGGCAAGACTTCTCCTTGGTTAACGACGCGGACGTCGGGAACTCCTTCTACATGATAGGCGTTGGCTAGTTCGGGATTTTTATCGATATCGATTTTAGCTAAAATGAAGTCGTATTCTTGCGCCAGCTTTTCTAAAGTTGGCTTGAGAATTTTACAAGGACCGCACCAGGTGGCATAAAAATCTACGATCGCCGGTTGTTGATAAGATTGTTCTACTACTTCGGTGGCGAAGTTGTCTGAGTTGATATCTATAGATATTCCCATAAAGCTCCTTTGTTGGTGTTTTTTATTATTATAGAGGAAAGGGAGGCTGGTTAGGACAATATTAATTTTAAAGGTTAGGTTGTCAATGGAATTGGATAAAATTCAAGCCAAAATTAGCGCCAATTTGTACGTTTATACTAATCATGCGGACATCGAACGTCGTGCAGATACCTTAACATTTTTGGAAATAGAAGAAGCTTTACTCAACGGAGAAATACTCGAACAATACGGCGATACTGGCAGAGGAGAAAGTTGTTTGATTTTAGGATTTGCAGGCGAACAACCAATTCATATTGTCTGCGGTTGGCGCGGCGAAAAAGTAGCCATTATTACTGTCTATATTCCCGGTCCGCCAAATTTTGTTGACCCTAGAACCAGAGGATAAAACTATGCGTGACATTCAATGCAATACTTGTGGAAGCGATCGCTATAAAAAACGGCAAATAGACTACCTTTACAGTTATAAGGGTCAATATTTGCTAGTTCCTAATACCCCAGTAGAAATTTGCCTCGATTGTGGCACAATTTATTACGATGCTGTCGTTCTTAAAGAAATTGAAAGAAATTTCTTTGCCATTCACCACAACAACGAACAACCAGATAGTTACATTTCCATACCAACAAAAATTTATCAATAAATAACCGACAGCGAAACTATTTTGCACTAAAAAGGCGCTATTTTTGCTCCCTTTCTAAAATTAAATCCATTGCCCGGGCGATAATCTGTTGTTGCTCGACCATTTCTGCTATTTCTTCAGTTTCATAACGACCCTCAAAAGCTTCTAAAGCTGCTTTTTCGAGTGCTAATTCGTAAGCATCGACGATGGTTTCTTCTAACTCTGCTTCGGTTAAATAATTGCCCTTAGCTTTATGTCTTTTGTTAGTACGTTGAATTTGTTTTACAGAATTGCGAATCGAAAGTTGCCAGGAACGAGTGAGACGTTGTTCTGCTTCTTGTTTGATGAGGTGCATTAACAGGATAATAGCATAGCTGAAGATTTTATTAAGTTTATCAGATTTGCTCATTTCTTCTAATTCTTCTACGATTAGCAAAGCTTCGTCTACTTTGCCTTGGTGAAGTAATTCTTTGAGGGTTAATAATTCTTCCATTGGTGGTAATTTATTACGATTGAAATTAAGATGACTCAATTGTACGATTTACTCGATAAAATTCGAGAGAAACCAGGAATGTATCTCGGTTATCCATCGGTTTCTAATCTGTTTATGTTTTTATGTGGATATAATCAATCCCATGAAGATTTAGAGATTCCTCTAACGAAACAAGAAGAGGAATTTCAAGAGTTTCAGCCTTGGTTGCAAAAAAGATTTAATTTAAGTACGTCTGCTTCTTGGGCGCGAATTATTCTGCTTTATACTACTAATGAAGAAACAGGTTTTTCGATGTTTTTTGAATTGCTAGAAGAGTTTCGACAAGAGCAGAATAAAGTCTCAGAGGTTGAGGGTAAACTAGAATTACCGTCGGCGATCGCGACAAAACTTTAACACTTTAACTATCCCTGACCTAAATAAAAGCCACTAATAAATAATAACTAACAATGAAAGGAATTTGGTTACAAGAACAAAAACTGGAACTGAAAAACGACCTACCCATTCCCGAACCTCCCCCAGGAGAAGCGTTGGTAAAAGTCTTGCGGGCGGGTATCTGCAACACCGACCTCGAACTTCTCAGAGGTTACTACCCCTATCAAGGTATTTTAGGCCACGAATTTGTGGGTCTGGTGGAACGAGGCCCCGAAAATCTGATTAACCGCCGAGTGGTGGGAGAAATTAACGCCGCTTGCGGTCATTGTCGCTTCTGCCTCAAGGGGCAACCCACCCATTGCGAAAATAGGACGGTTTTGGGCATCGTCAACCGCAACGGAGCTTTTGCCGAATATTTGACCTTGCCCCACCAAAACTTGCATCCCATCCCGGATAACCTCTCGACGGACGAGGCCACTTTTACCGAACCGACGGCGGCGGCCCTGGAGATTCAGCAACAGGTAAAGATCGGACTTGAAGAACGAGTTTTAGTCGTGGGGGACGGCAAATTGGGACAGTTGGTGGCCCAGACCTTGGCCGCGATCGGTTGCGATTTATTGGCCATCGGTCGCCATCGGGAAAAACTGGCCAATTTGGAGGAACGGGGAATTAAAACCGGTTTCGCGGATGGGGTGAAGGATGGGGCCTTCGATATTTCTGTGGAGTGTACGGGTAATAGGGAGGGGTTCGCGATCGCCCGTCGAGCCCTCCGCCCCAGAGGCACCCTCGTCCTCAAAAGCACCTACGCCGGGGCTCTGACTTTGGATGTGTCTTCCTTGGTGGTGGATGAAATTACGATCGTCGGTTCTCGCTGCGGGCCTTTTCAACCGGCCATCGAGTTGCTAGCACAAAATAAGGTAAATGTCAAGCCTTTAATCGACAGTCGCTATCCACTAGAGGATGGACTGGCGGCCTTTGAACGGGCCCGAACTAAAGGGGTATTAAAGGTATTGCTGGAAATTGGGGATTAGAGAGTAAGTCAAGAAACCCGGTTTTTTGGACAATACCTTCGCCAGCATCGAGATTTAAGAAACCGGGTTTTTTGAAAAAACCCGGTTTCTGGCGGGCGAGGAACGCCATTTTCTTGTAGGTATTTTTATTTTGGCGAAGGTATTGTTGGAAAAACCGGGTTTCTGAAATACCAGATAATTGTTAATTAGTGGGGGCGATAGTCGATACAGTCGATCGCCTCCTCGGAAAGAGCAATCTTTGGTTGGACGGGGCATTTGAGATGATAGTCTCTGGTAAAAAAAGCGCAGTTGGCGCAGGGGATCTGGTGCATTTGTTTGGCGCGAGTTACCGTGGAGGCGATCGCGCCGAAAATACTCCATCCAGCTAAAAAAATCAACCCCCAAGCGCAAACAAAACACAGGGGCACTAAAAACGGTTGGATGGCATTCTTGAGATAGTAAAGAACTTCAAACATAGTTAATCTGGCGAAATATTGCTTAAGAAAACTTCAAATAACTTTACAAAAAGTTATGAAGCTGAAAATTATCTAAAACTGGTTTATTAGAATACCATAATATGCGATTAGGGACTTGCAATTTAATAAGATACCGGTGTTGGGTGGAGGTTCGCGGAGCCCGACCTACAAGAGACTGGTAGTTTATTTTTTAACAAGTCCCTTATAAAGAATTGTCAGTAAAAATCAATACAGGAAGTTAAGCCTTATGCGCTCTTCCCCTACAGTTAATTTTTATAAGAAGATTGTTTAGGCAAAAAATAAAAATTATGTTTTCCACTCCAATAGTATTGCGAATACCGCCGCACTTAAAAATGACTGACGATGATTTTTTTGAGTTCTGTCAAATTAACCGCGAAGTGCAAATAGAACAAAATAAATTAGGCGAATTAGTGATTATGTCTCCCACGGGTTTAGAAACGGGAAACCGCAATTTTAATATAACCATACAGTTAGGAATTTGGGCTGAAAAAGATGGTACGGGAATTGGTTTTGATTCCAATGCGGGATTTACTCTTTCTACGGGGGCAGTACGATCGCCAGATGCTTCTTGGATGAAGTTAGATAGATGGAACGCTTTAAATCCAGAAGAAAAACAAAAGTTTGCGCCAATATGTCCAGATTTTGTCTTAGAATTAAGGTCTGCTTCAGATAACCTTAAACCGCTGCAAGAAAAGATGGAAGAATACATGGAAGAATCGGGAATACAGTTAGGTTGGTTAATAGATAGAGAAAATCGAAACGTCTATATTTATCGTCCGGGAATGGAAACTGAATGTTTGGAAAACCCTGCCAGCGTTAGCGGAGAATCAGTATTGCCTGGATTTGTTTTAGATTTGAGCAAAGTCTGGTAAGATACTAAAAAAAAACCGGGTTTCAAGACCTGCTCTCTAGCACACAACTGAGGTAAATTTACTATGGACGTAAAAAACGGCTTTATCGGCACGGTTGGCAACACGCCCTTAATTCGATTAAACAGCTTTAGCGAGGAAACTGGATGCGAAATTCTCGGTAAGGCAGAATTTCTCAACCCCGGGGGCTCGGTAAAAGACCGGGCGGCATTATATATTATTAAAGATGCGGAAGAAAAAGGTTTGCTCAAACCCGGGGGCACCGTGGTGGAGGGAACTGCGGGCAATACGGGTATCGGTTTGGCTCATATTTGCAACGCCAAAGGTTATAAGTGTTTAATTATAATTCCCGAAACTCAATCTGTAGAAAAAATGGAGGCTTTAAGAACTCTGGGGGCGGAGGTTCGACCGGTGCCGGCGGTGCCCTATCGCGACCCTAATAATTATGTAAAATTATCGGGAAGAGTTGCCGAGGAAATGGAGAACGCCATCTGGGCAAATCAGTTTGATAATTTAGCAAATCGCATGGCGCATTACGAAACTACCGGTCCGGAGATTTGGGAACAAACGGGAGGAAAAATAGATGCTTGGGTGGCGGCAACCGGTACTGGCGGCACTTTTGCCGGTGGGGCGTTATTTTTTAAGGAGAAAAATCCTGGGATTAAAACGGTGGTTGCGGACCCGATGGGAAGCGGTATTTACAGTTTGATTAAAACTGGGGAAGTTAAAATTGAGGGTAATTCGATTACTGAGGGAATTGGTAACAGTCGGATTACGAAAAATATGGAAAACGTTCCCATCGATGATGCCGTCCGGGTTGACGATAAAGAGGCGGTGAGGGTTGTTTATCAATTGTTGAGGAAGGATGGGTTGTTTATGGGCGGTTCCGTCGGTATTAATGTGGGGGCGGCTGTTGCTTTGGCGAAACAAATGGGGCCGGGGCATACTATTGTGACAGTGTTGTGCGATGGCGGGGCTCGCTATCAGTCGAAGTTGTTTAATCGCGAGTGGTTGGAGTCTCGGGATTTGTGGCCGGCGGATTTGGATTGATTTGCCCGTAGAACAGACATCTTGTCTGTTCGCTATCTAATACCATTTTTTGTAAATCAGTTAAAATAGTAAGGGTTTGGTCTCCAAACCCTCCCATTAAATAAATCGGCTTTTAACATTTATTACTAAACCATGAATAACTACACTATCGAGCTTAACCCAATAATTGACATGACAGACGAACAATTCTTTCGGTTATGTCAAAAAAACCAGGATTTAAGATTTGAAAGAAATGCAAAAGGAGATTTAATTATTATGTCACCAACTGGGGGAGACACTAGCAGGAGTAATTTTGAAATTTATCTCGATTTGGGAATTTGGAATAGGCAAAGAAAATTAGGAGTTGCTTTCGATTCGTCTGGTGGTTTTAAATTACCATCAGGTGCCAACCGTTCTCCAGATGCTTCCTGGATACCAATAGAAAAATGGAATAATTTAACTCCCGAACAAAGAACGAAATTTTTACCTCTTTGCCCGGATTTTTTAATCGAATTAATGTCACCTTCCGACAGCTTACCTGAAACTAGAGAAAAAATGAAAGAATATCTGGAAAATGGAATGCAGTTAGGTTGGTTAATTAATCCTAAAAATAGGCAAGTAGAAGTTTATCGTGCGGGTAAAGATGTGGAAATATTCGACTCTCCTAAAACATTATCTGGTGAAGATGTTTTGCCTGGTTTTATATTAGATATGACAACAATTTGGTAGTTATTAGACTTCTTGCATAAGTCGGGAACAGGGAAGGGTGAACGGGGAACGGAATCATAGATTTTGATGAAAAACAAACTCAAAAAGATTTTATTCTCATAAATTGTGTGAAATTTAGGTAATAACGAAAATGACTTTGCAATCTAACGGAAAAGCAACAATTGTGCGAACGGAAAGAGGCTTGACGATATCGGGGACTCGGATTACCCTCTACGACATTATGGATTATTTGACTGCCCAATATCCCCCGACATTTATTCGCGGTCTTTTCAATCTCACTGACGAGCAAATTAATGTTGCTCTTGCTTACATTCAAGACAATCGCGTTGAAGTTGAAACGGAGTATCTAATGGTGTTGAAACAATGCGAAGAATTGCGAGAGTATTACGAAAAACGCAATCGCGGTCTCATCGCCAAACTTGCTAAAAAGCCTCCCAAACCGGGAATGGAAGCCGCTTGGGAAAAACTGCAAAGACAAAAAGCAGCACATGAAGTTCAACGGGAATCTCGTGCATGAATTTTCTTATAGACCATAACCTTGAAGGACACGCTTTACTATTAGCGGGTAGAATTACTGCACTGGGTTGGCTGGATTTATTACCTATTCGCTTTTTCACCTTTGCAGAAATTGAATTACCGATCGCGAGCGACGATCGTATCGTCTGGCGATTTGCACAAGCAAATCAAATGGTTTTGCTAACGGCAAACCGAAGTATGAAAGGAGAAAATTCTTTGGAAGAGGCTTTTCATTCCTTAACCTAGCATTGTAGGTAGGGCGCGCGCGAACCTCCACCGAACAATACGAGTGCATTCTGAGAAGATTTTAACTACTTGATTTGCTTATGGTTGGTAACGATCGCTCTCCCCAACAAATATTAGTCTGCCAAAACCGCACTTGCCGCAAACAAGGTTCGGCGGAGGTTTTGGCAGCTTTTCGGGAGTCTTGTAAAGAGGGGGGAACAGGCGAGATGCCTGTTTTACGGGTTGAGGGCAGCGGTTGTCTGGGACACTGCGGCAGCGGTCCGATGGTTTTGGTGTTGCCGGAGGGGGTTTGGTATTATCGGTTTCGCGTGGAAGAGGTTCCAGCGGTGTTGGAACGACATTGATTGGGAGTTTTCCTGTTCGTAGTAAGCACTTTAGTGCTTTAAAGCAGTCTCATGGAAAGCACTAAAGTGCTTACTACGAAACTATCTATTCTTTAATGCCGATATATCGCGGTTGAGCCATGACTCGCTGTATCCAAGCTTGTATGGCGGGAAACGGTCCCAAATCGAATCCTCCTTCTGGGGCGACGTGGGTGTAGGCGAATAAACCGATGTCGGCAATGGTGTAGCGATCGCCTACAAAAAACCGATTATTTTCTAAATGTTTTTCCATCACTCCCAAAGCGGCATAACCGGATTCTTTTTTTTGCTTAATTGCTTCTCGATATTCGTCAGCTTTTCCTAATAAACTAATCCAATAGCGAGAAGTAGCGATATAAGGTTCGTGGCTGTATTGCTCGAAAAACAACCACTCCATTACTTTTGCTTGCTGCCATTTCTCCTTAGCGGGACTTGAACAGAATTTAATGCCAAATAAAGCCTAAACTAGCTTTATA
>CAZUCT010000092.1:8343-23842 GCA_964619285.1 uncultured bacterium | reverse complement strand
CGGGGGAGGAACGCCATTTTCTTGCAGGTATTTTTATTTTGGCGAAGGTATTGTCAAAAAAACCGGGTTTCTGGGTTTTGCGCGGTGTATCCACAATTCGAGTTTTTACAGAAAAACCGGGTTTCTGGGATTTCTATCGCTGAAGCGATTACTACGAACTGGGGCGATCGCTTTTCTAAAATCTAAGTAGTAGCACTACAGCTTTTGCCATTCCCAACCCCTAATAATCGTAGGGATTTTTTGGTTCTGGAATAATTTTAATATTAGTAGGAGAAATAGTTAATTTTCGCTGTCCTTTAAACTCTTCAGTAATTGCAGTACCCTCGACTTCCAACCAACTATCGGGGGGAAAACCGGTGCGACTGCTTCCCTCCGGCATTTTAACGGGCAAACCCACCGGATAAGCATCGGCAGCACAACAAGTAATAATAAACCGAGAAATCCAGAAATATTGTTCGGGAAGTTCTGGTGGATAAATCACAAATCCCGTTACTTTGACTTTTTGACCGTTATAGGCATCGGGCTCGGGATAAACATTTAAAGTGCGGATCCATTCTATAAGCGATCGCTCTTCTGGTTTCGTAGCGGTTCTAAATTCTTTAGGTTGGGCCCGAGTCACGGGTAAAGATTCGGTTAAACCTCTTTCTAAAGCAGTGTAACTGGCGAAAACTTTCGGAGTAATTAAGATGCCTAAAATAGCAGTTATTAACAACAAAGCACTGCTCCAACTAGGAGCAAATAAAGTAAAATGTTGAACTGCGGAAGGGGCAAAAGGTTGTCGGTTGCTGCGAGCATATTTAAGCAGTTGCCACACTTTAAAAGTGCCTAAAATAACTAAAGATATACCTCCCGCCACTGTTAACCCGAAATAATTAGGGTGAATTAACAGATACAACTTGCCAGTAAGCCAATATTTTAGCAACAGAAAACCCCAACCCAAAATTGCCAAAGCATCCAGCCAAGGTCCGATTATTTTTCCGGTTTTTTTAAAGGGGAAATTAGGAAATTTTTTAACAGTCATTATTATTAAGTTTGCTAAGATAGTAGATGACTTTTTTACTAATTTTTGCCCACATAGCAAAAAACAGATTATTCCTCTTCTAATTCGGCAAAATAATCCTTATTTAAAGCCTCGTCGGGAGTAAATTGGGAAGCAATGGGAAAGGCTTTTCTTCTATTGGCAAACCCGTTTCTGCAGCCCCTTGTTGCCTGGCATTTTCATAGCATTCGGCAAAAACTTCTTGTAAATAATTGTTGAGACTGGGACTTGCTTTTAAATCTTTCTGCAAGCGGCGGCGATGTTCTAAAATACTCCCTTTCCAACTTCCAGTTTCCATGGATGGTTGATAAAGCCATTTAAGAATTTTGATTTGTTAATTGTTAATTCCTTATTTCCCATTCCCAATTCCCTAACTCAAATACAAATTGACAACCAGACTCATTAAAAAACTTAACTGAGCTGCCAATATCATCAAATAAACAACAGCTTTTGTTTTAAAAACCGACAGCATCAAACCAACGCTTTTAATATCAACCATCGGACCAAAAACCAAAAAAGCTAATAAAGAACCTGTGGTAAAAGTCGAAGCAAAAGAGAGGGCAAAAAAGGCATCCACCGTAGAACAGATAGAGACCACCGCCCCCAAAGTTAGCATAGCTAAAATCGACGTAACCGGTCCTTGACCGAGACTGAGAATAATTTCTCGGGGAGCCGCCACTTGAATAATAGCGGCGATCGCGCTACCGATAACCAAAACTCCCCCCAACTCCCGCAACTCCTGCACCATACTTTCTAACAAAGAAAACAGGCGAGCTCGATCGACCCGCTTGAAAAAGGATGTAGAGCCCTTATCGGTGTTGCTGGGATAAGAACTAGCTGTTTTTTCCAGTTCCAGGAAACCCGATAAAGGAGAAGCTTGTATTTGCACTAACGAGGTCGAGTCCAGTCGCAAAGGTTGACCCGGTTGCCCCAGTAAATAAGTACCCGACTTTAAGAGCGAGGATGTTTCTGGCAGTTGCTCTTTGCTGTTTTGTGGGGGTTCGTCTGGGGGTAATAAGCGAGCGATCGCGGGTTGGACGATTGCCCGAAGGTCTTTTTGGGCGCTAAATACGAGGCCGATGGAGGTTGCTATGGCCAGAGAACAAATTACCCGCAAGACGACTATTTCCGGTTGGTCGCGAAAGGCCGTCCAAGTTGCCCAGATGACGATGGGATTGATGGTAGGGGCTGCCAGTAAAAATCCGATGGCTACCGGTAGCGGTACTCCTTGGATTAACAAGCGACGGGCCACCGGTACGTTACCGCATTCGCACACCGGGAATAAAAAGCCGACTAAACTTCCTGCTAAAGCTCCCAGTAAAGGGTTGCGGGGGAGGATTTTGATTAGCTGGCCCTCGTCTACAAACCACATTAAGATGCCCGAGAATAAAACCCCCAATAGCAGGAAAGGCATGGCCTCTACCAATAAACTGAGAAAAAGGGTGAAAGCGTTATTTAACTGAATTGTTAAGCTCGATGACATTTTTTCTTGATGGGAGAATTTCCGGTTTTTGGGATTTACTTTGTCAATTATTTAAAACAAAGTTCCTTAAGTTAAATTCTGGTTAAGAATTACCTCAACGCTATTTTTATCTGTTAGGATAGGCGTTGGAGAGATTAACATTTTAATTGAGGTAATAATAAGAGGGTTATTTGGATGTTGATTTTCCTCTAAGTATTTTTATCTAAATAATATTATTATGGTTATCTACAATACCGTAAGAAATTGTCAACTTTGAGACGTTCAAATTAGCTGCATAGATTTAAGAGAAAGCCAGCTGTTGAATCCTCAGAAAAATACTTGTTTTTTTACAATCAAAATAGGTGATAAATTGATGTTCAGTTTAATGTACCCGAAGTTATCAATAGCCTCTCTGGCGGACAAGCGCTTGCAGATGAAATCCATAGAGTTAACTTTAGAAGATTTATCCCTTTACGATTTCCAAGTGGATGTCGGCGAACCGGGGCAAGCTGCTGCCGCGAGGTTGGAAAACGAGCCCAATTTACCGGGAGTAATCTTAACAGATAAAGGTAAGTTATTTGGCATGATTTCCCGAGCCAGATTTTTAGAAAGGTTGAGTCGTCCTTTCGGACGGGAATTGTTTTTAAGGCGATCGCTCGAATCTTTATATCGGTTTGCTTCAGCCGATATGTTGCTACTTTCAGGTAAAACTGTAGTAATTGAGGCTACCAGTTTAGCATTGCAGCGATCGCCTAAATTGCTCTACGAACCTATTGTCGTCGAAATAGCCCCTCAAGCTTACAGGCTTTTAGACGTGCATCAATTACTCATGGCCCAATGTCAAGTCCACCAAATGGCCAACAATCTCCTCAACGATCTTTACCAGCAGCTAGAGACAGCCCACCAAGAGTTGCAACGTCAAGCTTGTTTGGATGGTTTGACTCAGGTAGCCAACCGCAAAAGATTGGATGAATATTTGGCTCAACAGTGGTGGCTGATGGTGCAGTTGCAACAACCAATATCCGTTATTTTGGCCGATGTTGACTTTTTTAAACTCTATAACGACACTTATGGCCATCAAGCCGGAGACAACTGTTTGCGGCGAGTGGCTAGAGCTATCCAAGAAGCTGTCGGTGGGGGTAATTATTTGGTTGCTCGTTATGGGGGGGAGGAGTTTTGCGCGATTTTACCTAATACTGATGTGGCAGATGCTTTAGGGATAGCCGAGAAAATACAGTCGAGAGTAAGAAGTTTGAATTTAGCTCATGGAGCTTCAAAGGTTAGCGATCGCGTGACTTTGAGTATTGGCATCGCTAGTACCGTACCCGATCCGGATACTTCTGTAGAATTACAGATAGCTCTTGCCGATAAAGCACTTTATAAAGCTAAAACTAACGGACGCGATCGGGTTATCCTTTCTTAAAAATATTTTTTAGCAGGTTAAATTTTGATTAAAAGGTTAAAGAAAAGTTAAATTTTAGATGGAGCGAAAAAGTAGTTCCAGTTGCTCAAATGTGGTATTATTTTTAATTTAGGAACCCAAAGATAAACGGAATGGCTCCGGTGCATTGATAACCTAAAAATAAGAGAAAAACTCTAAGGTAAAAAAGGGTTTTATCGAAAAAATGACAGAGATTTTAGAAGGTGCAGACGGGAGCATCCCATATTTGCAAAAACATAGCAACCAGTTTAGGGGTTATCAAAAATTAAAAAAGTAGAAAAAAATCGAATATTCTGTTTTTTTATCTACTTTTGCCTTTTCCCTTCTTGCCTTTTCCCCAACTCTTGCCTTTTGCCTCTTGCCTCTTGCCTAAAAGCGACAATTTCTTGGTTTTCTTCTTGCATTGAGATGCACCCGGTGCAGACTCTCCAAAAATCAACCGTAAAATTTTAAAGATAGTGAGATTTTTTTATGCTAAAATTGTCAGAAAATTTTAGAGAATTAACTATAACTATGGCTCCAAAGGATAGCCAAGAAAGCTTCGATTTAGAATCAAAAGTTGAGGAACTATCCCTTTACGATTTTCAAGTTGACGCTCTAGCCCCGGCCATAGTAATTTCCGAAATTTTTGAGAATAATCGCTTAGTGCCGGGAGTAATTTTAACTGAAAAGGGGCAGTTTGGAGGCATGATTTCCAGGCGAAGATTTTTGGAATATATCAGTCGCCCTTTCGGCAGAGAACTGTTTTTGCGGCGTTCGATAAAATCCATGTATCGTTTTGCTCAAACAGAAGTTTTAGTGGTTTCTAAAGACACTTTAATAGTGGATGCTGCTCGAATTTCTTTAGAGCGATCGCCCGAACTTCTCTACGAACCTATTGTCGTTGAAATTTCACCGAAAATCTACCGACTAGCAGACGTTCATCAATTGCTGGTAGCTCAATCTCAGATTCATATGCTGGCAACTAAATTAATTCAGCAACAAACCCAATCTCATCTAATTCAAACTGAAAAATTAGCCAGTTTAGGGCAGATGGTAGCTGGAGTCGCTCACGAAATTAGAAATCCCGTAGGGGCTATTTTAGGCAACAGCGAATTTATCTCAAATTACTATCGAGATATCTTAAAGCTTTTGTCAGTTTACGAAATAGAAAATCCTCAAAAATCGGCGAAAATAGAAGATTTAAAATCTTCAATAGATTGGGATTTTATCCAAGAAGATTTACCCGATGTAATTAGAGGCATAAAAATATCTGCAGAAACATTAAATCATTTGGTTAGCAGCTTGAGAAATTTTTCTCATATGGACGAAACAAAAGCCAAAGAAGCAGACATCCACGAGTGTATTGACGGTACTCTTTTAATCCTGAAAAATCGCCTAAAACAAGCTAACATCGAAGTAATTAAAAACTATGGAGAACTGCCATTGGTATGTTGTTACTCCGGTCAATTAAGTCAGGTATTTATGAACCTTCTCGGCAACGCGATCGACGCTTTAGAAGAAATCCCCACCAACGAAAATCATGCTCCTACTATTTGCATTACCACGGAAGTCAGACCGAATTGTTATATAGCAATTCGGATAGCAGACAACGGAACGGGCATTCCCCCAGAAGCTCGAGGAAAGATTTTTGACAACTTTTTTACTACCAAACCAGTAGGCAAAGGAACTGGTATGGGTTTGGCGATTAGCTATCAAATTATTACAGAAAAACATCAAGGGCAGTTAAAGTTCCACTCTACCCCGGGTATGGGTACTGAATTTGAAATCCTCTTGCCGGGGAGTACCAATTAGCCGAGTTTTTTACTTTCTAAGTACCTGCGCAAAATTAATTAGACACCGAACAGGCAATAGCCGCGTTCTACGGGGAAATTTTTATGTAAATATTTTTGCCTACCTACTTAGCCAGAGGATTGACTATGCTGGTAAGTGGTCGTTGCTAGAAAGTCTGAGCGATTGTGGAAAATAAATTCGATTCTAGGATATCCGGGCCAGTTTTGTCAGAAGGAAGCGATCGCGACCTTTATTCAGGATCGACTCTGGCAGATTTGCCCCTTTATCATTTTCAAGCAGAATTAAGCTGCCCCATCCTGACGGTGGCTCAAATTTTTGATAAGTATCCCCTGGTGCCGGGGGTAATTTTGGTCGATAATGGCCAATTAGTGGGGACGATCTCCCGACGGCGGTTGTTAGAACAGTTCGTTCGTCCTCGCGGCATGGAGTTATTTTTGAACGAATCTCTAGAAACACTCTACAGTTATGTCCGCGCAGAGATGTTAGTGCTGCCAGAGACGAAAAGGATTTTGACGGCGGCACAGTTGTGGTTGCGGCGATCGCCCGAATTGCTTGGAGAACCAATTGTAGTGCAAGGAAATTTAGGCTCGTTTGCCCCAGACCCTTCGCCTTTAAGCTATCGATTATTGGACGTCCATAAATTGAATATTACCTATTGGCAAATTCGGGGCATAGAAACTCAAATTCGCTACGAAAAGGCCCAGGTTCAAATGATTCAAACGGAAAAAATGGCTAGTTTGGGGCGTTTGGTAGATGGGGTAGCTCACGAAATTTTAGATCCGGTGGGTTTTATCTGGGGTAATTTAACTCATTTGACTGCCTATAGCGAGAGTTTAATGGGGTTGTTGTCTGCTTATGAGACGCTTCTGCCCGAAACGCCCCAGGAAATTACACAGTTAAAAGAAGAGATAGAATTTGATTTTTTACAAGCTGATTTTCCTGCTACTATTGCTAGTATTAAATCCGGTGCAGAACGTTTGACTAAGCTGGCAAGTAGCTTGCAAAATTTCTGTTATATTGATGAAGTTCATCCAAAACCTGCGGATTTGCACGCCCAGATCGATGCTATTATTTTACTTTTAAAAAATCGATTGTCTGGAGAAATAGAAATAGTAAAAAATTACGATTATTTGCCACCAATTACTTGTTTTGCCGGACAGTTAAATCAAGTTTTTATGAATATTTTGACTAACGCTATTAATGCCTTAATAGAGTCTTCCGTTAGTCAAAAGTTGTCCGATGAGTTTAAGGGTGGGGTCCAGAATAAGGCTAATTTTAAACCTAAAATAGAAATTACAACTAAAATTTTTTCCCGGCTGTCTGAGGAGGGAAAAGCTGAAAATTTGGGTAATAATCGGTGGGTTTCAATTATTATTGCTGATAACGGTCCGGGGATGTCGGTGAGGAAACAACAGCAAATTTATGATTCTTTTTCGACTGAAAAACGAGCTCTGAAGGAGACGAGTTTGGCTGTTAGCTATCAAATTGTTACTGCCAAACATGGGGGGCAGTTGAAAATGCGATCGGAATTGGGGGTTGGTAGCGAGTTTGAAATTCTTTTACCTTTAATTTGATAAAAGAGCTAATTGTCAATTGTTAATTGTTAATTGTCAATTCCCAAAATCTTGAAATATACTTTAATTCAAGACCACCTTTTTTAACCGACAACAGTACCGTGCCAAATAGAATTTCCATAATTTCATTAATAATCGCCCTGGGTGTATGGGGCGGCCTTGCCAAACCTATTTTTGCACAAGCATTAGTTCCCTATAGAGTAGATTTAAACTCGGAACAGTTGAAGCAAACGGGATTGAGCCTAGTGGAGGAAGCCGTTCAACTGGCCAGATTTCAACAGTTTGAAATGGCAGTGGCCCGAGCTAAGTTAGCCGCTCAATTAGCCCCCAATGAACCTCAAACCTGGGCCCTTTTAGGTGGTTTATATCTTCAGGATCGGAAATGGGATGAAGCGATCGCTGCTTTAGAAATAGCAATAGAGCTAGATTCCTCGCGCCCCGATCTGAGGTTTATTTTAGGAAGGGCCCATTTCCAAAAACAGGAATACAAAGAAGCTGTAAAACAAATACGAGCTGGTTTAAAAATAGAGCCAAATAGCCCTGGGGCTTTATTCGACTTGGGCAATGCTTATTACAAACAGGGGCGGTTGAAGAAAGCGATCGCCGAATACGAACAGGCCTTCGAGCTCGAAGAGAAACTCTGGCCTGCCGTTAATAATATTGGGTTAGTTCGATACGAAATGGGAGATGTGGAAGCTGCTATGGAGAAATGGCGCGAAGCTATTGCCATAGACGATGGAGCTGCGGAGGCAATGTTGGCCCTGGCCGTGGCTCTTTACCAAAATGGAGAAACAGAGGAAGGATTAGCAATGGGAGAAAAGGCTTTGCGCTTAGATCCTCGTTATGGCGACATCGACTATTTAGTGGAAAACCTCTGGGGCGATCGCCTGCTTTCCGACACGAGACAATTTTTAGCCAACCCTAAAATCGAACAAACTTTGGCAGAGGTAGAAGACGCACCTCCCACCTTTCCAGGGTTTCCGTAATTAGAGAGTGGGGGGTGTGGCCCCCCCACTCTCCCCCTACTCGGCGGGTAAGAGAGCTTTAATTTTATCGACAAATTCTTGGTGATCGACCACGGGTTTAGAGATATAACCATCGGCGCCGCTTTCCTTTAAAAAAGCCTCTTTATCGCCCGCCATAGCATGAGCGGTAACTAAAATAATTGGTAATTTATCGGTTTCTGGGTCAGACTTAAGAATTTTAGTAATTTTAATCCCATCAACTGCCTTACCTTGGTAAACGCTGCGAGCTAAAGAAACATCCATTAAAATCAAATCTGCTTCGCCGGCTTTTGCTATTTTTACCACTTCTTCCACATCTTCGGTATGCTTAACAGCCAGTCCACCCCGCTTGCTTAAAATCTTAGAAAACACGCGAGCGTTTACTTGGTCGTCTTCTACAATCAGAACAGTTTGCATAAATTTACTCCTATTAATTTAGCGATTATTAAGCTGGCTCTATTTAATCCGTTTTGCATTCTAGCAAGGTGCTAGTTCGATACCAGTTTAAATCTCAGCTTTATTGTCAACTTCAATTGTATCTTGTTTTGGCCACTGCACCCATGCTGGTAGGGAGCAAGTCAGTGCAAGTAAAAAGAGCGACTGCTTGAGATTTTGAGGATAACTCCCGATTACCCATTACCTATTACCCATTACCAAAAAGCGACAAATTATTGGTTGGCTTCAAAATTGACGTGCATGCTGGTCGTATTTGGCCTTTGCCATAATTTTTGGGCCCTAATTAGAGGTTATAAAGTGCTAAGACCGAGAGCGATCCTAGTTTTTAATAATGAAAAACGCTATAAATTTTAATTAGTTAGGATTAATTAACAGGATTTTTATCTAGTCCCAGTTCAAAAAAAATTAATTTCTGGGGAGAAAATAAATGCATTTTTCAAATGCCTGTTACGGGCTTATACCCCTCCATCTCTCTGCTTTAATTTACCCTACGAGCGGTTTTGCTGTATTCTACCACATCTAGTATTTAAGTTAATCCCATTCAATTGAAAACCTCGATAACAAACAGGTCTCGTCATGGCCAAACAATTAAATCTACTTTCCGGGCAAATAATACCTACAGCGCTGCATTCAGAAATGCAGCGATCTTATCTCGAATATGCCATGAGCGTCATTGTCGGGCGGGCCTTGCCTGACGTTCGCGACGGGCAAAAACCGGTGCATCGGCGGATTTTATACGCCATGCACGAACTGGGTTTAACGCCCGATCGCCCGTTTAGAAAATGCGCCCGGGTAGTGGGAGACGTTCTGGGAAAATACCATCCCCACGGGGACCAAGCGGTTTACGATGCGATGGTCCGAATGATTCAAGACTTCTCCAGTCGCTACCCCCTCTTGGCAGGTCACGGTAATTTTGGCTCTATCGATAACGACCCACCGGCGGCGATGCGCTACACGGAAACTCGACTGGCAGCTATTGGTAATGAAGGGTTACTGAGCGAAATCAGCGACACGACGGTTGACTTTACGGACAACTTCGATAGTTCCCAACAAGAACCGACGGTGCTGCCGGCCCAACTGCCCTATTTGTTGCTTAACGGTTCTTCTGGTATTGCGGTGGGGATGGCGACTAACGTGCCGCCTCATAATTTGGGGGAGGTGGTGGATGGTTTAATTGCTTTAATCGATCGCCCGGAACTGCCAGACGAGAAGTTGTTCGAGCTAATTCCGGGGCCGGACTTCCCTACTGGAGGGGAAATTGTGGGTACTGAGGGCATTATTGATGCCTATACCAAAGGTCGGGGCAGTATCCCCATGCGGGGGGTGGCGACTATCGAGCAGGTTCCTACTGCTAAGAAGCGGCGGACGAAAACTGCTTTGGTGGTGACGGAGCTTCCTTATCAGGTGAATAAGGCGAGCTGGATCGAAAAGACGGCGGAGCTGGTGAATGCGGGACGCATCGAGGGTATTGCGGATCTGCGAGATGAGAGCGATCGCTCGGGTATCCGGGTGGTTATCGAGTTGAAGAAAGATGCAGATCCCGGGGTGGTTCTCCACCATCTTTACCAACACACGGACTTGATGTCTAAATTTGGGGCGATAATGTTGGCCCTGGTTGACGGACAGCCGCGACAGTTGAGTTTGCGGGAGTTGTTGCAGGAGTTCCTCAAGTTTAGGGAACGGACTCTCACCCGGCGCTATAACAATGAGTTGGAGTCGGCCTTGGGGCGGCGGCATTTGGTGGAGGGTTTGTTGAAGGCTTTATCGGAGTTGGATGCGGCCATCGAGATTTTGAGGAATGCTCCAGACGGTCCGACGGCTAAGGTTGGGTTGCAGGAGGCCTTGGAATTGAGCGATCGGCAAGCCGACGCGATTTTGGCCATGCCCATGCGCAGGCTGACTGGGTTGGAGAGGCAGAAGCTTGAGGATGAGTGGCAGGAACTGACGGGGAAGATTGAGGAGTTGCAGAGGTTATTGGGCGATCGCCACGAACTCCTTAAGGCTCTAAAAAAGGAGTTGCGTTCTCTCAAGCGTAAATATGCGGACCCCAGGCGCACTCGTATTATTTCTGAGGAGCCGGTTAGCAAGTCTAAAAGGGAAAAAACTGAGGAAGAAACTGGTGCTACAACTACTAAGAAAAAAGGCAAAACTAGAAAGTCAAAAAGTAAGACAAACCCGGAAGTATTAACGGTCGAAGCAACTCCTCCTCCCACGGAAGATGTCGTTCTGGAATTTACCCATCGAGGATATGTAAGGGGGTTGTCTGCTAAGGCTTTTGAAAAGAGTCAAAATTCTGGGGAGTTAGAAGCTGAGATTAAGATAGAAGAAACTGATGATTTTGTGGTTAGTACGATTTTTGCTAATACGGGACAAAATTTAGTGGCATTAACTCGTACTGGTAAGGCTTATCCTCTGAAGGTAAGCGATATTGCCCTTGCTTCTTCTCGTTCCAGGTCTGATAAGGGAGTTCCTTTGGTAACTTTGCTTTCTCCTTCTGCTACTAAAGATGTTTCTGATAGTCTCCGAGAGCTGGTAGTGGCGCAATTTTTAATAGATGAAAATGCGGCATCTAAAGATTTAGTGATGTTGACTCAACAGGGGAAAATTAAACGTTTGTCGGTGTCGGAATTGACAGATATTACTAATCGAGGGATAACGGTTATTAAGCTGAAAGAAGACGACGAGTTGCGCTATGCTAATTTGAGCCAAGAAGGGGAACAAGCGATTTTGACATCTTCTTTAGGGCGGTGTTTGCGATTAGAAATTAATGAGGAAAGTTTGCCGATAATGGGTCGGGCGGCTCTGGGTTTTGTGGCGACGAGAATGCGGAAACAAGAAGAGTTAATTGGTTGCTTGACTTTAGGCGTTAAAGATAATTTATTGTTGATATCTGAAGAGGGTTATGGCAAGGGAATTCCTGTTGGTTCGTTGCGGGTAGCTACTCGCGGGGGAATAGGTCAAAATGCTTTTCAGTTTTCTAGTTCTAATGATGTCTTGGTAGGGATGGCTGTTGGTAAGAATAATACTCTAGTTCAGCTATTAACAAACGAGGGGCGTTTGTGTAGGTTAATGAGTAATTCTGTGCCTGTTTCTGGTAATGAAGGAACGGGAAAACGCTTGTTAAAACTTCAGCGGAATGAAAGGATTGTTAAAGTGATTTGAGAATTTGTCAAAAGTTTGGTAGGGTGCGCACCGCGCACCTTATTAATTGTTATTCAGGACTCACCAATTTTAACAATTTTTGCCTTACTTGATTGTCGAAAATCTCCCACTTTTTGTCAGCATAAGTGGCATTTTCATTAAAGCCAGAAAGGAAGCCAATAGGAATTTCAAAACCTCCAGCTTGAGAACGCCCGCCACCAAAAAAACGACCTTGACTGTCCGTGCCAAAAGCTTCTTTAATAAACTCATCTGGGTCGAGGGTAATTTTATTAGTCCGCAGGGAACCAATAACTACTTCCTGTTCTTTTTCTTTATCTAAAACTATGCCATAAACTACAGCAGTATGGACGTTTTCTTCGGTGATTAAAAAGTCTGCTGCTTGGGGGATAGCATCTCTATCTAAAGCTCGTAAAAAGCCGACTCCTGCCATAGAAAAATTGTTTTCTATGCGGCGTTGAGAAAGAGCTTTTTCGATGACATCCATTACTCTTTGGGAACGAGAAGATTGCAAGATTGCATCTAATAAAGAAACGTCGTAAAAACGACTTAAAAAGGCGGCGGCGAGAAATTCTTCATCTGTTGCTTGTCTTAATTGATTGGTATCGGATCTCAAGCCATGCATTAAAGCGGTGGCACATTTAACATGGTCGCCGAGACTACTATCAAAACGCAGCATTCCCGACTGAACGTACTGGGTTAAAATAGTAGCAGTAGCTTTGACTGCAGGACGGATATCGGCAAATTCGGGATCTAAGTCTTCCTGTAATTTATGATGGTCGATGATGGCAACTACTGGCATGGTTTCTCGCGCTAAAGGTGTTAGCTGACTGGTAGTTCCTTGATTGTCGAGAAAAGCGCAACCTTGATATTGGGATAAATCCTTTTTTTTGGCAGTATCTATGGTCCAACGTTGAATTGGTAAATCTGTTAGTTTGACTAGGGCGATGTTTTCTTGGTGGCTGAGGGTGCCGGCATAGACAATATCGCAGTTAATCTTGTATTCTTGGGCGATTAATTGATAGGCCCAAGCGCTGGAAAGGGCATCTGGATCTGGGAAATCTTGGAGGATAATTAATTGTTTTTCTCCAGAATGTCGCTGGAAAGTTTCTCGTAAGTTTTCGATTTTGAGATTCCCTGGTAGGGGAATTAATTTGGGTGAATTGTTATTCGCAGTTTGGGGGTTTTCTGAATTGTTAATGTTTGCTTGTGCCATGGTCTTTTTTTATGTTGGTTTGAGTAAATTAGGACTTGGGCAAAATTAATTACATACCGAACAGACAAGATGTCTGTTCTACGGGCAAATCTTTATGTAAATATTTTTGCCTACCTACTTAAGACTTTTGAAGATTTTAAAGTAGTTTGGTGTATGAAAAAGTATTATAATTGACCCGAGGGGGGAGGCTCCCACTTCCAGGAGAAACTAATGAGTTGGACAAAAGCATGGCCAACTTTGGTCCAAATAAAGGGGCTTGAATAAATGGCCTCCTTGAAGGGCAAAAACAATTGAAGCCGACGTCAATCGAGAGCAGAATAAATGTGAGAATGAAGCTGGTGGCGATCGCTCTTTGGGGTGGGGATATAGAATCTTGCTAGAATCGAGGTAACAGCCTGCTGTGAAACAACAAACTCTTAAGTCGTCGTGCAAAATTAATTAGACACCGAACAGACAAGATGTCTGTTCTACGGGGAAAATTTTCTGCAAATATTTTTGCCTACCTACTTATGAACGCTGCCAGACTCGTTTCGACGGAAACTTTGCCAGAAAGCGATCGCCTCGCCATGTATTCCCTCCTCTCGACTCACTTTGAAGGGGTAACGCCGGAAACGTTCGAGGCAGACCTCCACCAGAAAAACTGGGCGATCCTCATGGAAGAAAACGGCATCCTCAAAGGTTTCTCTACTTTGCTATTCTACCAAACCGAATTTGGCGGAGAGACGATAAGCGTCGTCTATTCTGGAGATACGATCGTAGATCCTAGCGCTTGGTCTAGTTCCACTCTCTCTAAAGTTTGGATCGCTGCAGTTAAAGAACTTCGCCGAGATTATCGAGGAGACAAACTCTACTGGTTGTTGATTTCTTCGGGTTATCGGACTTATCGTTTTTTACCGACCTTTTGGCGGGAGTTTTACCCGCGCTTTAACCGGGTAACGCCACTGGCAACTAAAAGTTTGATGGAGTTTCTGGGGGGCGATCGCTTTGGCGAATGCTACAACCGGGATACTGGCATCGTTCGTTTTCCCCATCCCCAAAGGTTGCGAGGCAAACTCAAAGGCATTCCCCCAAAACGACTTAAAGACTCTCACGTTAATTTTTTTAATACTAAAAACCCCGGTCACTTGCTGGGAGACGAACTTCTTTGTTTGACGGAAATTGCCGAAAGTAATTTAACTCCCGCAGGACGAAGAATGTGGTTTGCAAATTTTGTCAATTCCCCATTCCCCATTCTCCATTCCCCATTATGTTAAATTCTTATTGGTATATTGCTTGCGAAAGTCGAGAATTAACTAATAAACCTTTGGCAACTGTTCTAATGGAAAAACCGCTGGTTTTATTTAGAACCGCCAACGGGAAAATAGGGGCAATTGAAGATAGATGCGCTCATAGAAATGCTCCTTTGTCTCGGGGGAGAATAGTTAAGAATTGTTTGGAATGTCCCTATCACGGTTGGCAATATGGAACTGATGGTAAGGCAACAGAAATTCCCGCCTTTCCCGAAAATTCTCCCATTCCCTCTAATCTGTTTGTTAAAAGTTATCATGCTTGGGAAATGGATGGTTATATTTGGGTTTGTTTGGCGGAGGAACCGGTAACAGAAAAACCTTTAGCGTTTCCTTATTTGGGAGAACCAGGTTGGACGAGTTTTAGGATGAAAACTCGTTTTAGTACGGACGTTGAGACTTGTTTGGAAAATTTTTTAGATTGCCCCCACGCGACTTTCGTACATCGTTTTTGGTTTAGAACTCCTAGTAATAAAAAAGTTAAAGCTATTGTCACCAGTTTAAGGGATGGTGCCGTGGCAGAATATCTGGAAGAACCGCGAGATAATGCTGTAGTTTGGCGGTTATTAAGTAGGGAAAAAAGCGAGCTGAAACATAGGGATAGATTTATCGCGCCTGCCACGAGTCGAGTGGATTATGTTTTTAGCGATCGCCGTCATTATATCATTACTTCTTCTTGCACGCCCATCGATGAAACTACGACGGAAGTTTACACGGTTATTAGTTTTAAATACCCGGTTTTTGGTTGGTTAATTCGCTTATTTTTTGCTCCTTTATCTCGCTGGATAATTACCCAAGACGTGCGGATTATTGAGTTGCAACAAGCTAATATTAAACGTTTTGATAAAGCTGTTTATAAATTTATTCCTCAAGATTTATTATTGCCTTATATTAGGAAGTGGCGGCAGGCAATTAATACGGGAATTGAACCGCCAAAAGCGGGGGAAAAACACGAAGTAGAAATGCGTTTGTAAGCAAATGTTCGTAGTAATCGCTTCAGCGATTAACCAGATTGTTCGTAGTAATCGCTTCAGCGATTAACCAGATTGTTCGTAGTAATCGCTTCAG
>CAZUCT010000092.1:0-8243 GCA_964619285.1 uncultured bacterium | reverse complement strand
CGATTAACCAGATTGTTCGTAGTAATCGCTTTAGCGATTGAAAATTTAACGGTTAACACAGAATTTTTGATGTTGAAAATTGTTAATTGTTAACTGTTAATGATACAATAAAACAAAGCTAGTGGAGGCCAACCCATGTCAGAAACCCTAACAAATCTGGCCCTCGAATATCCAGACACCAGTGAAATGATACTGGAGGACGACGAACCCTTGGATAGTTTCATCAACGAAAAACAACAGCGACTATTAACCGCAGTCTTTTACAGCGGCGCAGAATTACCAATCCAAAAACCCTTTCTCGCCGCCGCCAACGTCGGTTTATTCGTCACAAAAACCAAATCCGGTATCGCCCCCGACGCTTTTTTAAGCTTAGGCATCCACGCCGGCGACGACTGGTGGCAGCGAAAAGTACGTTCTTATTTATTCTGGGAATTTGGCAAACCCCCAGACATAGTAATAGAAGTAATTTCTCCGACTCCCGGCAACGAATTGGGCAGCAAATTAACGGACTATGCAGACTTACGAATTCCTTATTATGTAGTGTACGATCCGTTGAAAAAAGTAGGAGAAAATACCCTGCGAGTTTTTGAATTAAGAGGCCGTTCTTACGTTGCCAAAACCAACTCCCAATTTGCCGATTGTAACATCGGTTTAACTTTGTGGGAGGGTACTTTTGAAGATATAAATGCTACTTGGTTGAGGTGGTGTTATCCCGATGGCAAAGTCATCCCCACTGGAGATGAATTAGCAGTGATAAAAGATGCCGAGTTATCTCAAAAAGATACTCAGCTATCTCAAAAGGATGCCGAATTATCTCAAAAGGATACTCAGCTATCTCAAAAAGATGCTCAAATTCGGGAGACATTGTTATTAGCAATAAAACTCGGATTGCAAATGAAATTCCCTGGAGAAAGCGAGGTATTGCTGTCAGAAATTGGGGGGATAAATGAGGTTAGTTTGTTAGAGGCGATCGCCTCCCAAATTACCACCATCAACTCGGTGGAAGAGTTGCGAGGGATTTATAATCGATAGAAAGTGTTTTGAAAACACTAGAAACCCGGTTTTTTTAACAATACCTTCGCCAAAATAAAAATATACCATTCGTAGGTTGGGTGGAACGAAGTGGAACCCAACAAATACGTCGGGTTCCACGGAGGTCCGCACGACCTACAAGAAAATGGCGAAGGTATTGTTAAAAAAACCGGGTTTCTAGACCGCTTCTCGATCGCGAATTAAATAACCAAAAAACAATGCAAAATAACTCATATTTTATCTCCAATCGCACCAATTTAATTAAACTACTTTATTGGGCGATCGCCTCTTTTTTATTCCTAACAGCAGCCGTCTTTTTCTCCTGGCAAAATTCCGACAGCGGCATCGGCGGCAAAATTGCCTTACCCAAATTAATCTGGTTGGCAGATGCTTTATGGTTTTGGTATTTTCTGCCCATATTAATAGGAATAGATTCCCGAATAAGTCAGAACTTAAGATGGGTTTATTGGCTATTTTGGGGTAATATGGTGTTGAGGGCGATCGCCGAATTGTGGATGATGTACGTCAGTCATAATTGGCATCCTTACTGGGGCATTTCCCACGATGTTTTTAGCTTTATTTTAGTCTTAGGTTTGCTGTTTAAAGCCAACCCAAAGACAGAATTAGATAAAAATATTGACCTCAATTTTAAAATAACTGGCTTAATGTTTCTCGTTGAAATCTATTTTGCCTGGTATATGCTTAACAACGTTAAATCTGACGGCGGGCCGGTTTATTTCGTCCCCGGTGACGGTCAATATTTGGGGGTTTTGTTAATAACTTGGGCGGTTGTTATTGCTTTGACAGTTGAGCAGGTTTTTGTTTATAAAAGGTGGTTTAATTAAGTTCGTAGTAATCGCTTCAGCGATTAAATCGCTAAAGCGATTACTACGAACAATCTTTACGAACTATGAAGATTTGGGAAAATATTCAAGATAGATTAACTCCTTCTTTGGAGGAATTTTTAGTAGAGTTGCAGCATCCAGAAGCGGCGCAATGGCAATTGTTAAAAACTATTTTAGCTGAGAATAAAGATACTGTTTTCGGTCAAAAATACAATTTTTCAAACATCAACAATTATCAACAATTCTCAACGGCCATTCCCATCCAGACTTACGAAGATTTAAGCCCCTATATTCAAAGAATGGCGGCGGGAGAAACTAACGTTTTAACCGCAGAACCAGTAATAGCTTTTGAAATGACCGGCGGCAGTACCAAAGGTGGTAAATTAATCCCCTTTACTGCTACGGGATTAATAGCAATTCAACGGGCAATTTTTCCTTGGTTGGGAGATTTATTAAAAAGTCGTCCGGGAATTAAAAAAGGGCGGACTTATTGGGCGATAAGTCCGGTAAGTCGCCCCCCAACAAAAACACCGGGTGGGGTAAATATGGGAATGTCTGACGATGCCGCTTATTTTGGGGAAGAGTTGGCAATGTCTATCGGTCAATTATTAGCAATTCCTCCAGAATTTGCTTTGATTTCCGATATAGATGAATGGCGATATTTAACGGCTTTATTTTTGTTGGCGGCGGCGGATTTAACTTTGATTTCGGTGTGGAGTCCGACTTTTTTATTAAAGTTAGTAGAAGAGATGAAAAATAAGAGCGATCGCCTCCTCAAAGACATCGCCAAAGGCAAAGATAATTTACCTCCAAATCCCGCCAGGGCAAAATTATTAGAAACTGTCTTATCTAAAACAACAATAGATGCCGAAAAAATCTGGCAAAATTTAGATACTATTAGTTGTTGGCAGGATGCCGCAGCTAAAGCATTTATTCCCCAACTCCAAGAGACATTTCCTCATGTTTGGGTACAGGGAAAAGGGTTAATTTCCACCGAAGCGGTTGTTAGTTTGCCCCTGTCTGGTTTTCGCCATCCAGTATTAGCAATTAATAGCGGTTTTTATGAGTTTATGGATGCTGAAAATCGACCCCATTTATGTCACGAATTAAGCGAAGGGGAGGTGTATCGAATTGTCGTCACCACTGGGGCGGGTTTGTATCGGTATGACTTGGGCGATCGCCTCAAAGTTCGCGGGTGGAAAGGGCGGACTCCGCTATTAGAATTTGTGGGGCGATCGGGAATGGTTAGCGATTTATGCGGGGAGAAATTAACGGAGGAATTTGTATTAGATAAGTTGGCAAATATTCGAGGTTTTAGAATGCTTGCCCCATCTCTGGAAGGCAAACCCCATTATGCTTTATTTTTAGATGCCAGAGAATACGGGGAAAATGATGCGGTTATTATTGGTCGAGAAGTAGATAAAAGTTTGGGGGCAAATCCTCAATATAAATATGCCAGGAAGTTAAAACAATTGGGAGAAATAAAAACATATTTAGTTGAAAAGCCGATGAAATGTTATCTCAATTATGCGGTAAGTCGAGGGCAAAGACTGGGAGATATTAAGCCCCCAGTTTTGAGTCGAGAAACCGGTTGGGAAAGTCTGTTTTCGCTAGCTTGTTTGTAGTAATCGCTTTAGCGATATAGATCTGATTTGCTTTAAGTAGCGAAATCTGTAGCAATGCGCGCCAATAAATAAATCGCTAAAGCGATTACTACGAACAATCTTATCGCCCACCAAAAACTCATCCCAGGAGTCCTTAGAAACCGGGTTTTTTCAAAAAACCCGGTTTCTGGAGTGGGATAAATAAATCGCTAAAGCGATTACTACGAACAATCTTATCGCCAACCAATAACTCATCCCAGGAGTCCTTAGAAACCGGGTTTTTTCAAAAAACCCGGTTTCTGGAGTGGGATAAATAAATCGCTAAAGCGATTACTACGAACAATCTTATCGCCAACCAATAACTCATTCGCACTCGTCCCTTGCATTATCCGCTGCTAATCAAGCTTTTTTAAGCCACTAAAAACCCAATCGCTAAAGCGATTACAACGAACAATCTATGACTAACTTTCAATTCAGCCTCGCCACTCCAGAAGACGATAAACAACTGCGACAACGGATGGCAGAAGATGCCATGAAAGGTAATATTTCTGTCAGCTTTCGCCGCGAACCTAATTATTTTGCCGGCTGTCAAGTTCAAGGAGAATCGTATCAAATCCTTAAATGTACCGAAAAACAAACGGGCAAAATTATCGCTTTGGGCAGTCGCTTAATTGCGACAAGATTTATTAACGGCAAACCAGAAAAAATTGGTTATTTAGCAGATTTGCGAGTGAATCCAGATTATCGAAAAACTACTTTATTAGCGAGGGGTTATCGGTTTTTAAAAAAGTTACACGAAGCCCATCCCGTACCTCTTTATTATTCGCTAATTCTCGACGGCAATACTACTGCTTTAAAAAACCTCGTCGGCGGTAGGGCGGGGTTGCCCCAATATCGCGATTTAGGTTTAATTTTAACTCCGGCAATACATCTGGATTTTCCCAAACCAGAAATTAAGATTCCGGGGGTAACTTTTCAACGGGCAACGGGAGAGCGACTGCCAGAAATTCTCGCTTTTGTTAATAAGTGGCAGTCGCAAAAACAGTTTGCTTCTTATTATCAATTGACAGATTTCGAGACGCCTCGGTTGTTGGGGTTGAGGGCGGAGGATTTTTATGTGGGGTTAGCTGCCGATCGCCGCATCGTCGCCACCGCCGCCGCCTGGAATCAACGAGATTTTCGTCAAACTCACATCGAAGGATATAGCGGACAGTTGGCAGCTATCCGCCCTTTCTATAATTTGCTGGCAAAACTCGCGCCACTGAAACCGTTGCCCGCAGTGGGGGCAAAAGTTCCTTATTTTTATTTGGCGTTTGTGGCGGTGGAGAATAACGATGTAGATTTGTTTCGCGGGTTGTTGCGGTGGTTGTATCGCGATCGCCTCCTGACGGATAACAGTCATTATTTTATCGCCGGCTTACACGAAAACGACCCATTGGCGGCAATTCTTAAGGAATACCGAAGAATTGAGGCGGCGGGGCGATTATTTGCGGTTTATTTTTCTGGGGCGTTTTTCGACTCAGATCGCGAAAAACGATATTATGAAGACGGGGAGGAGTTTTTCGGGAAACTCGACGGACGCATTCCCTATATTGAGATGGCTGCTGTATAGACAGTCGAGATTTAGTTGTTTATTTACCAAATAAAACTATGATAGCAAATCAACCGATAACCGTACTTTCGTTTATTGCTGTAGCTACTCTATTCAATCTGGGGATAGGTTGGTTAATCAAAGAAGAGAAGTTGCCGCTAAAAAAAGCGATCGCCTATAGCCAAGCGCAACGGCAATTCATTAAGTTTTGGATCGTGGTAGCTATCCTCTTAAGCACGATTCTTCCCTCAATTATATTAGCAACTTTTTGGAACGAACCGATAGCGCGTCAGTTTTTAAGTTTATACTTGCTGACCCTGGGGATGGAAATTCTCAACGAGACTATCTTTAGTCGTTTGTTGTGTAAAAGTATTGTCGTCGTCGTCGGTACTATTTACACGACATTTATCTGCTTGCTATGGTGGGAAGGTTTGCATTTGACAGCGTATCCCCAACCTTGGCTGAGTTTGTTGTGGTTAGTGATGCTGTATTGGATAGGTAATGCAACTGTATTGATAACAGTTGCTTGGCCGAGTATCATTGGGGAAGAGTCAACAGAGCGATCGGCAAATTCTTAGATTGTTTTTTGATTAAAGAAGACGATCGCTTCCCAAGATAGCGATCGCCTCCCAACAACCCACCCGTTTCATCCCGTAAGACAGACATCTTGCCTGTCTCCGTTACTAAATTACCCTCCAGCGCCGATCGCCCACAACACCAGAGGCAAAGTAACAAAGCATAACAAGGTCGAAACTGCTACTACTCTGGCAGCGCGCGGCGCGTCTCCTCCAAATTCATCTACTAATAAAAAGGAAAGTACCGCGCTGGGCATGGAACTTTGCAAGATTAATACTTGCAGGTCAATACCAGATAAACCGATAATTTTACCCGCCAGATAGGCGATCGCCGCCCCTCCTAACAGTCGCATCAAACTCGCGCCAACTTCGTATAAACCAAATTTAAAGGGGTTGGTGGCAATTTGCATTCCCAAGAGTAACAAAGCTACTGGGATGGCCGCTTGTCCCATCATGTGCAAGCTCTCGCCTAATTTAAAGGGCAATTCTATCCCAAAAACGCGCAAGGCCAAACCAAGCAATACCGCCCAAATAAGGGGGAGTTTCAAAATGGCGCGAAGTTGCGATCGCCAACTGCCACCTTGAAGAAAAGCCGGTGCGGTAGCAAAGACGAAAACGTTAAAGGCGATGAGATAGACTATAGCGCGATCGAGCCCTGCCGCCCCCAGGGCAAAGCTAGTGACAGCCAAACCCATATTGCCGCTGTTGGGAAAAGCGGTAGTAGCGATTAAGCTTTTTTGCACTGGCACTGACAACCGCAGCCGCCGGGCCAACAGCCAAGCCGCCAAACATAATAGTAAGTAAGTAAGTGCGAAACCAAAAAAGATACCAGCAGCATTTTTCGCATCTAGGGTAGTAAGATATAAAACATCAGTTATTAGGGCTGGTGCTAATACATAGAGAACGAGACGGGAGAGAGTCGATTGGTCGAAATCCAGCTTTTTACCAGCGATAAAACCGACTAAAACGATGCACGCCACGGGGATAACAGTAGATAGAATGACAGTCATGGAACCTTTTTTTTGCTTGCAGTCAATTTATATTAGCAGAAAAAAACTTTTGCTGCAATTTGACAAAATTGACCCCGGTTCGTATAATAGAAATGGATATCTAAGAAACCCGGTTTCTCAAAGAAACCGGGTTTCTGGCTCAATAATCCAGAATAAGGAGGTACTATTAATGGCAGAAACTACGGCCAATAAAGTAGCAGATTTTATCATTCGCTTCTGTCACGATCGCGGCGATTTAATTACCAATTTGCACTTGCAAAAACTGGTCTATTATGCCCAAGCTTGGTATTTAGCGTGGTACGAAAAACCTTTATTTGATGAAGATTTTCAAGCTTGGATAAGCGGGCCGGTACAACCGGAACTTTACGAGAGGTTTAAAGATTACCGGTGGGAACCTATTAACGAGCATCCAGAGGTAGATTTGCCAAAGGAAATAGAAGAGCATTTGTTAGAAGTAATGGAAGCTTACGGTCAATACAATTCTCTTTACCTGGAAAGGTTGTCTCAAGAAGAAGACCCCTGGCGGAAAGCTCGTCGAGGAACGCCAATAGACGAACATTCTACCGCTTTAATTTCTAAAAAGTCAATGTTGAAGTATTATCAAGATTTGTTGGAAGATGACGAAGAAGAAGCCGATAAAACATCAGAAACAGGGGCAGAAAAAGCAGTGGGAAGCGACCTCCGAGAAACAGCAAAGTTTTGAGGAAGAAGATATAGTTTTTTCCTTCAAATACCCTGACTTACACGGCAATCCTAAGTTTAGTATTGCGGGGTGCGGCGAAAGCTATCTGGAAAAACTGTTACTGCGTTTAAAAGATGTGGGAAATATTAGGTACGATGATTTTATTAATTCTCAATCTCGTTCTTTGCGTGCCCATCAAATTAACTGGGAAGATACGACGGAACCGGACGGTTTTACCAGTCTTAATGCTTATTTTAGAGAGCAAACTGCTTTCCAATTTGAAGTGTCGGCTAACGAATGCGGGCGAGTGCATGGCTTTTTACTTGACAGAGTTTTTTACACAGATGCTATTAACGAGTATGGTATGCGTCAGGCGTATTAAGTAGGTATGCAAAAATATTTGCAGAAAAATTTGCCCGTAGAACGCGGCTATTGCCTGTTCGGTATGTAATTAATTTTGCACAGGTACTTATTTAGAAAGAACGATTAAAAGCGAAGAACCTTGGTTAAATGCTCGCGGCGGCATACCGGAAAACGAAGACTCGACGGCTATTATTTCTAAGGAGGAAATGCAATCTTATTACCAAGATTTTGTTGAAGAAGTGGAGGTTGAAGAAGAAGAAGAACCACAAGTAAGTTACGTTTAAAGCGATTGTAGAACAGGCAAGATGCCTGTTCTACGGGTAATAATTAATGTTTGCACTGTGGGGAGCGATCGCTCCCCCAAGAGTGCAGAAGGAGGATTAAGAAACCGGGTTTTTGGCATATTCCCGGTTTCACGCGGGGATTGTCCGCCGCGAGGGGGGATGGGCACTTGTTAAGTTACTGGTTCCATCGTTCGCCCCCCGTTATCGCTAAAGCGATTACTACGAACTAACCTTGTTCGCCCACTAACAACCCATCC
>CAZUCT010000091.1:21025-23969 GCA_964619285.1 uncultured bacterium | reverse complement strand
GATAGTTCGTAGTAATCGCGGAGCGCGATAGTTCGTAGTAATCGCGGAGCGCGATAGTTCGTAGTAATCGCTTCAGCGATTGTTCGTAGTAATCGCTTCAGCGATAGTTCGTAGTAATCGCTTCAGCGATAGTTCGTATTTATTTACTAAAAGCGTTATATCGCTAAAGCGATTACTACAAACTTTCGCACATCCCCACCACTCGGGCAAAGTCTTCCAACTCAAAAGGTTTGCCGATGAAATCGTCCATGCCCGCCTCCAAACATTCTTGACGATTTTCGGGCATTGTATTAGCGCTAGTGCCAATAATTCTAGGTCGCGAGCTCTCTCCCCACTCTGCCAAAATGCGGCGGGTGGTTTCTACTCCATCCATCTCTCTCATGTGGGTATCCATTAAAATTAAATCGTAAGGTTGGCGGCGCAGCGCTTCTAATACTTCCTTTCCGTCGGCAACCGCATCGGCCTCGTATCCCAAACGTTTAAATAAATGTTTGGCAATGGTTTGGGAGACTCGATAATCTTCTGCTATTAATATTCGTAAAGGTCGTTTTTCTGAGGAGCTTTTCTCGACTTTTTCTGGGATAAAATCTAGTTTTTTAGTTGAAACGTTTGCTTCTTCTTTTAAGTAAAGTTCCAGGGAAAAAGTGCTGCCTTCTCCCAACTTGCTGCTAGCTTCTATTTTGCTGCCCATGAGGGCAATTATTTGTTGGGAAATGGCTAATCCCAAGCCGGTGCCTTGAGCTTTGTTTCGCTTATCTCCTACTTGCTCGAAGGGGAGGAATATCTTGTCTAATTCTTCTGGGGAGATGCCGATGCCGGTATCTTCTATTTCAAATCTAACTAAGCGAACTTCGCCAGATTTAGCAGACATCAAACAGGAGGTATTGCCAAGGGAATTTACTCTGAGGGTAATTCCTCCTTTTTTAGTAAATTTAATCGCATTTCCGAGTAAATTAATTAAAACTTGACGCAATCTATTCTCGTCGGCTTCTACTATTTCGGGTAGATTAGAATCTAGCTCGCATTTTAAGTAAATTTGTTTTTCCTTGGCGCGAAGCTGCAACATTTCGACAAGATTATTTAAGAAATAAGGAAAGTTCAAGTAGTCCGGTACTAATTCCATTTTGCCGGCTTCGATTTTGGAGATATCGAGGATATCTTCGATTAAATTCAGCAAGTGGGAGCCGACATCGTAAATGCTTTTGGCATATTTTTGGTGTTTTGAATCCGGCTTTTTATCCATTTCTATAATTTTTGAAAAACCTAAAATTGCCGTGAGAGGGGTTCTCAATTCGTGATTCATTTGGGCTAAAAATAAGCTTTTAGCCCGGTTGGCAGCTTCGGCTTTTTCTTTGGCTTCTATTAATTCTTGATTTAATTTTTTCAGGGTAAGATGAACGTTAATTCTTGCCAAGACTTCTTCCCGAATTATTGGCTTGCTGATATAATCGACTCCACCAATACTTAAACCTTTGATTTTCTCTTCGGTATTATCGGCAATGGCGGTAATAAAGATTACGGGTATATCTTTGTTTTTTTCCGAAGCTTTGATTTTTTGACAGGTTTCAAAGCCGTCCATTCCCGGCATCACCACATCTAATAAGATTAAATCTGGAATGGTTCTTTCTAATACTTGAAGCGCAAATTCCCCGCTGGTAGCTACTAAAGTTTTAAAGCCCGATTGCTTTAAAAAATTGTTAATTATTTTAATGTTGTTGGGGTTGTCGTCTGCTATTAAAATTAGGGGTTTTTTGGGAGTTGGAGTTTGGGAAGTCATAAGCTCTATTAACAATTGGGTTGTTGGTGCGGGAGTCATTTTTTTTAAGTTAGGTGGAGGAAATGAAAAACAACATTTTTGTTGGGTTTCGCTTTGCTACACTCAACCTACTTTTTTTGCCTGCTAGAAGATTATAGCATAACAGATGGCTGTTGGCAATTAAGAAATATTAAGAAACCCGGTTTTTTGAAAAAACCGGGTTTCTGGGCTAATCTCAAATTGTTAACTGTTAATTGTTAATTATCAATTAACTTCTCAATGGCTTCTTGCTGGTAATTCTCAGCCAATTCTAAAATTTTAGCACCAAAGGGCCAGTATTTAGCTTCTAGTTGTTTAAGCCTTTTAGCTTCTGCTTCAACGCACTCGAAATCTCCCATAAGTAATGCCTCTTTTAAAACCGCTAATTCGGAAGTTGGTGGCTTGACTATTTTTCCTAGTTTTTCCTCTGGAGACTTAGTTTCGCCCGCTGTTTGGTAAATCCATTTTAATTGCAATAAATCTCCTATTTTTTCGAGTAATTGTTCCGCGTTGATGGGCTTGACGATAAAATCGTTGCAACCGGGGATTTCTGGGGAATAATCGTGATAATTCACGCTGGCAGAAGAAGCGATAACGGGAGTGTTTTTAAACTGTGGTAATTCTCGCAATTTTTGCAGTAATTCCCAACCGTTAGTAATGGGCATCAGCAAGTCGGTAATAATTAAATCCGGCTGGCAATTTAGGAGTTTTTCTAAGGCATCGGCTCCGTTTTCGGCTTCGATAACTTCAAAACCAATAGCTTCTAACAAACTCCTAAAGAAAGAAAGATTTTCCCAGCGATCGTCAACCACCAGAATTTGCCGTCTGGTTCCTTCGTAATTAACAAGATAATTCCTAGAAACAAATGCAGTTTCTACCTCTGAATTTACAGATTTTTCTACTTCTATTTCAAAGGCAAAGCTGCTGCCAACTCCCAGGGTACTTTCGACCCTAATTTCGCCTCCCATGAGGTTGACGAGTCGCTGGCTGATGGTCAAGCCCAAACCGGTTCCTTCTCGGGTAGCAGAAGTAGAGCTAACTTGCTCGAAAGCGAGGAAGATTTTTTCCAGGGCCTCTGGTGGGATGCCTACTCCCGTATCTTCGATTTCAAAACTCAGTTTTACGGTAGAGGATCGGTCGAGAAACCCG
>CAZUCT010000091.1:17735-20925 GCA_964619285.1 uncultured bacterium | reverse complement strand
GTTTTTTCTTCTTCGAGAAACCCGGTTTTTTCTTCTTCGAGAAACCCGGTTTTTTCTTCTTCGAGAAACCCGGTTTTTTGAAAAAACCGGGTTTCTGGGATAGTTTTTTCAAAAAACCGGGTTTCTGGGATACTAGCTTTCACCCGAAAAGTTACCCCACCGCGATCGGTAAATTTAATGGCGTTGCTGAGGAGATTGAGTAAAACTTGGCGCAGTCGTTTGGCATCGGCGCAGACTGCGGTGGGGAGGGGAGTGAGGGGTTGATATACTAACTCGATGCCTTGGCGATCGGCTTTCATGCTACATAAGTCTGCAACGGACTCCAGCAAGGAAGGCAGATGAACCTCGGCGGGTATGATATCCAGTTTGTCGGCTTCTATTTTGGAGAGGTCGAGAATGTCGTTAATGAGATTGAGCAGGTGTTCGCCGCATTGGCGAATCACGTTAATACCTTTTTTGGTGACGGGGAGGAGCTCCGGATTTTGTTCGATAATTTGAACGTAGCCTAAAATACCGTTGAGAGGCGTTCTCAGCTCGTGGCTCATGTTGGCGATGAAGGCGCTTTTGGTGCGGTTGGCGGCTTCGGCGGCTTCTTTGGCTTCTGCTAGGGCCGCTTCTGCTGCTTTGCGATCGCTCGCGTCCAGAATCACTCCATGCCAGACGATATCCCCATTGTCCCGAAGTTCGGGTCGAGAGTGAGCCGAGACCCATTTTTCTTGACCGTTTGGTAATAGCTGCCGCCACTCGTAGGAAAAGGAAGTGAGGCTTTGGCGGCTGGCTTCTACGGCTTGTTGTTGGCCGGCTAAATCTTCGGGATGAATTTGATTGGCAACAATTTCTGGGTTTGCCAGAATTGCTTCTGGTTCTATTTCCAACACTTCTCGACATCCTTCGCTCATATATTCAAAGCCCCACCTGCCGTCGGCGTAGAGTACCAGGGTATAGATCGCCCCCGGAATATTGGCGGCAACGGAGCGCATTCTGGCTTCGCTTTCGCGCAGGGCTCCTTCGGCTTTTTTGAGTTCGGTGAGCTTGCGGAGGCTGATGGCAACGCCAGTAATTTCGTTATTTTCCTCGCGGTAGGGGGAGTAGGTGGCGCTGAGAAATTCTTGTTTTCCCGTTCCTGGGGGATATTCAAGCCACTTGTCGTATCGAATTGTTTCTCCTGCCAGGCAGCGATCGAGGTTTGGTTTGACAATTTCTGCAAACATCCTCTCTCCTAAAATCTCTGCTGCTGTATGCCCGACAATTTCATCTTTTTGTTTTTGGTGCCAGTGGAGGTAAGCTTGGTTAACTAGCTGATAAGTGTAGTTGCGATCCAGCAAGCAGATGCAGTCGGTGGTAGCTTGGACGACGAGTTGGTAGCGTCGCAGGGCCGCTTCGGCTGCTTTGCGATCGCTTATATCCTGATGGGAGCCCACCATCCGCAGGGGCCTTCCTTCTTCGTCCCACACGGCCTGCCCCCTGCCCAAAATCCAATTGTAACCGCCGTCTTGAGAACGCAAGCGATACTCGACGTAACAGTGGGAAACGCGACCTTCGAGGTAGTCGGTTAGGGTTTTTTCCACTCGCTCTCTGTCCTCTGGATGCATCAAGTTCTTCCAAGCCTCGTAGGTGCAGGGTGCTTCTTCCGGGGGCAGCCCGTACATTTCCTTAAGGCGTGCCGATAGAAACGCCTCCCCAGTTTGCAGGTTCCAGTCAAAGATACCCTCTCCAGTTCCCCGCAAGGCTAGCTGCCACCGTTCTTCGCTTGCTTTTAAAGCCTTCTGGGCTTCCACTCTCGCCGTGACATCCGTCAAGACGCCGATAAAATTAGTTACGTTGCCCAGAGAGTCGCACACTGGGGAAACTCTTAGCTCGTTCCAAAAGGTAGTTCCATCTTTGCGGTAGTTGAGCAACAAGCCTTGATACTCTTCTTTGTTAGCGATCGCCTCTCGAAGCTTGTCTAATTCTAACTTATTCGTTTCTTCTCCTTGCAAAAAGCGACCGTTTTTACCGATAACCTCTTTACCCGAGTAACCGGTAATCCGTTCGTATCCATAATTAACGTAAATTATCGGATTATCCTGGAGTTGGGTATTAGTGATAACGATGCCGTTAGAGGAGGCGGAAATTGCCCTCTCCAACAGTCGCAAATCTTTTTCTATTTCCTGGCGAGTTTTTATTTCTTCCTCCAACTGCTGATTTTTTGCCTCCAACTGTTGCAACAGTTTTTTATTAGTTAGGTGAACCTCAACCCTGGCAAGAATTTCTTTGGGTGCAAAAGGCTTAGAAATAAAATCGACCCCGCCAACCTGAAAAGCTTTAATCCGATCGAAATCCTCGTTTAAAGCCGTCACGAAAATAATCGGAACGTCCTTAGTATTCTCGCAAGATTTTAGCTCTCGACAAACGGCATATCCGTCCATTCCCGGCATCATTATATCCAATAAAACTAAATCTGGAGGACTTTTTTTAGCCGAACGAATTGCCATCATACCATTAGTTGCAGGTCTGACTTTATAGCCTTTTTTTGATAAAACATCTACCAACAATTTCAGATTTTTTTTATTATCTTCTACCACTAAAATTTTCCATGCATCTTCATGTTTTTTTAACATAAGTTTTTGAAAATTGCGGTAAGAACGCAGGGCAGTTTTCACGGTATCAACAAGTTGTTCGTAAGTCAATTCTACCTTAGTTTTATAATCGTTAATACCGTAGTTGAGGATAACCTTTGCTTCTGGAGCTTGCCCCGGTTGTCTGGTGCGTAAAATGATGCGAACCGAGGAATTATTGAGAACATTTCTAATATATGCCACCAATTTTAAGCCCGCATCATCTTCTGCCATCACCACATCTAAAAAGATAATAGCAATATCTGGATGCTCCGCCATTAATAGTTTGGCTTCCGCTGCAGAATAGGCCGATAAAAAGGTTAGCGGTTTGTTCTCAAAAGTAAAATTTTTGAGAAGCAATTTAGAAGACTGGTGAACTTCTACCTCGCCATCGACGACAAGAATTTTCCAAGAATTAGAGTTAGTGTCTGCTGGCAAATCCTCGTCAATAATCTCTATAATCTCTTTTTCCATAGTTTTTTATTAATTAGTTGCTAGCAGTTTAGTTCGTAGTAATCGCTTTAGCGATTAAGTTCGTAATAATCGCTTTAGCGATTAAGTTCGTAGTAATCGCTTTAGCGATTAAGTTCGTA
>CAZUCT010000091.1:16614-17635 GCA_964619285.1 uncultured bacterium | reverse complement strand
TAAGTTCGTAATAATCGCTTTAGCGATTAAGTTCGTAATAATCGCTTTAGCGATTTATAAGTAACTTTTTCAAATCGCTAAAGCGATTACTACAAACGTTCTATTAACAAGAGAATTTTCTCGTAATTAAAACCATCTGCCAAACCCCTCAGCTTATTTGCCAAAACAGCATCGTAATTCGCCACAGCATTAATTTGCCGCTTCACCTCTTCGACATCGCAAATAATCAGAGAATCTCTGAAAGATTGCAACAAATTATCCGGCAAAACAGCTAAAGCATCCTCTGTTAAGATATCCTCCCCAGTTGTTTCTATTTTCACAGCTTTTGCAAAAGGAATTTCTTCGTAAATAAATTCTACTCCCATAAGCCGTTCCAAAGCTTCCCAAATATCCGAATCTCGAATCGGTTTGTTAATAAAATCATCGCAACCCGCCGATAAGATCGCCGCCCTTTCCTCCTCTAAAACGCTAGCCGTCACTCCAATAATAGCACAGCCTTTGCCCTTGGTAGAGGACTTAATTTGCGCGGTGGCTTGGTAGCCGTTCATTTCAGGCATTCGCAGATCCATAAAAACTAAATCTGGAGCCCATTCTTGCCAAACTGCCAGCGCCTCGCGACCGTTGGCGGCTTCTCGAAGTTCTATACCCAGAGGAGCTAGCAACCTAACTAGCAATAAACGATTGGCTTCTTTATCGTCTGCAATTAATATTTTATACTGAGGTTGATTTGGTGCTAAAGACACAACTAGACGGGTTGGTTGTGCCCTGTCTAGTTCTTTTTCGTCTGCTAAATTAACTGAAATATTAAACTTAAAAATAGTACCCCGTCCCACTTGGCTAGTAACGGTAATATCTCCTCCCATTAATTGCACGAACCTGCGGGATATAACCAATCCCAAACCGGTGCCTTCCTGGGTTTGTCTGCCGGTGGCGGTTTGTACGAATGCTTGGAATAAATTCTTTAACTCTTCTGGGGCGATGCCCGGACCGGTGTCGGCAACTTCAAATTCTAGGTTCGCAG
>CAZUCT010000091.1:0-16514 GCA_964619285.1 uncultured bacterium | reverse complement strand
TAACGACTTTAGTCGTTTCTTCCCCGTTCGTAGTAACGACTTTAGTCGTTTCTTCCCCGTTCGTAGTAACGACTTTAGTCGTTTCTTCTTTATCGCTAAAGCGATTACTACGAACTTTATCGCTAAAGCGATTACTACGAACTTTATCGCTAAAGCGATTACTACGAACTCGCAAAGTTACTTCCCCAGAAGCAACGAACTTCACGGCGTTACCTATTAAATTGATTAAAACTTGTCGCAACTTCACCTCGTCGGTGCGGATGTAGCGCGGCAAACTTTTTGGATAGTCGATAATTAAATCGAGCCCTTTCTGGGATGCTTTCAGTTTAAACAAGTCTTCGATGTCTTCTAGCAACTCGTGGAGGTCGAAATTGTTCTCGTTGAGGGTGAGGCGATCGGCTTCAATTTTTGATAAATCTAAGATTTGGTTAATCAAACTCAGCAAGTGTTCCCCACTCCGAGAAATAATCTCGATGTTTTCCCGTTGTTCTTTAGTTAGCTGTTGAGACTGGGCTAAGATGCTAGAAAAACCCAGAATGGCATTTAGAGGCGTTCTCAATTCGTGGCTCATGTTGGCGATGAAGGCACTTTTGGCTTTATTGGCGGCCTCGGCTGCTTCTTTGGCTTTCGCTAGTTCTGCAGTGCGTTGGGCTATTTCTGCTTCCAGGGTGCGGCTGTAGTTTTCCATCAGTTGCCTTGCTGCGGTGCGTTCCCTGATATCGGCAAAGGCGTTGATGGCGTAGCTGACTTTCCCTTCGCTGTCGAATACTGGTATGGTTCGCACTTCCAAGGGGATAACCTTGCCGTCCCTGCGGCGAATTTCCATGTCTTCGATATAAACTGTTTCTCCCTTGAGGGCGCGGACTGCGGGCATCTTCTCCGCAGGATAGAGATCGTCAGTGCCGGTAATATAAACTTGATAGGTTGTCGCTGTTTCTGTTGGGGAGAGTTTGAGATGGGAGCGATCGCCCATAATTTCCTCCCCCGCCCGGTTGACTAACAACACCTCCCCATCGGCAGCGATAACCGATACCCCTACCGGTACCGCATCCAGGAATTGTGCTAGCTTATCTTCGCTTTCTTGAAGCGCCTGGAAGGATGCTTGTAACTGAGAAGCCATCATATTAAAAGAACTTGCCAGCTCTCCCACTTCGTCGGTCCGTTCTATATCTACTGTTTTATCCAGTTTTCCAGAAGCAATATCTTTTGCCCCTTGGTTCAGTATTAATATTGGTTTTGTCACCCAGCGGGCGGTAACAATACCGACTCCAATAGCAACAAATAAGGCTAAAATACAGAGAATTATCGTTCTTTGAGTATTGGCATAGATTTCTGCCATAAAGTCAGATTCGGGAACGACAACCACCGTTAACCAATTTAAACCTCTTTCTTCTTGAGTGGGAGTTACTCGTAGGAAATAGCGTTTTTTCTCCACAGTAAAAGTTAATTGTTGGTGGGTTTTTATTTCCGTTAAATTGCCCAAGGAATCTAATAAGATTTTGGTAGCATTGCGAGTTAATAAATTTTGGCTATCTATTGCTTTTTTACGCTCTCCCTTGATATCGACCTTGTTTTCCCAAGTTGTGTCTTTTTTCTGCATAAAAGGAATTTCTCCCGTAGAAGTAGCTACCAGACAACCTTCTCTATTTATAATAAATGCCGTTCCAGTTTTCCCGGTTTTTAATTGTTCTAAAAACCTACCCATTACTTCTAACTGAAAGACCGCAGAAGCAACTCCTTGAAATTCTTGTCTACTGTTATAAAAAGGCACAAAATTTGCAGCCATTAAGAGACTATTTTTTCGACCTCTTACGCTAGAAACAACTGTTACCCAGGTTGATTTATTAGCATTTTTAGTAATGGAATACCAAGGATTATCGAGGGGGTCTTGATGGGGGTCGTAAGGAAAAGAAAAAAGTAATTTAACCCTCTCTAATTTATCGTTAATTAAATAGTTATCTAAGTTTCCCCCCGTCGATTTATCCCTTATTCTCTCCACAACAGAACCATCACCAGGCTTTCCGATTGCTAAAAAATCTTTGTTTTCCGTAGCAATTGCTATGCCAGTTAGATCTTGAAAAACCTGCAATTGGTCCCAGAAATGAGCTTTTATTTCTTCCAGATTTTGCGCATTGAGGATTCCCCTTTGAAGCTGGGCCGCATTAATTTGATTAACTTCCTCGGCAGTTTGCAAATAATCAGATAAATTTTGCTCTATCCTTTCTCCCACTTCTGCCATCAATTGGTTAGCTAAATTTTCTACGGCTTTTTGCCCGCTTCGATAAGACAAATAGCCCACCACTCCCACCGTACAAAAAATTTGCAATACGAAGGGAATTATTAAAACCGTTCTCAGAGATGTTTTGTGAAAAAACAGACGTTTTTTTAAGTTCATAGTTTTTAATAGTTTGTAGTAATCGCTTTAGCGATATAGAAGTAACTTTTTAAATCGCTAAAGCGATGACAACGAACTAGCATTTAATAATTTTTCAATAGCTTCTTGCTGGTAATCTTCTGCTAATTCTAAGATTTTATTGGCAAAAGCTACATAACTATTATTCGCTTCTTTTAGCCTTTCAGCTTCCGCTTTAAGACACTCAAAATCTCCTAGCTGTATTGCTTCTATTAAAACCCCTAGTTCCGATTGAGGCGGCCTTATAATTTCCCCTCGCTCTTCTTCTGTAGCTTGCGGCTTTTTGGAAATTTTTTCAACCCATTTTAATTGCAATAAATCTCCTATTTTTGCTAACAATTCATCCGCATTTATAGGTTTTAAAATAAAAGAGTCGCAACCCTCAATTTCGAGATGTTTTCCTTCAAAATCGCTACTAGCAGAAGCAGCAACTATCGGCATACCTTGAAAACTCGGTAATTGGCGCAAACTTTCTATCAATTGCCAACCGTTCGTTCTCGGCATTACTAAGTCGGTAATAATTAAATCTGGCTGACAACTTTGCAGTTTTTCTAAAGCATCCTTTCCGTTTTCTGCTTCGATAATGTCAAAGGCGATCGCCTCTAACAAATTAACCAAAAAAGAACGATTAGCCTTAACATCATCCACCACCATAATTAAGCGCTTATCTCCCTCGTAACCGATAATCTTCGGGGCAACATTAAACTCAGCTTCAATGTTTTTAAAAGATTTTTCCACCTCCACCTCAAACCAAAACTTACTGCCACCGCCCAAGGTACTTTCAACCTGAATTTCGCCTCCCATAAGTTTGACAATGCGCTGGCTAATCGCCAATCCCAAACCACTTCCTTCCCTGGCAACGGAAGAGTCGATAACTTGCTCGAAAGGTAAAAATATTTTCGACAAATACTTCTGGGGAATGCCAATTCCCGTATCTTCTATTTCAAAACTCAGTTTTATAGTAGAGGTTTTTTCAACAGCTTTAACCTTAAAAATTACCCCGCCAGTTTCGGTAAATTTAACCGCATTGCTGAGGAGATTTAATAATACTTGGCGCAGTCGTTGGGCATCGGCACGGATGGCACCGGGCAGGGGAGTCAGGGGTTGATAAACCAAGTCAATCTTTTTCTCTCTAGCTCTTATCGAAAAAATGTCTGCAACTCCCTCCAAAAAGGAAGGCAAATGAAAATCTGCCGGAAATACTGCCAATTTCTCGGCTTCAATTTTCGAGAAATCGAGAATGTCGTTAATTAGACTTAATAAATGTTCGCCGCACTCGCGAATCACCTTAACTCCTTTTTGGGTTTTTGCCGTAGCTTCTGCTTCTTGCTGGATGATTTGGGCGTAACCTAAAATGCCATTAAGGGGCGTTCTCAATTCGTGGCTCATATTGGCAATGAAGGCAGTTTTGGCCCGACTGGCGGCCTCGGCGGCTTCTTTGGCTTCGGCAAGGGCCGCTTCTGTAGCCTTGCGATCGCTGATATCCTGTATTTGACAGATAAAATAAAGAGGTTCTCCCCCTTCGTCGCGCACCAGAGACACGCTTAAAAGTACCCAAATAACCCGCCCGTCTTTATGGAAATAGCGTTTTTCCATCTGGTAAGTTCTAATTTCCCCCGCCAGCACTTGCCGCACATAACCCAGGTCCAGCTCTAAATCGTCGGGATGGGTGATATCTTGAAACGTCAGCGACAGCAGCTCTTCTTCGCTATAGCCGATAATCTCGCACAGAGAGCGATTGACTCTCAACCACCGTCCCTCCGGCGCGACCATCGCCATGCCCGTCGCCCCATCCTCAAAGGCACCGCGAAACCGTTCCTCGCTTTCGCGCAACACCGCCTCCACTTGCTGCCGAACCTCCATTTCTCCTTGGAGAACCTCGTTAGCTCCTTCCAACTCCTGCGGACTTTTCAAAGCCAGAACTTCCGGCATCAAGGGTATTAAGGCGATGGCAGTATATAAAGATATCAGGGCGGTAAAAGCTTTTATGCCTCCCGAAACCCAATAATCGGGATGCCACAAAGTCCAAATATTCATTAAGTGAGTCGTACCGCAAGAGACGATAAATGCAGCAAATAACAGGAAAACAAAAGGATAAGGCAAATCGCGACGTTCCCTAACGAAATAATATAGAGTCAGAGGAATTGCGAAATAAGCAAGAGCGATAGTTGCATCGGAAATTAAATGCAGCCAAACTAAATTAGTCTCCCACAAATAACAATGCCCGTGAGGAATATACCCAAATATCATCATGTTGATTTTTGTTTTAAATTTTTCGTTTGTAGTAATCGCTTTAGCGATTTCTTTAAATCGCTAAAGCGATTACTACGAACTGGCGCTACTTAACAACCACAAGCCCGTATAGGTCATCCCAGCATCGTCGGGTTGTACTAATAAAAAATGCAAACTTTTACTTTTTTCTTTTCTTTCTTCAAAAACTTTCCCAGCTTTTCCTACTTCTTTATCCTCAAAAGTAGCCAATACCCAACGTTCGTTTAATCCCGCTTCTAAGATTAAGCCATCGGGTTCTCCAGGAACGTATTTAATATTAAAAGGTCGCACTTGTTCCAGCCACCTCCCTAACAACATCGATCGCCTCCCTCCATCTATGATAACTCCGGGTATGGGTAAGGTCGAAGCTAACCCTAAATTATAAGGTAGCAAAAACTCCGGCATTTCTAATATCGGTATGGGGCGATCGCCAAAAGCTTCTACCAACATCCCCGCCTCCAAGGCAGCCAACCGCCAGCGATCGCCCCAAAGATTTTCCGGCAGGGGCAGCGGTGGCGGCGACTCTACGGCTAAAATGTCGCAAGTCTCCCCGGTGTAACCCTCCATTTTTCGATATTCTTGCTCTCTATCCCGCAGGAGTTTTTTTAAAGTCCCCACTCGCCTCGTCGCCTCTACCTTGATGCCCAGAGACTTACCCGCCTCCTGAATTAAACTCAAAGACTGGGGCCGAAAGACGGCTATAACCTCCGGCAGGCCGTCTCCCGCCGCCCGCCGCAGTTGACTAATTAACCAACTCAGATTAGCCTCCGACTGGGGGCAGAGGGCGAAATACTCAAAACCACCCGCCGAGTCGCAGACTGCCAGCTCCCACAAGGGGCGATCGTCTTTACCCCTCAAGGGACGTCGATAAAAATCCGCTTGCCAAATGACCATCGTTTTTTGATTTTTGATTTAGGTTTTCTCCGATAATCTTAATAAAAGATTAAGGTTATCGGTGGAATTTTTATGAGACAATTAAAAAATTACTCTTTTTTTTGTCAAAAGAGGGAACGAATCTCCTTTAAATCTCGTTCAATGCTTCTATTTTTACACTTTTTTTGAGTAAGAGTATGAGTATGAGTATGAGTATGAAGACTCTACTGCCCAACTGTCAACCTATTATTTGTAATAAGCAAAAATTATGAATCCTATTTTAAGTAAAAACGGTCAAACCATGTTTCGCCTCACCGGAGTGAGGGCGATAATGGCAGATATTATCGCTACCCTCAAAGCGGGTGGAGGTCAAGATTTTATTAATCTAAGTTCCGGCAACCCCTTAGTCTTACCAGAAGTAGAAAAGTTATGGAAAGATTGCACCCTGGAACTGCTAAATAGTCCCGAATACGGAGAATTAGTCGGACGTTACGGCTCTTCCCAAGGCTATCAACCCTTTATCGATGCCATAGTGACAGACTTTAACAGTCGCTACGGCTGGAACCTGAGCGATCGCAACGTTCTCATCACCCCCGGCAGCCAGTCTATCTACTTCTACGCCGCCAACGCCTTCGGCGGCTACACCGAAACTGGAACTCTCAAAAAAGTAGTCCTCCCCCTCAGTCCCGACTATACAGGTTACGGCGGAGTGAGCCTAGTGCCAGAAGCGGTAGTAGCTTGCAAACCCAACCTGGAAGTCGACGAAAACGCCCGCAGGTTTAAATATATACCCGATTTAAGCAAGCTATCCATCGACGAAAATACCGGTTGCGTCATCTTTTCCCGTCCCTGCAACCCCACCGGCAACGTCATCAGCGACCGAGAAGTAGAGAAAATAGGAGCGATCGCCGCCCCATACAACGTGCCAGTTTTCGTAGATGCGGCCTACGCCCCACCCTATCCGGCCTTGAACTTGGTGGAGATGAAACCGATAATTAGCGAAAATATCGTTCACTGCATGAGCTTGTCGAAAGCAGGGTTAGCGGGAGAAAGGGTTGGAGTGGCGATCGGAAACGAGAAAATAATCTCCATATTGCAATCCTTTCAGACAAATTCCTGCATCCACGCCGCCCACTACGGACAAGCGATCGGCACCCGCGCCATTACTTCTGGGGCTTTAGCGCAGATTTCCGAAGAAGTAATACGACCTTTTTATCAAAAGAAATTCGCGATCGTCGAATCAACCCTCGATCGCTGCCTGCCCAAAAACCTGCGGTGGTACATCCACCGTTGCGAAGGAGGAATATTCGTGTGGTTGTGGCTGCCAGAGTTACCCGTCACCGACTGGGAGTTTTACCAAAAACTCAAACAAGTAGGAGTAATTTTAGTACCCGGCAGTTCCTTCTTCCCCGGTTTGCACGAAGACTGGCCCCACAAACAGCAATGTTTGAGAATCAGTCTCACCGCGTCCGACGAAGAGCTCCAAGAGGGCATGGAACGTTTGGCAAAATTAATAAAGTAGGCAAGAGGCAATAGGCAAGAGGCAATAAGTAATTTGTAAGGTGCCCATTGCGCACCCTACTTTTGCCTGAGGCAATAGGTAATTTGTAAGGTGCCCATTGCGCACCCTACTTTTGCCTGAGGCAATAGGTAATTTGTAAGGTGCGCATTGCGCACCCTACTTTTGCCTTTTGCCTTTTGCCTTTTGCCTACTTAAACAATACTTTTAAGCTGCAAAGTCGCCTGTTTTAACTGTTCGACACCCACTCGCGTTTGACTAATTCCTCCAGCAGTTTCTTGGGAAGCGCGTTCGAGAGAGTTCATCGCTTCTAATACTTGTAAAACCGCCGCAGCCTGCTGCTGGGTATTGAGATAAATTTCTTGGTTATTAGCCGCCACATTATTGACAGAATCAGTAATTCCCCGGAAAGCCTCAGTTGTATTTTCCGTAATTTGCATGCCCCAATTAACAGTTTTAGTTCCCTCATCCGTTACCATGACCGTTGAATTAATCGAGTTTTGAATTTCCACAACCAAACCGTTAATTTTTTCGGCAGAAACCCTGCTTTGTTCTGCTAATTTCCTAATTTCTCCAGCCACCACAGAAAAACCCTTACCGTGTTCCCCAGCGCGAACCGCTTCTACCGCAGCATTAAGAGCTAACATATTAGTTTGATTTGCCAAATCGCTAACCATTTTAGAAATATTTCCTATTTGATTGGTTTGTTGGCTAAATTTGATAATTTGAGTAGCTATCTCTTCTACTTTTTGCTTTAATTGGAGCATTCCTTCTACAGTTTCATCCACGGAAAATCCCCCCTTTTCTGCTACCTGAAGCGCCCGTTGTGCAGCATTAACAGTTGCCTGAGCTTGTTCCGAACATTGTCTGGAAGAGGAGCTTAATTCATCCATAGTTGTCGTGGTGGTACTGACAGAATGTGCCTGTTCGGAAGCCATTCTTTCTTGTTGTTGAATTGTCGCGGCAATTTCGCTAGTAGAACTGGCAATTATGCTAGTAATTTCGTTAATGGGTTTGATAACAATTCTGTTAATAATAACTACAGTAATTACGCCGAATATTAAAATAAAAACTAAACTGCCCCAAGTCACTATTGTAACAAGCAAAGAAGCTCGATTTGCTGTTTCGTATCTTTCATCGAGCAATTGATTTTCTATTTCTTCCATCTCCTCAATTTTAGCCCTGATATCGTCCATGATTTGCTTGCCAGTGCCCGAAATGACTAACGCTCTTAATTCTTCTTCCCTGCCCGTTTTTTTATACTCGATAGTAGTGCTTAAATATTCGAGTTCTTCAGCAGCTATTTTTTTAAATTCTTTCAAATTTTCTATTTGGATGAGATTATCGGATATAGTTGTTGCCAGATTTTCTATTTTTTGGTCTATGGTAGAGACTGCTTTATTGTAGGGTTGTAAAAAATCCTCTTGGCCCGAAAAAATAAAACCCCTTTGTCCCGTTTCTGCATCGACTAAAGTTTTTTCTAACTCTGCCAATTTTTCTTTAACTTCATAAGTATGAGCTACCAAATTGGCAGAATCTTCGAGAGTGTTCGTACTAATTTCAGAAATGATGGTACTAATTAAAACTACCAAAAATACAACTCCAAATCCCGATGGTACAACTTGTCTTAGATTCATAGTTTTAATTTTTAATGTGAATTTTTTTTACAGCAATCGACCCTCGGCAGTTGTTGGCTTCTGCCTTGTCTGATTTGTGTTCTTTGCATTTTAGCACGTTCGATTAACAATTAACTCTAATTTTTTGGCTTAACTTCATAATTTAGATGCAGGGAGTATCGAATCCCAAAATAGAAGTTATCAATGAGCAATAAGCCACGAGCAATGAGCCATGAGCAATTAGCAAAAAGCGATAAGTCTCTGGTTCTATTCAATGGTAGAGCTGCATCCGGCCAGACTTAAAAGTTAATCCCTTTTAACAGTCCCTTTCCCGGTTTTCTACATTAAGCCTGAAATCTCAAAAATCCTTCGGATCGACTCTTCCCAAGAGCGTAGGAATAAATAGGGGAATCTCTTCCTCGAAGGAAAATTATCCTTACCCTTGCAAATTTGGGAATTTAAGGGATAATGTTGGACGAGGGGTTAGACCCCTAATAAGTTAAACCATTTATTTTAGGAGCAAGAGGGTGTTATGAACAACCTTCATCAGAAAGAGCTAGAGTCCGCCGAATATGGCCATAACCTCAGAATTGCCACAGCGGTTGGGGCCAGTCCTCGAAAAATAAGGAGAGAGGTGGAGCCGAGATTTAACTTAAGCGCCCCCAAAAGGATCCACATCTCCTTAGAAGAGCTAAAATCCTTTGAAACCGTAGAAAATCAATTCCAAAATTTAGGAGTTAAATTTACCAACGCGATCGCCCTCGAACCATCCAACCCGGCCTTCGCTGCGGCAAGCGGGGTAAAAGTATTAATGGGAGCTCCCAAAAGCGGATTAATAGAAGTAACTTTTACCAATCCCGTTAAATGGGTCAGCGCCAAAGTGACCAGTTCTCGACGCACCATACTCTCAGCTTACGATCGCCAAGACACAGAAATCGCCCGGGACGAAATGCCAACCCCCAACCTAGTAGGCTCTAACTCCCCCATTCCGCCCAATACTCCCTTAAAAGTCCAAGCCGATGCCATCTCCAAAGCAACCTTCTACGCTTTTGACGGCCAGTTAATCGTAGTTGACTTTTGCTTTGGCTTTTGATAAGATTTTTGGTAATTGATAATTAAAAATTATCAATGAACAATTATCAATTACCCATTCTTAAGATGACAAATTCTCATCCTCAGGCTGCATTCGTTCCTTGGCTGCACATGCACCAGCCGCCTATTATGGTAGAGACAGATAGCCAGTCTGTTATTTTAGGCAACCTGGAGAAAATGCTCGACGGTCCCGAAAATTCGGAGGAAAGCTGGAACGCTCGATGGTACGCCCTAGCATATAAAAATCCAGCCCTATATGCTAAATTGCTGAAAAACGAAGGATACGAACCCCGGATGATGGTTGACTATTCCGGGGTCTTGCTCGAAGAGATGGCAAAACTATCCGCCAACGGTAAGTTCGAGCATCTGGATGTGGGGGGGGAAAAACTCGGAGATGTTATCGGTCTCTGGCGAGAGGTTTTAGAAGAGTACCCAGAAACAATAGAATTTGCCGGCACTGCTTACAGTCATTGTTACTTCCCCGCCACTCCCGAACGAGATGCCCAAGCGCAAATTATGGAATGGCGCCGGGTGTTTGGGGAGCTTTTCGGGGAAAAGGCTTTATCGCGAGCGCGCGGTTTTTGGCTGCCAGAGATGGGCATGACGGGAGATGGGGCGGAGGCTTTGCGGTTTATACGTTTGTTGAAAAGGTGCGGTTACGAGTGGCTGATTTTACCGAGTACGACTTTAGAACGTCCCGAGGGTTGGAGTACGCCGGAGTTGGAAAACCGAGTGCATCGGTTGGTAGTGGAGTCTGGGGGCGAGTCGGAGGAGATGTTATGCGTGGTGCGGGATACGGATATGGGCATTCGGCAGCAAAGCGGCCAAAATGCTGAAGGTTGTATTAACGATATTCGCTATCGGGGGAAGGTGTTGCGGGAAGCGGGCAGTAAGGTTCCGCCCTTGGTGGTGCCGACTTCCGACGGGGAAAATGGCAACGTGATGATGTTTGAGTATTTTAAGAATAGTTTCGCGCCTTTGTTTCGCGATCGCCACCCGGAGATAGAGTTTACGACTGTCAGCGAGTATATCGATAATTACGTTGCTGGCGGGGTTTTAACTGAAGTGCGTTTAAAACCGACGGGGGGTTCGTGGATCGGCGGCCACCAGTCGTGGCAGGAGGGAGATTTGCGGCGGCGAGTTTTGGTGGCAGTGGAACAGTTGAGTCGAGATTATGCCGAAATAGAAGCTGCCGGCAAGCTTTCCCCAGAGCAAAAAAGGGCGCTGTTGTTGTGCGAAACCAGTTGTTTTGTTTATTGGGGTTCGGATTTTTGGGCGCAACAGGCAGAGAAGTTTATTAGTAGGGCTCGGGAGGCGATCGCTCCATAGTTTCAGCTGGTAGCGATCGCGGAGCGCGACAATCCCAGTCGTTGGTAGCGATCGCGGAGCGCGATCGACCCAGTTCGTAGCCTTTACCAAATCGACTCCATATCTAACACAAATCCAGGCAAAACAGTTTCCCCAGATAAGCTATTAGGAGATTCTAAGATTTCTATTTGTTCCCTGGGGCGATAAACTTCTACTTGTTTCAATTCCCGATTAATTAACCATCCCAAACGAGAGCCATTATCGCGATATTCTGCCATTTTTGCGCGTACTCTTTTAAGGTCATCGGTAGCAGATACTAACTCGACGACAAAATCGGGAGAAAAAGGCACAAACTTTTCTTTTTGTTCGGCAGTTAAATTATGCCAGCGACTTAAAAGTATCCAGCTTGCATGGGGGCAACGAACGGCCCCATTAGCAAGTTGAAAACCGGTAGTAGAGCTAAAAGCAACGCCTAATTTAGTTTGTTCGTTCCAGCTATAAATTTTAGCGGTTAATTCCACATTAATAATGCTAATTGCTGCCCCTCTCAGGGGCATAACTATTAAGTCTCCGTTGGCGTTGCGTTCTAAGATTAAAGTTTCGTTTTCTTGACAGAGGAGAAAAAATTGGTCGTCTGTTAGATTAAGCGGTTCGATGTTGAGGGTAAAATAATTCATGGTTTGGGTTTTTTTAGGTTGGTTTTTTGGGAGGTTTAAGAAACCGGGTTTTTGGCAGATTCCCGGTTTCTGGTGGGGGATAAAATCCTTATTTACCAGACAAAAAATATTCTTCATAAATAAGTCTGTAGGGGCAAAGCATTCGGGCGATAAATTTATTTAAAAAGCGTTAATTTTGAGGTCCGAATGCTTTGCCCAACCCCGAATTTAATCTTTTTGTTTATTTTCTTGTAGGTCGGGTGGAACCCAGTGGAACCCGACGTATTTGTTGGGTTAGGTCTTCGTTCCACCCAACCTACAAATTAAGGCATTTTTTATTTTGGCGAAGGTATTGCTCTTAGACAAATCCCGCTTCTTCTAAAACTTCTGTTAAAGTTCCCATTGCCTCGCATTCCGAGAAAAAAGCTTCTAAAGCTTCTCGCACTGAATGTCTCGCTTCGGCGACGGTTTCTCCGAAACTGGAAAGGTCTAAATCGGGGCATATTTCTAGATATAAATCCCCCTCTTTAAAATTTTCTATACAGACCAAACGCGCATCCCACCATTATAACCTAACTATGCTAAAATTTTAACAAACACTACCCAATCCGAATCGAAAATGACTCAAACCATTGATGTTACCGGACTCACTCCCGAACAAATCGAGCAGATTTATGGGACGATAGAAACATTTAAAGCTATTAATAGCGATCGCAAACCATTAACAGAAGAGGAACTGTCAACATTCGATTTAACCCCGTTATTTTTTGACAGCGAAATCCTCCAACCTTTTAATCGCAGTCAACTTTATGGCAATTCTCAACGAGTTTCAAAATAGCGCTTTTCAATTACTACAAACCTTTGAAAATTAAAACAGGTTTAATCATTATGATCGCACAAACAGATACCAAAAAATATTACTCTCCAGAAGAGTATCTGGAACTAGAAATTAATGCGGAAGAAAGGCACGAATATATCGATGGAGAAATAATTCTTAGGCCCGGTGGAACCCCAAATCATAACCGCATTACCCTTAATTTTGGTGGTGCTTTAAACTTCGCTTTAAAAGGGCAACCCTACGATGTATTCGCCGCCGACCTACGGTTATGGATTCCCCAACGACGCATCTATACTTATCCCGATATCATGGCGGTTGGAGGAGATTTACAATTTCAAGAAGGACGGAAGGATGCTATTACTAATCCAGTGGCGATCGCCGAAGTTTTATCGACATCAACCCAGGGTTTTGACCGAGGAGAAAAGTTCAAAATTTACCGCACTATTGCCAGCTTTCAAGAATACGTTTTAATCGACCAATACTCGATGCACATCGAGCGATATTACAAGCAAGAACACGATCGATGGATTTTTTCTGAATACGACGTTCCCGAATCAATTTTAAAATTGAACTCGGTTCCCTGCGAAATTTCTTTGGCGGACCTTTACGATAAAGTTAGTTTTGAAAGTTGAGTAAATTGGTCTCAGAAACCAGGTTTTTTCAAAAAACCTGGTTTCTTAAACCTAACCTAACTCTTACTTAACACCCTCAATTCTATCTTCAACCTCCTGTAGGTTTACAGGGATAAATTAACTGGTAAAATTAAACAAGTAAACCGATTTTTTTGACAATAGAGAGTTTATGAAAGCTATTAAAGTTATGGGAAAGATTGACGAAGGAGGAGAATTGACTTTAGATAAGCCCTTGTTAATAGATACAAAACAGCCGGTTGAGGTAATTGTTTTAATTCCCGAAACGGCAGATATTGATAGTGTTGATGACGAACCAAAAGAGCAAATTTTGGAGGATTTTCGGCAAGCATGGCACGAAGCAATGACCGGAAAAACAATTCCAGTTTCTCAACTTTGGGAGGGAATTGACCATGACTGAGGAATTTTTAATTAAGGTCTAATAAATCGGCAATTAAATCCTCCACGCTGCCTTTTTTTGCCTTTCCTTGTTTGAAAGCTTCTAAAGTTGCTTTAGCATCGGTGGCAATTTCCGAACGTCGTTTTTCAATTCTTCTTTTTTTGATTAACTCGAATAAATAATCTTGTTCGTCAAAAGACAATTGCTCGATAGAGTCAATAATTTCTTGAAAGGATGTAATAGTCATGTTTTTTTCTCCTCAAAATTCATCGTGGAGAAAAATAGCTTCCTTCCCAGGGCATTAAAAAATTTCCTCCGCTAAAAGACGACCATCAACGCGCTCGTAATCATCCTCAACTAAGCATGAATGAGCTTCATCATAATTAGGACTTTCAAACAGAGGTTTATAGTTAGCGGTGGCATCGTAAATAGAACAATTTCCCTGTGGGCCGCCGACTAACATTAAAATTCGAGGCGGGAAAACAATGGGGTCTATCCATAACTCAATTAGTTGCCAATTATCGGTCTGTAAGGCGAGGTTTTGTGCGAGGGATAACATGATATTTATTACCTCCTTTAATGATTTTTATTTCTGCGTAATAAAGTGGAAGCGTGCTGCCATCGGCTCTAATTTGATAGCCTATTGGTTCGTCAAAATAAAGGCCATAGCGATAATAATCGTCATTGTAGCGCGGTCTTTAAAAACATGGGCTTTTCCCTCTTTCTTCAGCAGTCTTTCTACTTGAGGCGTACCGGGGAGATGTTTGTCAAATAAACTCGTTCTCGGATGGGGAGTTAATTCTTGGTTAATACCACTCATCGCTTAATGTTTAATTAATAGAGCGATCGCTACTTTTTGAAAACAATTATAAGGAGCGATCGCCCTTCTTTAAAACAGGCGATCGCCCAGTTCGTAGCGATCGCTTCAGCGATGGGCCCCAGTTCGTAGTAATCGCTTCAGCGATTGGCCCACTTATGGCCCTTTGCAGCCAGAAAAAACTAAGATGGCCCCAAAAGTCCGCCACTCCGCCCCATCTATTCCATCGCTTCGATGACTTCATCCAAGGGCAAATCGAGGGCCTCGGCAATTTGTTCTGGGGTTAAACCGAGTTTTGTTAATTTGGATACAGTATTTAATTTAGTTTTATGGAATACATCCTCCGCCGTGGCGTTGGGAGTTTGAGCGTTTTGGGGATGCGATCGCGTCTTTGCAACATCCTGCTTATCTAATTCTGTGGGTTCGGAATTATTGCATAGATTAATATTATCGACACGAACATGATTTCCTATTAGATTTGCGATTCCTAAACGTTCGACTGTAGCGCAAAAATTAGACTTGTTTAATTCTTCTCCTAAAATGTTCGATAAAACTTGCCAGAGTTCGTATCCTTTATCTTTAGCATGGCCGGTGGTGCAATTGTATTTTTCTGCGATGTCTGCGTACTTCCGACCATTGAGGACACCCTTCAAAATTGCTCGTTGTAGAGTATCGAGATGCTTCCCGGTTTGCTGGAAGACCAACTCATCAATCGACTTTACCACTCCTTGCCAGTCCATCTTGGCGACGGTTCCTCCGAAAAATGTACTCATCCGCTATTATCCGCCATTGCCCGTCTTTGTGACAACTGTTTAAGAAAATTGCCGTCTTTATCCGCTTTTTTCCGACTTGTGGGTATTGGGGCGATCGGATTATGATAGACCTTGGGCCCGATTATGCCTGTACTTTGCCTCAATTTCTTTTATTTTGAGACAGAGCGAAAATGGCCGTTGAATTAAGGAGGAATATTGTGTTCGGTCAGGAATCGCTAATTATTTTACCTACATCAAAATCTATATCCTATGGAGATAATGACAATTATCAGCAAGCTAGCAATCTCGATACTTCAAATTATTATGGGGCAGGACGTAATTTATTAAAACTACTGCAAGAGATTGGAGCAGTAGTATTTGACGCTAATAATAGATTGGTTCTTTCTACTTTTTTTACTAAGAATCAAAAAACAGGTGCGGTATCGCGAATATTGGGCTATGTAGCTGAAGGAATTGTAGTTCGCGAGTGCAACGGCAATCCTACAAAAAATAAAACATGGGCTAACTATGCTCGAAAGTTAAAGAAAGATTCTAATCCAGTAATACAGTTTTTAAAAACGATTTTTTACGAGCCATTTTTAGAAAATCCTGATGATTATATTGCTATCGGTACCGGATTTGCAAATACCAAAACTGAGTACAGTCACATTTACAATCCAATAAGCGACAGAGATATTTGTTGGGTTAGCCAATACAATGATGCCAAACAGCTTCTGACTTTAAAAGGTACTCAATCAAACAAGCAACGTTTGGCAGGACTCCAACTGAAAGTTAGTTTGGGAACCGACGGCAACTACGTTACTAACTACTTTAAAAACAAGCCGTTTTTTCATCTATACCCAGTCGTATATTTTGACTTGGGGAATGATTTTTATAAAGTTAGAAATAACTTAATGAATCTCGGTAGTTCGCGAGTAAAACCAAATACTTTATTTTCTGATGACGTAGATTACGGAAACTACTCTCGCGGTGACATTTTAGAGATGATGTTAATACGAGGAAAGGATGTCGATCCAAGTTTGCATGACGAATTGTTGTTCTACAAGCACTTACTCAGCAAAATATTGTCAGGAAAACACAGTTTGTCTGACTTGGGCAATGACAGTGTATTAATATCTTTAATTATTGAGTATGTTGGCAATAATCTTAGGAGTCCTAGCCCAATTGTCAACATTTCTGTTAAGCGCGATCGCTAATTTCGCTAGTAGTAATTGTTTGAGCGATGAGCAGGTCAATCGCGCTCATCGATTACTACTAACGGGACTTAAACTAAAAAAAGCCTTTTTTATGCTATAATCGTTTTCCATAC
>CAZUCT010000090.1:5493-23995 GCA_964619285.1 uncultured bacterium | reverse complement strand
GGAATGGGGAATGGGGAATGGGGAATGGGGAATGGGGAATGGGGAATGGGGAATTAAGCGGATAACAGGCAGGATGCCTGTTCTACGTTCCAATTGACAATTAACAATTTTTAATATTAGCACGAGCGTTACGCCGGAGCATTTCTGGAGCGATCCTTCGGAGTGCGGAAGCGCGAAAACGTCGATCCCAATCTTCATCCGATATCTCTGCTAGCTCTTTTTGTGCGGGCGCGACGTTCCACGGATAAGGTTGAAAATCGCTAATATCGGTTTCCTTAGCAAACCTTTGATTCCACGGACAAACATCCTGACAAATATCGCAACCTGCCACCCAACCTTCCAAATTATATTTAATCGACTCGGGCAGATCGGAAGCACGATTTTCTATAGTATGGTAAGCGATGCAGCGATTGGCATCTACTACGAAAGGTTCGGTAATAGCATCGGTCGGACAAGCTTCAATACAGCGAGTACAAGTGCCGCAATGTTCGGTATGGGGGCGATCGCCGCTCAATTCGAGATTGGTCAAAATTTCCCCCAAAAACACCCAGGAACCATAATCGGTCGCAATCAAATTACCATTCTTAGCGATCCAACCGATCCCCGCCTGCTGCGCCCAGACTTTATCCTGCACCGGTCCGGTATCGACATAATAACGCGCTATAATACCATCCCCTCGCTCTTGCAACCAGCGAGAAAGAGCTTTGAGCTTTTTGCCCGCGACTTTATGGTAATCGCGGCCCCAACCATAACGGGATATTTTCGCGTATTCTTTGCCTTGGGGGCGCTGGTGGGGGGTGTAGTAGTTGAGGGCGACGCAGATAATAGACTCGACTTCTGGCATTATTCGTCTGACATCCTGACGCTTGGGATTCGCCATCCAGGCCATGTCTGCCTGATAGCCTTTGTCCAACCATGCTTGCAACCGTTGTTGCTGTAGGTGAATATTCGCATCTGCTGGTGCGATCCCCACCCGGTGAAATCCTAGTTCTCTGGCTTTGTTTTTGATTTCGGTGCTGTTAATTGGTGCTTTCATCGGTTTTTTTGGGATTTAACTAAGTAATAATACATAATTTTGATTAAATGTAAAAAAAAGCTATTTGTAGCCTTGATAACCCTGAAGTAGGGTTAAGCCTGCTAGTATGGAAGCAACAAGCTTGCCAGAATTGTCATATATGCTTTGACAGAAGAGTTAGCTTTTAATTTTAACTCTTTAGAAAGATGTCAGATGGAAGCAAGTATTGCTATAAGTAAAGAGTCATCCTTAAGGGAGGAAGAATTACATGGCATCAACGAATTTATATACCCTACCAAAAAACGCCTGCTCCCTTTCTCAAAGAATTACCGACATTAGAGAAACTTTGCTCTGGAGCTATTTTGAAAGCATGAATGCAGGGGATTTTGAGACTACGGCTGCTCTGTTTGCTCCCGATGGCGTTTTAAATGCGCCTTTTGAAGAACCTATAGTCGGCAGGGAGGCGATCGCCCCCTATCTCCAGATAGAAGCAGAGGGAATGCAACTGGATCCTCGGGAGGGAGTCAGTCAGAAGTTTGAAGACGGTAACGTAGAAATACTCATAATCGGCAAGGTGGATACTCCTTTATTTGGAGTTAATGTCAGTTGGCAATTTTTTCTCAATTTCCTAGGGGAGATTACCTCAGTTACCGTTAAGTTATTGGCCGAACCCCAAGAGTTATTAATGCTGCGATCGCAGACAAAGCTTGCTGGGAGTTAGGGGGTGAATTGTAAAGCTTAATTTTTTCTAAAAAAGCAGATGTACTTTATCTGGTCGAGATGAAAATAGCATCCTTCTAAGAATCGCGATCGCCATTCTTAGATGGTTCTTATATTTCACCGATCTTTCTTTTTTTCAAGTATCCTCGAATCAGTTGCGATCGCCACTTCCAAGACAGGATAACCTCTACGCTAATTCCTCTCTTGATTTTCGCTAGGTATAAATTTAAGTAAGATTAGTTTTCTGACGATTGGTAATCAAAAAATAAAGAAATTATAAAATTTTTCTATCAAAGAGCGTGCGGGTGACAACATATCCGATCTAGTCGAGATTGCGGGAGGTTGCCGATGTTCGATGAACCTGTCTTTCACGGGGAACAAGTTACGTTTGCCAAGAAGGACTGCTATACTGTTAGTTCGATTGTAAAATAGTCGATGGTTTGTTGGTGGAACAATTTAAGATTATGACAGAGGAAATAGCATTAAAAGTTATGCAAGATGCCGTCTCGGTTTTAGCACGTTGGGCTGAGGCTAAATTACCCGGTGGTTGTGAGGTTTTAGAAGAAAAACTTGCCGTTACAGAGGCAAAAGAAATACTCTCCTGGAAGGGAGAAAATCTCGGTGAATTGGAGTTAATATTTGATTATGTAAAAATTGGTAAAAATAAACTTCAAGAATCAATTCATTATGTGCCAGTTAGAGCTATAGATGATTCAGAACCAACTATTCCTTATCCGGTAGAAAAAAAAGAGGATTTAAACTTAGATGCTTATAAAATTGTAGTTAAAGAAGCAGTAACAAATATTAAACCAGACGACTGGAAAAATTTATCTTTGCTGACGTTAATTGTTGAAAAATATGGCTCGTGTTTGAGCTTTTGTCAGCCGGATGTTGCGTTGATAGATATGGCAAAATCTGTGGCGGGGGTAGCTTGCGCGATCGCTCATAATTCCGAAGCAAAAAATATCTGTTTGGTGGCGGGAGATTTATCGGGCATTCAAAAGTTTATTTACACCATTTCTGCCGACGGTGCGCTTAAATCTTTACGCGCCAGAAGCTTTTATTTGGAGTTAGTGGCGGAAGAAATAGTGCAGCAACTTTTGGAAAAATTAAAGTTACCGCGTACCAGCGTTATTTATTCTGGAGGGGGGAATTTATATTTATTAGCAGCGGCGACTGAGAAAACAAAAGAGGTAGTTAAAGAGATTCGCTCTTCTTTTAATAAATGGCTAAAAAAGGAGTTTCAAGAAAAAGTATTTTTAGCTTTAGATTGTTATTGTTTCCCCGTGGGAGATGTGGCGACTAAAGAAATAGGAAAACATTGGAAGAAAGCGAACGAGAAAGTCAGCAAGCAAAAATCTCGCAAGTTTATAGAGCAAATTTCAGATGTTTTAACACCAAAAAAAAGTTACGAACAAAGATGTCGAGTTTGTCATCGAGACGATACCACAGATTTAGACCAATTAAACAAAGAAAACGATGCAGTTATAGCTTGTAAAACTTGCCGAAATATGTTTAAATTGGGAGGCGAGTTGTTGGGAGTTAGCTCCCTAGTTCGTTCTTCAAAAAAAGAGCTAAAAGGTTTACCAGATGCAATTAAGTTTGAATTGGAGGAAATTAAGGCTTATTATCATATTTGCGATAACTGGAAAACTATAGTTGATGGTGCCGATACGGCTTTGTTAGTCAACGATTGGACTATTAACAACTATCAATTTCGCTCTTTAAAAAATCCAGTACCTTTGTTATTAGGAAATTACGCAAAAAAAATAGAAGAAAGCTGGCAAACAATACCCAGAACTATGCGGGCAGAAGAACTAGCAGAGCAAGCAAAAGGGGTTAACCGAGTGGGTTATTTAAGGATGGATGTCGATAGACTGGGACAAATTTTTGCGAAAGGTTTGGGGGACAAACATTCATTAACTAGACTGGCGGAACTTTCTCGGCAAATGAGCTATTTCTTTAAAACTTATTTGAATAGTTTGGCAAAAAATCGAGCAGAAAATTTGCCAAAAAATTTAAAATATGCTAAAGATTTAAAAGAGGGAGAAAGAGAAAGAGAAAGAGAAGGCGATCGCTTAGTTTTTATTTATGCGGGTGGGGACGATTTATTTGTCAGCGGTTCGTGGAACGAAGTGGTAGATTTTGCCTTTGATGTATATCGGGCATTTCGGGCGTACACCGGTTGCAATCCAGATATTACTTTATCGGGAGGAATTAGCATTGCCGATAGTAAATTTCCTCTTTATCAATCTGCAGAAGAATCGGGGGAGGCCGAAAGTGCTGCTAAAGGAAACGGTCGAGATAGTTTGGGATTATTTGGGGAGGTGTTTAAATGGGATGAATGGTTGGGGACAATGAAAAAGGAAAATCTGGAGGAAGAGATTAAAACATACTTAAATCCAGAAGCTCTGCCTAGTTTATGGGGCATTATTCCCTTTGTGGAAAAACTGGAAAATGTTGATGCTAATTATTCCCGCAGTTTCGTGCGTAATTTGCTGGCCACCGCTCAAATTCAAAGTCAAAAAATAAAGGATATTGAAGAGAAACGAAAAAAGGAGGAATATGAGAATCACTTAAGAGATATTAAGTATTATTTGCACTTGCCAAAAATAGCTTACACCTTGGCGCGACTTCCGAAAAGCGTATTAGAAGATGCGGATTTTCGGACATCTTTAAAGAGTCCTTATAACGCTCCTTATTTTCGAGCGATCGCCACTTGGATAGAATTATTAAACCGTAAAACCGATTGAGAAAAATGACTGCAATTACCAAACAAAAATTAACTTTTGAAGAATATATCCGTTACGATGATGGGACGGATAATCGTTATGAATTAGAAGATGGAGAATTAATTTTAATGAGTCCAGCAAAAATTCGTCATGCTTTAATTATTCGTTTGCTGAATAATGCGATAGAAGCAGAAATTTCTCGATTGCAATTGCCTTGGGTGTGTTTGCAATCTGTAGGAATAAGAACTGCAGTAAATCGATCTAGGATACCAGATTTGTGCGTGACAACCCAGGAGGAAGTCTTGGAAAAACTCGATATGTCGGCGGGTATAATAGATTCGGCTTTACTGGCAGTAGAAGTTGTCGGTCCCGAGTCGGTAAATCGAGATTATCGGTTTAAGCGATCGGAGTACGGCGTCGCGGGTATTCCCGAATATTGGATTGTCGATCCAATCGAGCAAAAAGTCACCGTTTTATCCTTGGTTAACGGTTTTTATGAAGAGGTAGAATACCGGGGCAACGATGGAATTGTTTCTCAGACATTTCCCCAATTACAGTTAACTGTAGAACAAATTTTGCAGGGTAAAATTTAACTTAGAAAAAAGCCATGAAGAAAAAGAATAATAAGCAAAAAGAGGAGAAAGAATTACCTCCACTCATGGGCCCGCCTAAAAAAAATACTGAAATAGAAGAAAAGACAAAATCTAAGACTAAGCAAAATAAGTCAAATTTCAATGCTGAAACTATGCCAAAAGCAAGTGAAGATATCGTAACAAAAATGGTCCAGACAATTAAGGACTTAAATGGTTTGAGGGAATATAAAATTCGAGAGATGGTAAATGACACGGAAGAACTGGGCAAAAAACTAGCTCAAAATTTGAAGACTAATCAAGTTAGAAAGTTTTTAGATGCAGTTAATCGCCTAAAAGCTCAACCAGAAAAAGAGAAAGACTTCGAGGAGATAAAATCGGGAGTACAACTGCTAAGACCTCAACTTGCTTATGCTGCTGCCAGACAAAAAGGCGCTGTAGATTTACGGTTAGTTATGGAAGCAGCAATTAACCGGATAAACGAAGCAGAAGATTTTACCCGTTTCGTACAATTGACCGAATCAATTATTGCTTATCATAAAGCCGCAGGAGGAAGAGATTAATGACTGTATCGACTGTTAAAAAACCGCAGAAAAAATTGCTTGGCAAACTCAAATTAACCAGCACTTTAAAAGTAGAAACCGGACTGCATATCGGTGGGGGAGGGGAAAATTTACAAATTGGCGGTTTGGATAAACCGATAATTCGCGACCCCATGACTCGTCAGCCTTATTTACCCGGTTCTTCTATTAAAGGAAAATTACGTTCTATTTTAGAACGGTTGTTTGAAAAACCGGTAAATCGACCGGGTGGATCGGGAACTTATCGTTATGAAAGCGACGATTTAGTGGATGGAGTAACAGAAATTGACAAGGATACCTTTATAAAGTTTGAGGGGGCGAGAAATTGTCAGGTGTGTCGCGTTTTTGGTTCCACTGGCGTGAGTTGTTGGGTTGAAAAAGAAATAGCCGAAAGGGAAGGATTGGAGTTTGACAGCAAAAATCCAAAGGAGATTGATGATAAAGAATATGTCAAAGTCACCGGACGAAATTCGCCCGCCCGTTTAATAGTTCGAGACTGTCATTTATTAGAAGATTCGGCGAACAAACTCGAACAAAGCGACACTACTTTCTACATGAGCGAGTGGAAGTTTGAAAATGGAATAGATCGGATTACTGCTGCGGCAAATCCCAGACAAGTAGAACGGGTTCCCAGAGGAGCAGAATTTCATTTTGAAATGGTCTATACTATTGAAGATGAGGAGCAAGTAGAAGAGGATATTAGGAATTTAGCGATCGCCCTCGCCATTTTAGAAGATGATGCCCTTGGCGGTCACGGTTCTCGGGGTTATGGAAAAGTCAGTTTTCAAGACTTCAAAATTTTCTACCGCGACCTAAATCCAGAACGTTTGCTATCGGGAAATGGGGGCAGTTTTAGCGAGCCCATCGCCACTAAAAATAATACGGCAGACTTGTTAGAAACTTTTGGCACTTTGAAAGACGAAATCCAGCAAAGATTACTACCACCAAATCAAGAATAAACAAATTTCTCGTAGGTTGGGTGGAGCGATAGCGGAACCCAACAATACTAACTTTTGGAGAACCCTAAATTATGGGCGAATGGAAAATATTTAGGTTAGAATTTGGGCGCAACCTCGCACATTTTGGCGAGTTGGGAATCGGCATGGAATCCACTAACGAAATGATACGTTCCGACACCCTTTTTAGCGGTTGGGTTGGAGCTTATGTGCGGTTGTTTCCAGACAAAATTGACGAATTAATAGCAACATTTAAGTCTGGCAAGGAACCGCCTTTTCGTCTCAGTTCGACTTTTATTTATCGTAAAGTTGACGAAAATTTTATTTACTATCTGCCCCGTCCTTACCAACGTCCTCCGAACTTTCCAGAAGACAGTTTGGAATTTGCTAAAGAATACAAAAAATTGAGTTATTTGCCTTTGTCAGTTTGGCAGCGCTGGTATCAAGGAGAGGGATTTACAGATGCAGATAAACAAGAACTAATTGCCAGAGCAAAAAAAGAAGAAACTACAAACCGCCAACTCGAAAATGCCGGAACTTTCGACTACGGTAAGGGATTTCAAAAAGAAAAAGTTCCTAAAATAGTTGTAGATAGAACGACGCGAAACACTAATATTTATTACGTTCAATTCGTTCGGTATCAATGGGAACCTAACGGCAACGATGTTAATAGTTTGACAGGTTTGTACTTTTTAGCATATTTCCCAGAACCGAATTTTGCAAAAACTTTTTCGACAGTTTTAAACTTTCTGGGAGAAGAAGGAATTGGGGGTCTGCGGTCGAGGGGCGCGGGTCAATTTACAGTAACAGAAATTCCCATACTTCCCAATTCAATTTGGCACGAAGTCCTCAACTTTTCTGGCGGTCAGCGCCACGGTTTAATTAGTTTGTTTTGGGATAATAACTCGGATTTAATTAGCGAGGAAAACTTAAAAAAATCCAGTTATGAATTGCTAAAAAGAAGCGGATGGATCGTTGCTTCTCCTACTGGTTCCCAAAAGCGACGCCAGTCCGTTAAAATGTTTGCCGAAGGTTCGGTTTTTCCCTTTAAACCGGAGGGAAAATTGGCAGATGTAACGCCAGATGGTTTTACAGCTCATCCCGTTTATCGCAGCGGTATTAGCGTGAGTTTGCCTATTAAAGTAGAGGAGGAGAAAAATGATAATAACGAATGCGGAAAATGCGATTGAAAAACCCGATGTTTTTGAGTCGAAACGGATTAGACTTACCAGCCCAATTTTACATATCGGGTCGCAATTTTCTCAACTCAATCCTTTTGAATACGTTCAAACTGGCAGTCGGGTTTATATTCCTAATCCAGATTTGCTGGCAAAGGCACTTTACCAAAGGGGAAGGTTGCAAGAATACATTAACAGAATTGAAGACCGCCAAGAAATTGACTCTCTTTTAAAAGCAAGTTTTGGTAATAATTGGCAAGAGGAAAAATTAGAGGATAAACCGCTATTTCCACCAACGGGAATTAGTCGCAAATGGACTGAGGAGAAAATCACCAATTTTCGCCCGACGATCCGCAACGGTTTGGGGGAAATTTATCTTCCTGGAACTTCGATTAAGGGTGCGATTAGAACGGCGGTTGCTTATCATTTGCTCAAGCATCCAGACAAATATGGAGTACCTCAAAAAAAGCAAGTTAGCGCGATAGAAAAACAACTTAAAAACAGCATGGGAGAACTGAGGAAAAAGGCAAAATTTACGGGCGATCGCTTATTTATGGATTCCCTCTTTTCCGACTTTTCTCTTTACTTTAATAACCAAAAAGCTGACGTTAAAAGTTTTTCTGCCAATACCGATTTTATGCGGGCAGTTAAAGTAACAGATTCCCAACCGCTTTTAGAATCTCAAAAAGTTAATAAAAAAGGTAAAACTCTCTATAAAAATCTCCCAGTCGCCGCAAAAGTTATAGTTTCCAGCAGATTTGAAGATTACAATGCCAAATACAGAGAATCTATTTATGCGGAGATGGTTTGGAACGTTAAGACGGAATTTACGATTAGTATTGATACAAAAATGTTGTCTTGGTTCCGACATAACGAAGGCATGGAAATACCTTTTAAGAATGTCGAAGAGTTGCTAAATATTTGCCGAGAATTTGCCCGATACCAATGGGATGCAGAGGTTAAATATTGGGAAAAAATAGGAAATAACGATAATTTAGATTTCGATTTATTGTGGGAAAAGTATTATCAAAAACCCAATTGTTTTTACGATTTAAGAATTGGTTGGGGAACCAGTATTCTAGGAACGACAATTAGTATGTTGTATGAGGATGAAAATTTGGCTAGAGAAGTGCTTGATATTTGTCATTCAAATAATAAAGCGCCCGGTTTTGAAGCGCCAAAATCTCGCCGGGTTGTCCTCAATAATAAAGGTGAAATTCGATATGTGCCGGGATGGGTAAATTTAGAAGCATTGTAGGTTGGGTGGAGTGAAACGGAACCCAACAATACTATTAATTTAGCCCGTTAAAGTAGGTTGGGTGGAGTGAAACGGAACCCAACAATACTATTAATTTAGCCCTTTAAAGTAGGTTGGGTGGAGTGAAACGGAACCCAACAATACTATTAATTTAGCCCTTTAAAAAACTAATGCTAATTAGAACTACTTGGAATTTAAGCGTATCTGAACCAACGGTTTTACACCGCGCTTATGGTTTAGAATTGGTGAAAGAGTTGCATCGGAAAATGGATTTAGAAATGAAGGGAGAGGAGTTTCCACCTGTTAGTTATTCGGCCATAGTCGGTCGCTGTACTGCTTCTCAAGATTTTCTGACTTTTTCGCCGGAGGAAATTTATAGTTTGTCGGTTTGCGGGTTAAATGAATTTGCTTCTAAAGCGATCGCCTCCTTAGATTTATCCCCAGGTTTGGAGTTACTGGGGGCTAAATTTGAAACGAGCGATCGCTTGGATGAAATTACCAGTTACGAAGAAATATACGCCACTTTTGTTGCTAGCGAACCAGAACCCACTCGCCGTTTTAATTTACAATTTATTACTCCCACCGCCTTTGCTCAAAGCGGTATTTATTTACCTTTACCTTTACCGAGTTTGATGTTTAGAAGTTGGTTGCAGCGATGGAATAATTTTGCACCGGTTTATTTGGGTGGGGATGACTTAATTGGTTATTTGGAAAGATATGTGGCGATCGCTCAACACAGAATTAAAACTCGTTATTTTCAAATGCCCAGAGGTTATGTTAATGGGTTTATTGGCGATGTAAGTTTGCAAATTGGCCATAAAACCGAGCCTTTACTTGCCAATGTCGCGAATTTGTTGGTAGAGTACAGTCAGTATTCTGGGACGGGAATTAAATCTCGTCTCGGAATGGGACATACAGTTGTTAACTTAGAAACTTAAAAGAGGTAATGATGAGAAACACGCTCATTTGTACTATTGGCACTAGCTTATTTAACAATGTTAAAAGAGCAGAAGAAGCTTCGATTAAACAAGCATTTGAGGATAAAAACTGGCAGCAGTTGTCCTTGCTACTATTGGAAAAATCCAACTTAGAACGCTTATGTGGTGCCGAGATTAATTCAATTACACGCATTTGCAGCGATAGCAAAGTATTTAAAGAGCGAGAGCGCTTAATTTTTTTAGTCTCCGATACAGAAGATGGCATACAGACAGGCGAACTCCTAAAACTCTATTACCAAAATCGTAAAAACCCTCTTCAATTTAAAAAGGTTGAAGCGCGAGTTTTAAACGGTTTGCGCGATGATAATGTTAAAGCTTTTAAACAAGAAGGATTGAAAAGTTTGGTCCGAGAAATTAGCCACGAAGTCAGAAAATTTTCCCCAGAAACTATAGCTATTAATGCTACTGGGGGATATAAAGCACAAATTTCTTTTGCTGGCACGATCGGACAAGCTTTAGAGATTCCTGTCTATTATTTGTTTGAAAAATTTTCCGAAGTTATCGAACTGCCGCCTCAACCAATAGCATTAGATTTAGCTTTATGGCTGAATAATTACTCGTTTTTTGCTAAACTAGAAAGCGAACAAACTTTAGCTAAATCAGAGGTAGAAGCACCTCTCGATAATGACTATTTCTCAGCATTAGCTGATGAGGAAGTTATTGATGGGGTTGCCTACGTTAGTTTGTCGGCGATGGGGGTGTTGTTTAACGAGCGATCGCGATTACAATTTGCCAAGCAGGAATCCACAATTTTGTCTGTCATTCCTCAAGATGCCACTCCTCCAGAACAGAAACAAATCAATCTCAGAGACGACCACGGCAAAGATATTTTAGAAGAGTTTGCTAAAAAAATTCGTCGCTCTCCTTACGTTAAAAAGATTGTAAACTCATTACCTTTTAATCCCAAACGTTTGGAGGAGATTCGACGCACTACGCCAGACGGACTTGTAGATTTTGTCCTAACTTGGACTGATGCTGGTTATGGGTTGTGCATTCAAACCACTGGGCGGAATCAAGCTGAAACTAACACCATTGCTTTACATCTTAAAAATGAGTATTCCCAGAAGTCCTAGTGGCTGTTTTTTAGTAGGTCAGTTAGTGCGTCAGAGTTATTATTCTGACGCATCCTGCAACTTATCTTGTTGGGTTCCGCTGTCGCTCCACCCAACCTACAATTCTAATTATCTTGTTGGGTTCCGCTGTCGCTCCACCCAACCTACAATTCTAATTATCTTGTTGGGTTCCGCTGTCGCTTTACCCAACCTACAATTCTAAGTAAGATAATGACAAAAATAATACCAAAAACCGATACTCTTTACCATCGCGACTTTATGGCGTGGTGCGAAGATACCGCCGCCAAACTTAAAATGCGACAACTCGATAATTTAGACTTCGATAATTTAATAGAAGAAGTAGAAAGTTTGGGAAGAAGCGAACGTCGGGAATTGAAAAATAGACTGACTGTATTGCTCGCTCATATTCTCAAACGAATGTATGTTAATACCCCCGAAAATTTCAACGGCTGGGAACTAACTATTGTGGAACAGCGCAAACAAATTAAAGGTTTATTGCAAGACTCCCCCAGTCTTAAGCCCTATCTTGAAGAAATATTTACAAATATATATGCCGATGCTTTAGACCTCGTTCGCGTTGAATACAAACAGACTCAATTTCCCGATATTTGGCAGTTTGACACTGAAAGCGATTCGCTTTTTTCCCAAAATTACTGGGAATAGAAAATGGAATATAAATGAGTAAGGTGCGCAATGCGCTGAAGCCATCTTTTCTAAAACTGGTTGTTCAGTATAATGATTTACTTTAATTAATCCCCGCAAGGGGATATCGCCAAAATGCTCTATAATCTCAGGAGAAAAAGATAGCAATAGCTTATGGATTTTCAATACTCCATCCAAGGAGTTGAGTTTGAATGGGATGCCAATAAAGCGCGAAGCAACTTAGGACTTGCGTAGTAATAAGGTACCGACTTGTTGGGTTGCGTTTCACAGGAGCCCAACCTACGATTTTCCTTCATCTGGTAGTTTATTTTTGCGCGACTCCTTAGAAAAACATGGAGTTACCTTTACAGAAGCAGCAGAAGTTTTCTTCGATCCGTTCTACGTTGAAGGTAATGCCACCACCGACAACGAACAACGTAACTTCATTATTGGCTATTCCAACGCTCAACGCTTATTGCTGGTAGTTTACTAGAACGCGGAGCGCGAAATCGCATAATCTCTGCTCGTAAAGCCACCCGTACTGAAAGAAAATCTTATGAACAATTCTGAATTACAAATCAAACCCCGCCCAAGCGAAACCGTATCTCTCCAGATACCAAAAGACACCCTAAAATCTTTACAAGAAGTAGCGGACTATCGAGATATGTCCGTGGAAGCTTTGCTCAAATTCTATATCGGGCAAGAACTTCGACAAGATTTAGCTAAACTATTCTCCGATCGCCTCTTAGAAAAAACCGCCCGAGTTTTAGCCCGACACATTCAGTCGGAAGCAGAAATTTCGGCTATTATTAAAGAAATTCAAACAGAAACAATTCCCTAATTTCTTATCTTGTTGGGTTGCGCGATCGCTTATCTTGTTGGGTTCCGCTGTCGCGGAGCCCGACCTACAATTTTACTACAATTTTACTTTCTTTTACTCAAAAACTCTTTCAAATACCGCAAAAATAACCAAGTCAAACTACATCCCAAAACGTAATAGAAAAAATCCCACCAGACAAAAGTCGTTCCCAAAAGCATTCTGCCCAGAAAAGTGCTTCTTATTGCCTGTAAAAAAGGCGGTTTCCATAATTGGAGAAATTCCAGAATTGAGGTGACAATAAACACCCAAAACGACACCCATCCCGGAGGCAATTGAGGGCGAATTGAGATTGCTAAAAAAATCCAAAAAGCTTCGTAAAATATCGAACTAAATGAGTTATTAACCCAATAATCTAACGGCCCTTGATAAAATTTGGCTGCCAAACCCAAGGGCACCAGTAAAAATAAACCGATTAAAACAATAACTCGATATTTTTTCATGGTTCTTTCCCCAAACTAAGTAGCTAGTAGGGTGCGCGTTGCGCACCTTACAATTGTTTCATCAATCCTTCCCCAAACTAACATCTAAAATCGCTTTAGCAGCCCGATCGCATACCCCCACTTCCCCTAATGCCCGACCCATTTGTTGATAATCCTCAATCATTTTCTCTCTAACTTCGCGATTTAATAACAATTCTAAAGCTTCATTAGCGATATTTTCTGGACTGGCTTTTTCTTGCAATAATTCCGGTACGATTGACTTCATTTCTACTAAATTAACCGGAGACATAAAAGGAATAGAAAACCTGAGAAGGTATCTGGCAATCCAAGCAGTAATCGGATTTACTCGGTAAATAACTACTTGTGGAACTTCCAACAAACCTATTTCTAAATTGACGGTGCCCGATTTAGCGATCGCCAAATCCGCCCCCGCCAAAACTGTTAACCCCAATTCCCCTCTTTCTCCCCCCTTACCAAGGGGGGTTGGGGGGGATTTCTCCAGAGAATAAATCGTTCCTCGCAATTGATACTTTTCCATCGCCTCTTCAATGGGGCGGCGGAAATCTTCCCGAGAAAGAGGAATCAAGAAATGCGCCTGGGGCAATTTATCCTGAATAATTTTAGCTGCCTCCAACATGACCGGCAGCAAATATTTAAGTTCTTGTTTGCGGGAGGCGGGTAAAAGAGCGATCGCTATAGTATCCCGCCCTATTCCCAAAACTCTACGGGCATCCTCGCGAGTGGGTGCCGCTGCCATTCTATCTAAGATTGGATGACCTACCCAGGTAACTCGGGCTCCTTTTTCTCGAAAGTAACGCACTTCTTCTGGGAAAACCCCCAGTAGCAGCTCTGCTAAAGACACAATTCGAGCGGTATTGTTACCTCCCAGAGACCAGACCCACTCTTGGGGGGCGATGTACCAGATTATCGGTATCTTCGGCCAGCGCTTGCGGATGTAAGTACCAATTCCGAGATTCGGTCCCATGTAGTCGATAAGAACGATCGCTTCTGGAGATTCCTGCAGGAGAAATTGTTTGATTTGTTTCTGAATTTGAAGGGTAGGCAAAAAGTAGGGCAAAGACTCGATAATTCCCACAGAACCGATACTGCTGGTATCGCCTAATAACCTCGCCCCCGCCGCCGCCATTTTCTCTCCGCCTACTGCGACGATTTCTAAATCTAGTCCCTGGGAGAGGGCTTGGCGTTTTAGTGCTTTTACGAGGAGGGAACCTTGTAGGTCGCCCGAAACTTCGCCGGTACTTATCAATATTTTCATTTATCTTTTTCCCGGAGTCAAACCTCTGCGACTTTTGCTTAAAGAATTATCGATAAATTTAGCTAAATTTTTTATGTACTCGTTATCTGCTAATAGTTCTAATTCCGCCAAAGCTTCCTTTATCGGTTTGCCCGAACGATAGAGAATGCGGAAAGCTTTTTTTAGGGTTGCCAGGTCTGGTGAGTCGATTCTGGCGCGTTTTAGCCCTACGAGGTTGAGCGATCGCACTCTGGGGGGGTTGCCTTCTACTAACATAAAAGGGGGTACGTCGCGATCGATGCGACTCATGCCTCCTAACATTGCCATTTGACCGACCCGAACGAATTGATGGATGCCCAAAACCCCCCCAATTACCGCCCTGGATTCTATCTTGACGTGACCTGCTAGGGCGACACCGTTAGCGATAACCACCGAATCGGCAATGCAGCAGTTATGTGCTACATGAACGTAAGCCATCAATAAATTATTGTTACCGATAACCGTGCTTTCTTCAACTCCCGTAGCGCGATTGATAGTAACATACTCTCTTATTTGATTGTTGTTGCCGATTTTGACCCTACTTTTGGCACCATCGTATTTTAAATCTTGAGGTTCCAGACCGATTACCGCCCCCGGGAAAATGCGATTGCCCGAACCTATATCCGTCGGTCCTTCGATAACCCCATGGGCTCCAATAGTTGTCTCCGGCCCTACCTTAACTTCTTCTCCAATTACAGCATAAGGACCGACCCGCACGGTTGGGTGCAAGTCGGCATCGGGAGAAATAACAGCCGTGGGGTGAATTAAGGTTTTCATCTCGTTTTTTTTAGTCCACCAAAGAGAACATTAATTCCCCTTCAGCAGCTTTTTGGCCTTCTACTGTAGCTACAGCCCGCATTTTACCGAAACGACGGCGCTTAATCGAGAGCAACTCCGCAGTTATTATCAATTGGTCTCCCGGTATTACTGGACGGCGAAATCTGACTTTATCGATGCCGGCAAAGACAAACAAGCCTCCATCATAATCCGGTAATTGAGTTAAAACCACGCCACCGACTTGAGCCATCGCTTCCACAATCAACACCCCCGGCATAATTGGCCTTCCGGGAAAATGTCCTTGGAAGTGCGGTTCGTTAAAGCTAACGTTTTTGATGCCCACGGCCTTTTCCCCCGGCAGATATTCAATAATGCGATCGACCAAAGCAAAGGGGTAGCGGTGGGGCAAGAGTTTGTGGATGTCTTCGACGTTAAGAATTTTCGGTTCGGGGGGAGCGGCTTTTTCGGCTACCTCGGTTTGCTCTTGGCTTTCTGTAGCCGCCGATTCATTGGTTTTCAGGTCAACATGGGACATTGGCAGTATTTTGGTTATTGATTTGATTGGCCTTTCCAGCGATTCTACCATTTAGGGGTGACAATAATAGACTTCTTGCAGAAGTAGGCAAGAGGCAAGAGGCAAGAGGCAAAAGACAAAAGTTCAGAAGCTTGAAGGAAAAATCAATAAAAGTAGGCAAGAGGCAAGAAACAAAAGTTCAGAAGTTTGAAGGAAAAATCAATAAAAAAAGATTTTTTTCTAACTTTTGCAAGAGGTCTAATGTTTTTCCTTTGGGTTTTTGGCCATTGCCCCGTTGTGGGGGTTGTGGTTGGCTTTGTGGGCCAGTTTTTAAGGGTCAAAGCTACGAGCAAGTCAAGAAACCCGGTTTTTTAAGAATACCTTCGCCAAAAATAGATTTAAGAAACCGGGTTTTTTTAAAAAACCCGGTTTCTGGCGAGGGAGTTAGCCATTTTCTTGTAGGTCGTGCGGACCTCCGTGGAACCCGACGTATTTGTTGGGTTCCACTTCGGTACGCACAACCTACGAATGGTATTTTTTTATTTTGGCGAAGGTATTGTTTAAAAAGCCCGGTTTCTGGCGAGGGAGTTAGCTTTCTAGTAATTTTAGTTATAAATTTACTCATTAACGCATCTCCAGTTGCATTTTCACAGAAGTATTAATCGTCTCGCGATTATAAGTTAAAACTTTAAGATTATTCTCTTTTTTATCTGCTTCTAATCGGTAGTAACGAAAATCATATATTTCCGATTTGGAGAAAGCTTCGTGGGCGGCTTCGATGCATTCTCAACTGTGGGTTGTTGCGAAGATTTGGACGTTTGATTTTCGGGCTGCTAGGGCGATCGCTTCCCAGATTTTCTCAAAGACAGAGTGATGCAGTCCGTTTTCGATTTCGTCTATTAAAATCGTGCCATCGGCAGCGTTAATAATTGCTAAAACTATGGAAAGCAATCGCGCCATTCCCTCTCCCATTAAAGGAATAGGTACTAGATAATTTAAGCCTATATCCCCATAAAGCGTCGCCATTCCTCCAGTTACTAAAACCGCTAAATCTTTTAACCTCGGTTCTAAAATTTTCAAGATTTCTATAACTTCTTTTTGCCTTTTTTCTGCTTCTAATTTACTAAACTTTTCTGCATCTTCTTGTGGATATTTTCTAACTCTGCTGCCGATAAATTCGCTGGGAGGAAATAGTTTAACCTCCCCTTTTTCTACTTTTATTCCTAGTTTTAATTCCTCTAATTCTTCTGAATCAGCCGTTAAAAACATTTTCCAAATTAGACTCTCTTCTCCTTCGTCGTATTCTAGTTCTAAATCCTTGATGGTTCTTTTTTGATTGAGTTTGTAGTTGAGGGGAATATAGCGCAAGTCTGCTGCTTTGGTTAGTCTTAACTTTAGTTTGCTCCATCGCCCTTCTTCGTCTGTGGTATTAATCTGAATTACGCGATCGCTCCGTTTATCGTAAAACAACCATTGGCAAATATCCTGGAGGTCGAAAGTTTCCTGGCCTATCATTCCTCTTAATAGATTTAACTTTAAAGGGAGTTCTAAAGAATTTAAACCAAATCGTAAAAACAGTGCTTCTAAAAGGGCAGTTTTGCCGACGTTGTTGCTGCCGCCGATGAGATTAACTCTTTCTAAAGAATCGATGGTAATGCTATCGAAGCATCTAAAGTTTTTAATGTCTATTGACTTAAACATCGTTTTTTTGCTAACTGTTAACTGCTAATTGCTAATGGTTAATGGTTAATGGTTAATGGTTAATTGCTAATTGTTAATAACCTCGTCGATTTTTTGGGCGAGTTGGATGTGGAGGTTATGGCTGGCCTTGTAGGCTAAATAATGGCCTTGGGGGATAGTGCCCAATAAGCTCAAGTCTCCTATTAAGTCTAGAAGTTTGTGCCTTACCGGTTCGTTGGCAAACCTTAAGGGTGGGTTTAACCAACCTTCGGGGCCGCAAACTAGGGCATTTTCCAGACTGCCTCCTTTAATTAAACCTAATTGGCGCAATTGTTCGATTTGGTGGGCCAGACAGAAAGTGCGGGCGGGGGCGATCGCTTCGGCAAAAGGTTCTGCAGCGGGGGACCAACTGTGCCACTGGTTGCCGATGGCAGAGACCTCGAAGTCGATGCCGTAGGTAAATCGAGTTTCGGGACTGGGGAGGGCCGCGATGAAGGCGTCCCCTTTGTTTATCCAAATTGGATTTTGGATTTTGGGCGTTGCTGGGGGTTTATCCCTGGGAGTCGGACTGGCAGCGGCGATCGCCTCCACCCAGGGCAGGGCCGAACCGTCTAGGAGGGGAACTTCGGGGCCATCTATTTCGATGCGGGCGCTTTCGATGCCGCTTCCTGCTAGGGCGGCCAAAAGGTGTTCGACAGTTCGGACTTTGATTTGGCCTCGGCCTAGTTCGGTGGAAAGGGTAGTGGCGACTACAGAATTGATGGCAGCGGGTATGCTAGGAGAATCGGGAAGATCCGTTCTCACGAAGTAAAAACCTCTATCGTTTGTTTCTGGAATTAGACGAACGTTAGTTAAGATGCCGCTGTGGAGACCCACGCCAGAGCGGGCGATTTCTTTAGTTATATTTTGTTTTACAATCATTATTTTAGCTATAAAATAAACAAAAAAGCGGGAACGGATTCCCTCGCTTCTTGCTAATTATAACGTCAGTTCGTAGTAATCGCTTTAGCGATTTTTCCGCAGTTCGTAGTAATCGCTTTAACGATTTTTCCACAGTTCGTAGTAATCGCTTTAGCGATTTTTCCGCAGTTCGTAGTAATCGCTTTAGCAATTTTTCCGCAGTTCGTAGTAATCGCTTTAGCAATTTTTCCGCAGTTCGTAGTAATCGCTTTAG
>CAZUCT010000090.1:0-5393 GCA_964619285.1 uncultured bacterium | reverse complement strand
GTAATCGCTTTAGCGATTTTTCCGCAGTTCGTAGTAATCGCTTTAGCGATTTTTCCACAGTTCGTAGTAATCGCTTTAGCGATTTTTCCACAGTTCGTAGTAATCGCTTTAGCAATTTTTCCGCAGTTCGTAGTAATCGCTTTAGCGATTTTTCCGCAGTTCGTAGTAATCGCTTTAGCGATTTTTCTGTTAAATCGCAGTTCGTAGTAATCGCTTTAGCAATTTTTCTGTTAAATCGCTAAAGCGATTACTACGAACTGTGTTAAATTAGTCCCAAAGCAACCTCTAAAATCCAAAACCATGTCCCAAACCAAACCCTTTGCAGACAAACAAACAGACAAAGAAATAGCCTCCGAAGGCATCAAACCAGAAGAATATCAAGAAATAGTCAAGCGTCTGGGACGGCATCCCAACAAAGCAGAACTGGGAATGTTCGGCGTCATGTGGTCCGAACACTGCTGTTACAAAAACTCCCGCCCCCTCCTGAAACAATTCCCCACTGAAGGCGATCGCATCCTCGTGGGTCCCGGAGAAAACGCCGGCATCGTCGACCTCGGCAACGGACTCCAACTCGCCTTCAAAATCGAATCCCACAACCACCCCAGCGCCGTCGAACCCTTCCAAGGCGCCGCCACCGGAGTCGGAGGCATCCTCCGCGACATCTTCACCATGGGCGCCCGCCCCATCGCCGTCCTCAACTCCCTCCGCTTCGGCGACCTCGACAACCCCAAAACTAAACAACTCTTCAGCGGCGTCATCTCCGGCATCTCCCACTACGGCAACAGTTTCGGAGTTCCCACCGTCGGCGGGGAGATTTACTTCGACTCCGCCTACAGCGGCAACCCCCTAGTTAACGTCATGGCCTTGGGTCTCATGGAAACCGCCGAAATCGTTAAAGCAGGCGCCTCGGGCATCGGCAACCCCGTATTATATGTCGGTTCCACCACTGGCAGGGATGGCATGGGCGGTGCCAGTTTTGCCAGCGCCGAACTCAGCGAGGAATCTATAGACAATCGTCCCGCCGTTCAAGTGGGAGACCCGTTTTTAGAAAAATGCCTGGTGGAAGCGTGCCTGGAAGCTTTCAAAACCGGTGCGGTGGTTGCCGCCCAAGACATGGGCGCCGCCGGCATCACCTGTTCGACTTCGGAAATGGCGGCAAAAGGAGGAGTCGGCATCGAGTTCGACCTCGACAAAGTGCCAGTCCGAGAAACCGGCATGGTACCTTACGAATATCTCCTCTCCGAGTCCCAAGAACGGATGTTATTCGTCGCCGCCAAAGGTCGCGAAGGAGAACTAATCGATATTTTCGAGCGGTGGGGCCTCCATGCCGTCGTCGCGGGAACGGTTATCGAGGAACCGATAGTGCGCATCTTATTTAAAGGAGAAGTTGCGGCAGAAATTCCTGCCACTGCTTTAGCCGATAATACTCCTATTTACCATCGAGAAGTATTGACCGAACTGCCCGAATACGTTAAAAAAGCTCGGGAGTGGCAGCCGTCAACTTTGCCAGAAGCGACGACCTCGGGCATAGAAGTGGGGGGAAGTTTCCAAACTTGGAACGATGTTTTACTGACTTTATTGGATGCGCCGACGATCGCCTCTAAGAAGTGGGTCTATCGCCAATACGACCATCAAGTGCAAAATAATACAGTCATTTTACCCGGCGGTGCCGATGCGGCGGTAGTGCGGTTGCGACCATTGGAACCTGGGGCAACAGGCGAGACGCCAGGAACAGGCAGGATGCCTGTTCTACGGTCGGGTGTGGCGGCTACTGTGGATTGCAATTCTCGCTATGTCTATTTAGATCCTTATGAAGGCGCCAAAGCAGTAGTGGCGGAGGCGGCCCGAAATTTAAGTTGCGTGGGGGCCGAACCTTTGGCAGTTACCGATAACCTCAATTTCGGCAGCCCGGAGAAACCTATCGGTTATTGGCAGCTCGCAGAAGCTTGTCGCGGCATTGCCGATGGTTGTCGGGAGCTGGCGACGCCGGTTACTGGCGGTAACGTTTCTCTGTATAACGAAACCTTCGACGAGTCGGGCACTCCCCGCGCTATTGCCCCCACTCCGGTTGTAGGCATGGTCGGATTAATTCCCGACTTGACGAAGATTTGCGGTATGGGTTGGCTGCAGTCGGGGGATGTTATCTATTTATTAGGAAGTTCTGAGAAGCGGAGTTTTGCCGGTTCGGAATATTTGGCAGCGGTTCATAATCTCGTTGCCGGTCAGCCGCCGAAAGTCAATTTCGAGTTGGAACGTCGGGTGCAAGCGGTCTGTCGCGATGGCATTCGGCGCGGTTGGGTGCGTTCCGCCCACGACTGCGCCGAGGGGGGTTTGGCGATCGCTCTTGCCGAGTGTTGTCTGGGAGGAGGACTCGGTGCCGAGGTTACGTTAGATATTGGCGAAAACTCTGCCACTCGCTTAGATGAAAGGTTGTTCGGCGAAGGGCATTCCTGGATAGTAGTTTCTGTTGCGCCAGAGCAACAAAAAGTCTGGGAGGAGTTTCTGGGGGATGCTTTAGGGGATGCTTGGATGTTGTTAGGCAAGGTTAGCAATAATGGAACGTTAAATATTGTCAGCGATCGCGATTTGCCTTTGGTTGATGTTAGTATGGAGGAGATGGGCGATCGCTTTTATGGGGCGATCGAACGCCGTCTGACTTAAGTAAATTTGTTCGTAGTAATCGCGGAGCGCGATTTTCTTTTTGAATCGCTAAAGCGATTACTACGAACGAGATTACTACTTTATTTACCCACAATAATCAACCACATACTCGCGGTTAAAATTATCGCAGCTAAATGCTGTCCCAGGAGCGATCGCATCGATTTACGAGCTATTTTCCGAGTTAAAACTACAGTTAAAAGCAAGGAAACAATCAAACTCGTTGCCTGCAAAAAAGCAATAGTTGCCGGATGCAAAACCCAAACAGGCAACCCTTCTCCGCTCAAACCAAAAGTCGCCCAAGTAACGGGTAAAATTCTCCCCGCTTCCCCCAAACCCAAGCGCAAATAATGAGCCAAACTTCCTCCCAAAACTAAAGGCAAATATCCATAAGCTAGCCTCAGAAAAGATGGAGGACTTGCCAAAGTTTTATTTAAAAAAGCATCGCTGATTTTGTAAACTAAACTCATCGCCCCATAAGCAACTAAACAAATAACAGCAGGTATTAATAACGCCGCTACAGAAAACCCTAAATGCTGCCAAAAATCAGTTAAATCTATATTCAAACCCAACCAATTATTTAACTCCGGCAGCCGATGTAAAAAGATACCTCCAAACAACAAAAACAACAGCGCCACTTCATAATTTCGCTCCAGATGAGTCGTCCATAATTCTATTCCCGGCGGGCGCAAATTTACCTTAACCGAACGATGGGGACAAGCCTTCAAACAAGTCATGCACAAAACGCAATCTCGGTTATCTTCTAATTGCGCTGGATGGGAATATAAAGGACAACCGTTTGTATCCAAACCTTCCCCTTCTGCCGGTCCTCCTTTGTAACAATGATAAGTCTTGCACTCCGCCGAACAAGTGCCTTGTTCTGCCCTTAATTCCGTCATCGAAAGTTTGGCAAACAAACCGTTCATGCCCCCAATAGGACAGAGATAGCGACACCAAAAACGCCGCTCAAAAATGGCAGAACATATCATCGCCCCCGCCGTAATTAATAACAGCAACCAGGCCGAAAGATAGGCCGTATTTTGCAAATCCCAAAGCTCTTCCCAGAGGAAAATCAGGGCAAATAAACCGAATAAAAACCAACCGCCCCACTTTTCTGCTTCCCGTCGCGGCCACTGTTTCAACGGTCGCGGCCACAACCAGAGAGAGAGTTTTTGAGTAATTTCTCCGTAAATCATAAACGGACAAACCGCGCACCACAAACGCCCCACAAAAGGAAACAATAATAAAATCAGAGGCCACCACCACGCCCAGAAGAAATTTAAAACAAAATTTTCGCTGCGGGTTTGCGGCCCTAAGAATAAAACGGCAACGATAAAGGCAAAAAAGGCAAAGGTAAAACCGTAATTGATTCTATCCGGCCACCACTGACTGCGGAGAAATTGGCGCAGTTGGGGATAAACGTTTAAAAGATTGACGCGGAATAATTGTTTTTTAGGTTCGTTTTGCCAGAACAATTCTTCCGTTAATTCCAAACTGCAACTACATTGAACGATCGCCCTTTCTACCATAGTTTCTAATTCTCTGATATTCCCCGGAAAATTGTACCCTTGGAGGCGGCGCAATGCTTCTGGAGTTATCCGAGATTTTTCTCGTTTTTTTGCCCGACAATAAAGGCGGATATAGTATTCGACATAATCCCTCAAATCTGCCTTTCTGATTCGCAAGGGCGGCGCTTTAATTTTCTGACCTACTAATTTGTTAATTTTTGGCAAAGACTGTTCGGAAATAGCCACGATTTTTGCCAAACATTGACGCGGTTCTGGCGGCGTTTCTCCAGGGCGAATAACGGGGGTATAAGTGTTGGTTTTTAGTAAGTTGCAAATTTGCGGAAATAGTTCTTTTGGCAGGTCTTGAATGTTGTTTAAAACTAGGGTTCCTTCTCCCACCCATTCTATTAATCCTCTTTTGCCCCCGGCGCGACCAAATAGTTCTAAACCGGTGGCGGTTAGCAACTGGCAGTCGAGTTGAATTATCGGTTCTCGGCGGTATTTAGAACTGTAGTGGATGAGGGCGGCGAGGTTGTCTTTTTCCAATCCCGGTTCGCCAAAGATTAATACCGATTGGCGATCGCCCCCCGCTTCCCGAATTTGTTGCCGCAGGCGAACGGCATAGCGACTTTTGCCAATGACTCCCCGTTTTGCTTTGGTAACTAAATAGGGTTGGAGTTCCGTTTGTCGTTCTCGTTCGTAGGTTAGTTTGGAGGAGGTTTCTGCTAGCTTTTTGGCTAATTTTTTGGTAAATTCTTTGGTTATTTCCGGGTAGCGATCGCTCAGTTTTTTAAACTCTTCTCGTGGCAGAAATAAAAGCTGACATTCTGTTAAAGCAATGATGCTTTTTTCTGCCGGCCTTTCTAAGATTAATTCCGGGACGAGCATAATTTCTCCTGGCAGGAGGGAGGAGATTGTTTGAGTTTGAGAGCTACCAGAAGCACTCTGAATTTCTCTGACAGTTTCCAGTCTGCCCGTTTGGAGAATATATAAACCATCGGCAGGGTTATTTTGAGTAATTATTTTCTCGTTCGCCGCACGAGTTTGGGGTTGGAGAAGTCGGGCGATCGCCTCCACTATCTCTTCTGAAAAAACCCCCATAGCGGTCCTTTCTCGCAACCAAATTAAAAGATTTTCAGGTGTCATATCAATTAACAATGAACGATTAGTTTGTAGTAATCGCTTTAGCGATTAGTTCGTAGTAATCGCTTTAGCGATTAGTTCGTA
>CAZUCT010000089.1:0-24368 GCA_964619285.1 uncultured bacterium | reverse complement strand
CCCATTCCCCATTCCCCATTCCCCATTCCCCATTCCCCATTCCCCATTCCCCAAATCGTTAACTTTTGTACCGCTTTCCCCTTAAAATCTTAAAGTATTGTAAACCTCCCCCCTTTTAGATCTAAGTAATTATGGCTATTGGCTACCTCGCCTTGGTTCTCCACGCCCATCTACCTTTCGTCAGACACCCAGAAAGCAACTATGTACTAGAAGAAGAATGGCTGTTTGAAGCGATCGCCGAAACCTACGTCCCCCTGATCCAAGTATTTGAAGGACTAGAACGGGAAGGGATCGACTTTAAAATCACCATGAGTATCACCCCGCCACTCCTGGCAATGCTGCGAGACGAACTACTACAAGATCGTTTCGACAAACACTTGGCACTACTCCAAGAACTAAGCGAAAAAGAAATCCAACGTAACGCCCATCACGGCCATCTCAAATATCTAGCCGAACATTACGCCACCCTCTTTCAAGACGTCCAGAAAACCTGGGAAAGCTACGATCGCGACTTAATTACAGCCTTTAAAAAATTCCAGGACTCGGGCAACCTAGAAATCATCACTTGTGGCGCTACCCACGGTTACTTCCCCTTGATGAAAATGTACCCACAAGCAGTCTGGGCTCAAGTCAAAGTAGCTTGCGAAAATTACGAGCAGAATTTTGGCCGTCCCCCTAAAGGAATGTGGGTGCCCGAATGTGCCTATTACGAAGGTCTGGAACGAATTATCGCCGATGCCGACATTCGCTACTTCTTAAGCGACGGTCACGGAGTCCTCTACGGTCGTCCCCGTCCCCGTTTTGGCACTTATGCCCCCATCTTTACCCCCACCGGAGTAGCCGTATTTGCCAGGGATCAAGAATCTTCTCAACAGGTTTGGTCTTCGGAGTTGGGATATCCCGGAGACCCAGAATATAGAGAATTTTATAAAGATTTAGGCTGGGAAGCCGAATACGAATACATTAAGCCTTATGTGATGCCCAACGGTCAGCGCAAGAATACCGGTATTAAGTACCACAAGATTACCGGTCGCGGCTTGGGGCTCTCAGATAAACAACTTTACGATCCCTATTGGGCAAAGGAAAAAGCCGCCGAACACGCCGGCAATTTTATGTTTAATCGGGAACGCCAAATCGAACACCTCTATTATTTAATGGATCGACCGCCCATAGTTGTTTCTCCCTACGATGCCGAATTGTTCGGTCATTGGTGGTACGAAGGACCGTGGTTTTTAGATTACGTTTTCCGCAAGACTTGGTACGACCAAAACACTTACGAGATGATTCATTTGGCAGATTATTTACTCAAATATCCCGAACAGCAGGTATCTCTCCCCGCCCAGTCAAGCTGGGGCTATAAAGGGTTCCACGAATATTGGCTCAACCATAGTAATTCTTGGGTTTATCCTCATTTACATAAGGCTACCGAACGCACCATCGAGTTGGCCAGACTAGAGCCGACAGACCAGTTGCAGGAACGGGCCTTGAATCAAGCTGCCCGAGAGTTGCTCTTGGCTCAGTCTTCAGATTGGGCCTTTATTATGAGCGCGGGGACTATGGCTCCTTATGCGGTGCGGCGAACTAAGTCCCATTTAATGCGTTTTAATAAGCTCTACGACGACCTCCGGCAAGGAAGAGTAGATTCCGGGTGGTTGGAAAAGGTGGAGGCCATCGACAATATCTTCCCTGAAATTAATTACCGCGTCTATCGATCGCTTTTCTCAAAAGCACCGGCGAGTTAATCATCTATTTCTCTACATGGTTCGCGCCGCCTTATATCAAGTCGCAACAACTCAGAGTAAGGGTTCCATGCCACCAACCCAATTCTTAATTCTTCGTTTTAATTGATATTAGCGCCAGTGGCGCTTTTTTTATGGCCCAGTAAATCTAAAATCTAATAAATGTAAAGTTTTATTACAAAAAGGCATTTTGTAGCCAATGTTACAGAATTCTCTGTTAATCTAAAAATATGGGAAGGAAAAACACCCGGCCCACCATCAACCAGCAACCAACTCAGGAGAAAAAAATTATGTGTACCGAATCTCAGGCCCGCAGCTTAATGACCCGCCACCATCAATTAATCAAAAACCGTCAGCGTTCCCTGCTCAACCGGGCCGCAACGGAAGTAGGAGTAGAACCAGATAATTACTGGAGCCATATCCAGGGCAAACCCCATTCTAGTTTTCGAGAAAGCTACGATCGCTCTGGCAGTTCCATGAGCTAATCGCCGGATTTTTCTTTAATCATCAACCGATAACAAAACCCAGAAAATCAACCAAGAATAACAAACAGAGGACTTTAATTATGGATGTTAAAAATCAAGCACGCGCTTTAATGATGCGCCACCACAACACCATTAAAAACCGCCAACAATCTATGTTAAACCGAGCGGGCGCAGAATTAGGAATAGAACCAGATAATTACTGGAGCCAGATTAAAGACAAACCAAATCCGAGTTTCGGTGACAGCTACGATCGCTCTGGCAGTTCCATGAGCTAATCGCCGGATTTTTCTTTAATCATCAACCGATAACAAAACCCAGAAAATCAACCAAGAATAACAAACAGAGGACTTTAATTATGGATGTTAAAAATCAAGCACGCGCTTTAATGATGCGCCACCACAACACCATTAAAAACCGCCAACAATCTATGTTAAACCGAGCGGGCGCAGAATTAGGAATAGAACCAGATAATTACTGGAGCCAGATTAAAGACAAACCAAATCCGAGTTTCGGTGACAGCTACGATCGCTCTGGCAGTTCCATGAGCTAATCGCCGGATTTTTCTTTAATCATCAACCGATAACAAAACCCAGAAAATCAACCAAGAATAACAAACAGAGGACTTTAATTATGGATGTTAAAAATCAAGCACGCGCCTTAATGATGCGCCACCACAACGCCATTAAAAACCGCCAACAATCTATGCTAAACAGAGCGGGAGCGGAAGTAGGAATAGAACCAGATAATTACTGGAGCAGCATCCAGGGCAAACCCCATTCTAGTTTTCGAGAAAGCTACGATCGCTCTAGCAGTTCCATGAGCTAAAACTAATGTCCCTTGGCATTAGTCTCTCGAAGCACAAAATCTATACAGAATCGCAGTTTAAGATCGAGTTAAACTTGAGTTATCGACAGAATCGAATATTGTCCGCAAACGAACCGTCGCGGCTTCCTTTCCCTCAAAATCGAGGGCCCGGAAGCCGCGACTCGTTTTTAACTAACAATTAACAATTAACAAAAAGCGATAATTTGGGTCGTGGACCAGAAACCGGGTTTTTTGAAAAAACCCGGTTTTTAAAATATCGCGTTTAGGTTTGCTATATAATCCCCTAATTGTCAAGGTTGAGAAATCAAAGGAAAAAATCATGTCAGATTGGCAAGAAATCGGCGGTGGGGTAACAGCCCCCAGAGGATATAAAGCCGCAGGAATTATCGCCGGCTTAAAACCATCCGGTGCCCCGGACTTGGCCTTAATAATCTCCGAAGTCGATGCGATCGCTGCCGGAGTCTTCACCACCACCCAAGTGCGGGCCGCTTGCGTCGAATACTGTCGCCAGCGTTTAGAAGCCAAAGCCAGCGCCAGAGCAGTGTTATGCAATGCCGGCCAGGCCAACGCCGCTACTGGAGACCAAGGTTGGGCAGATGCAGTGGAAAGCGCCAGGGTACTCGGCCAAGCTCTAAACGTCCCCTCGGAATCGATCTTATTAGCATCCACCGGAGTAATCGGACAGCGGATTAAAATGGAGGCCCTCAAAGCAGGCATTCCCGAATTAGTGGCAGCGGCATCGGAAAAGGGCGGCGATGCAGCGGCCAAGGCCATTATTACCACCGACTTAGTAACTAAATCTATCGCTCTGGAGATGCCCGCAGGCGATCGCGCAGTTCGCATCGGCGGCATGGCCAAAGGTTCGGGGATGATCCATCCCAACATGGCAACCATGTTAGGTTTCGTTACTTGCGATGCCGCCGTGTCGCCGCCCCTCTGGCAAGAAATGTTAGCTCGGGCCGTCAACCGCAGTTTTAATCAAATTACCGTCGATGGCGATACCAGTACCAACGACACGGTAATTGCCTTAGCTAACGGTCAATCTAGGACTCCGGCTATTACAAACCCGGGACCGGAGGCCGACAAATTAGAGGCCATGCTGACAGAAGTTTGCATTTATTTAGCCAAGGCGATCGCTCGCGACGGAGAAGGGGCCACCTGTTTGATGGAAGTGCAAGTCAGCGGCGCCCCAGACGAAGCATCTGCAAATAAAATTGCCAGAACCATTGCCGGTTCTTCTTTAGTCAAGTCCGCCATCTTTGGCAGAGATCCCAACTGGGGCCGCATTGCCGCTGCTGCGGGACGGGCCGGAGTGAAATTCCAACAGGAAGACTTGCAAGTTAAGCTCGGAGATTTCTTAATGATGGAAAAAGGCCAACCTCTGACCTACGATCGCAACGCAGCCAGCCAATATTTAAGAGAAAGGGCGGCGGGAGAGTATCTAAAAGACGATACGGTATTAATTTCTGTCAGCGTCGGCAGCGGCCCCGCCAGGGGTAAAGCTTGGGGATGCGACCTCAGCTACAATTACGTCAAAATTAATGCCGAATATACTACTTAATGGGGAATAGGGAATGGGGAATGGGGAATAGGGAATAGGGAATAGTGATGAAAAGACAATTAGCAATTAGCCATTAGCAATTAGCAATTAGCCATTCAAAATCGGTATGTTATCCTAAGAAGTTGATGACACAACAAAGGAAATTACTGCATGGTTGCAACACCAGTTCAAGCAAAACACGACATCAAAGATCCTTCCCTGGCCGTTCTAGGCAAACAAAGGATTGAATGGGCGGGTCGCGAAATGCCCGTACTGCAGCAAATTAAAGAGCGTTTCGCCCTAGAAAAGCCATTGAAGGACATTCGGTTAGTGGCCTGCTGTCACGTTACCACGGAGACCGCTCATTTGGCCATAGCCCTCAAAGCTGGTGGGGCAGATGCCATACTAATTGCTAGTAATCCTCTATCCACTCAAGATGATGTGGCTGCCAGTTTGGTAGCGGACCACGGCATCTCGGTTTACGCTCAAAAAGGAGAAAACACAGAAACCTATCTGCGTCACGTTCAAATTGCTTTAGACCATCGTCCCAACATTATTATCGATGATGGTAGCGACGTGGTGGCGACTATGGTAAAAGAGCGCCAACATCAACTCGAAGATCTAATCGGTACTACTGAAGAAACTACCACTGGCATCGTTCGTTTGCGGGCGATGTTTAATGACGGGGTGCTAACTTTCCCGGCAATGAACGTCAACGATGCCGATACCAAACACTTCTTCGATAACCGCTACGGCACCGGTCAATCTACCCTCGATGGTATTATCCGCGCTACTAATATTCTCTTGGCGGGTAAAACTGTAGTGGTAGTCGGTTACGGTTGGTGCGGTAAGGGCGCCGCTTTGCGGGCTCGCGGTATGGGTGCTAACGTCGTTGTCACCGAAGTAGATCCAGTAAGGGCTATTGAAGCAGTTATGGATGGTTTCCGCGTGATGCCAATGTCCGAAGCAGCCCCAATAGGCAATTTGTTTATCACTGTGACAGGTAACAAGCACGTTATTCGTCGCGAGCATTTTGAGACGATGAAGGATGGCGCGATCGTTTGCAACTCCGGTCACTTTGATATTGAAATCGACCTCAAAAGTTTGGGCGAAATGGCTTCTGATGTCAAGACAGTACGTCCTTTTACTCAACAATATCTACTGAAGAGCGGCAAATCTGTCATTGTTTTGGGCGAAGGACGTTTGGTAAACTTGGCTGCAGCTGAAGGTCATCCCAGCGCGGTTATGGATATGAGCTTTGCCAATCAGGCTTTAGCTTGCGAATATTTAGTTGTCAATAAAGGTAAACTGGAACCAGGCTTGCATTCTATTCCTTTTGAAGTTGACCAAGAAATTGCGCGACTCAAGCTGCAGGCAATGGGTATGGGTATTGATACTCTAACTCCCGAACAAGTTGAGTACATGAATTCTTGGACTGTCGGTACCTAATTAATTTTGGGTAATGGGTAATGGGTAATTCCCCATTCCCCATTCCCAATTCCCCATTCCCCATTCCCAAATATGGCAAAACTATCCGTCGAATTACAACGGTTTTTTTTTGAAGAAAAACGCGCCCCTAAAGTGACTTTGGCAGAAATAATGGAGCTGGCAGGAGAGCGAGTTTTTGGTTTTCTCTTCGTTATCCTCGCCCTGCCTTCTGCTCTGCCCATACCTGCCCCCGGTTATTCTATTCCTTTTGGCATTTTATTATTTTCTTTGGCGGTTCAATTAATAGCTGGTGCGAGCATCCCTTGGTTGCCTCAAAGATGGTTAAACCGTCGGATTTCATCTGATAAAGTGCAAGGTTTTGTTAAAGCTGGCGTTCCTTGGTTGCAAAAAATCGAGTTAATCTCTCGTCCTCGCTTGACTTATATTTGTACCAGTTTGGCGGGGAAGGTTATTATTGGTTGCGCGATCGCTCTCATGGCAATCTCGATGATGATTCCCATCCCGGGCACTAATACTTTACCCGCAATGGGGATTTTTGTTACGGGTTTTGGCTTGTTAGACGACGATGGCGCTATTAGTTTGACGGGATTGGTTCTTTGTTTGATGGGTGGAATTATTTCTATTTCTATTCTGTTGGCTATTTGGCTTGGGGGTTCTAGTTTATTAGATTTGCTGAAAGAATGGTTAAATAGTTTTTAATAACTAGGAAAAACAGGGAAAAAACCCTTGATTTGAGCTTTATTAACCTAAAATTAATGGTTTCCCAAAAATCCGATTTAACCTTTAAATACAATCTCAAACAAGGCCGACATGGTTGGTTGAGATTAACTCCAGCTTATTCAGTTAAAGTAGTTCAAAACTTGCTCGATCGCCTCGATAACCCCCAAAGAGTCCTCGATCCTTTTTCGGGTAGCGGCACCACTGGATTAGTCTGTGCCGAAAGAGGAATTAATTGCGATTTAATGGAACTAAGGAGTCGCGCAAAAATAAACTACCAGATGAAGGAAAATCGTAGGTCGGGCAGAGCGAACCTCCACCCAACAAGTCGGTACCTTATTACTACGCAAGTCCTAAATCCTTTTTTAGTTTGGCTGGCAGCAGCTATACTCGGCACGGGCAGGTGCGATTCGTTTGGCTAAAGAAGCCACTAAGCAACATAGCCAATCAGCAAAATAGAGAGTGCCCCTCTTGAAGGAGAGCCTGTACTATAGCTGATAACTTGCAATCCATGAGGGTTAAATTCCCTTCCTCCAGGTTAAGGAGTGACTTCGAGGGCCAGGTTGTCAAGGAGTAGCGTCCTTGCCTCTCAGTGCATGGTTCTAATGTAGGATAAGGTCCAGGGATTGGGGCCGAAGCCACTAGAGGAGTCTGATATGGACAAGCACATGAATCCTATTAAAACGTCGTGAGCCGAGCCCGGGGTAATTATCCCTGTATGCGCGAAAGCCCCCCCGAAGCCAAAATGGTAAGGTTCGTTTGCCCTTAGTCTTTTTGTCCTAGACTAAGTTTAACCGGTAGAACCCGGCGTATTTAGGAGTCCTAAGTTAGACATGAAATGGATTGCAGGAACGAAGTAACCCCTTAAGTTCTCCTCTGATTCGACCCAGAGGTAGGGAAAGCTTTACCAGATGGCTTAAGGATTAAGGAAGTCTCAAGAAGCTAATGCCCAACCTAATAGTTGTGGATCTGCAGACATGAGGCAAGTATCTAGGAGAGAAACTAGGCTAATAAATAGCATCGGCAAAGATATAGCCGTAATCAAGGGAGTGTGCCGAAGTACAGCACACTATAAAAAATACAAGAACAAGTGGCACCACCGCCCAAAACACAAGCGTCTTGAAACAGAAGACCCCCTACGAATGGAGATGAAAGCAAAATCGCTGGGTACTATGAACACTGAAATCTCTTAAAAAGAATCAATCCTAGACTAGGAGCCGTGTGAGTTGGAAACTCTCATGCACGGTTTTGAAGCAGAGGTGAGGGGCCGAAATGCCTCCATCGACTGTAACAAAATGCGTTTTTCTTCTTTTCAGAAAAATCCTCTTTTTGAGTATGAGTGTGAGTCATGAGTGTGAGTCATGATACGCTTCATTCCTTCCCGCGTTGAGTATAAAACACATATAGCAATCATATTTGAGTTGTGTCAAATAGGGTTGCTATACATAGTCTCTGCCCAATGGGAATAAAAAAACCAGATGATTCTAATCTCGTTCTCAATGACTTTTTTCGCAACTATTGACGAAACAACTCTAAATAGTTTCCTCAATAGCATTTCGGCTTTAGGTATTTGTGCAACTTTGGCGACTACGAGTATCTTTCAATCTAACCAGTCTGGGGCTGTTGTTGCTAGGGTGTTGCCATTTTTTGCCGAACAGGGTTGGGTCTATGGTTCGATCGCGGCAACTTTGGTAGGATTGGTAATTATTGGCGGCATCAAACGCATCGCCACTGTAGCGGAAACGATCGTGCCTGCTATGTGCGGTATTTATTTTGTAGCGGCGTTGTGGGTTGTTGGCGCGAATATTACAAACCTTCCAGAGGCGATCGCGACTATTATTAGAGGTGCTTTTGTCCCAGAAGCGGTTGCGGGCGGATTTGTGGGGGCTCTGGTGCAAGGATTCCGCAGGGCCGCTTTTTCCAACGAGGCGGGGTTGGGTTTTGCAGCGATCGCTCATGCCGCCGCCAAAACCGACGAACCGGTACGCGAAGGCATCGTTGCCCTGCCGGAACCTTTTATCGATACAGTCATCATCTGCAACCTCACCGCCATCGTGGTAATTATTACTGGAGCTTATAACAATCCCGAATTTATAGGGTTAGATGGGGCGACGCTTACCTTAGCTGCTTTTGGAACTGTCAGCCAGTGGTTGCCGAATATTTTGGCGATCGCAGTCTTTTTATTTGCTTTCTCCAGCATTATTTATGGAGCTTATTACGGCGAAATTTGCTGGGAATATTTGTTAGGAGAAAAAAGCAAAATTATTTATAAAATCTTGTGCCTGCTGGCAGTCTTTATCGGCGCGATAACCGCCCCAGAAGCAGTGATTAAATTTGGCGATGCCGTGAAAAATTCCCTAGCTTTACCTGGCTTGTTGGGTGCATACTTGCTATCTGGGAAAGTTGCTGCAGACTTGGAAGATTATCTGAAGCGTTTGGATAAATTAACAATTGACAATTAGCAATTAACCAGAGAACATAATATGAATCTACCATTGTCGTTAGTTTTTGAAGAAACAATTTTTAATAGTTTCCTCCACAGCATTTCGGCAACTTTTTCCCAGTTCTTAGAAATTCTCGACAGCATTATTTTTTATCGAATAGGCGGTCCGAAAGGAATGCCTTTAATCGTCATCTGGCTCCTCAGTGGCGGTCTATTTTTCACGGTTCGGATGAAGTTTATCAATATCCGCGCCTTCAAACACGCCATTGATATCGTTCGCGGCAAATACGACGACCCAGACGAACCCGGAGAAGTCTCTCACTTTCAAGCTTTGGCAACGGCCCTCTCGGGAACCGTGGGAGTGGGTAACATTGCCGGGGTGGCAGTTGCCATTAGTCTCGGCGGGCCTGGAGCATCTTTTTGGATGACCCTCGCCGGTTTGTTGGGCATGACGACTAAGTTTGTAGAATGTACCCTCGGTCAAAAATATCGCTTAGTCAAACCAGACGGCACTGTTGCCGGAGGACCGATGTATTATCTATCGGCAGGTTTGGCAGAGGTAGGGCAAAAAACACTGGGTCGGGTTTTAGCAGTTATCTTCTGTATTCTCGGCTTGGGTGGAAACTTGATGAGCATTGCTATCTATCAATCCAATCAGTCTAGGGTAGTTGTTACTAGCGCCCTGCCATTTTTCGCCGATCGCCCTTGGCTCTATGGTTTGATTCTGGTAGCGCTGGTGGGATTGGTAATTATTGGCGGCATCAAACGCATCGCCACTGTAGCGGGAGCGATCGTGCCTTTTATGTGCGGTATTTATTTGTTGGCGGCCCTGTGGGTAATTGGCAGCAATATTACCTTGGTTCCCCATACTATAACCACTATTATTACAGGTGCTTTTGCTCCGGAGGCAGCAGCGGGAGGATTTATTGGTTGTCTGGTTCAGGGTTTTAGGCGATCGGCTTTTTCTTGCGAAGCGGGGATGGGGACGGCATCAATGGCTCATGCCGCCGCCAAAACTACCGAACCAGTCCGCGAAGGCATCGTTGCTTTGCTGGAACCTTTTATCGATACGGTGGTAGTTTGCAATCTCACCGCCATAGTAGTAATTATTACTGGGGCTTACAGCAATCCCGAGTTTGCTAAATTAAGCGGTGCCGCACTGACATCGGCTGCTTTCGGTTCCGTAATTAGTTGGTTTCCTTATATTTTGTCCGTAGTTCTGTTTTTATTTGCTTTTTCGACGATGATTTCTAGCAGTTATTACGGTCAACTTTCTTGGCAATATCTGTTGGGGCAGCCCACGGGAATTGTTTATAAAATCTTGTTTTTGACTATGATTTTTATCGGTTCCCTGGCCAGTTCGGAAATAGTCGCTCAATTCAGCGATGCCCTCTTCTTAACTATGTCGTTACCGAACTTGCTCGGTGCTTATTTTCTGACTAATATAGTTGCCAGGGAGCTTGAGGATTATATGAATGGTTTGGATAAATTGAGATAACTGCCAAAGTAAAGGAAAGCGATCGCCTAGCCCAATAGTTGCGGAAACTGGGTATCGACCCCGACAGCGTAAATTAAAAAAAACACCAATTCGCGCGCTAGAAACCGGGTTTTTCGCAAAAACCCGGTTTCTTAAATCCCGATCGCTCTTCTCACCTTTTCGCCAATGTCAATAAATTGTTGTCCCGTCGGTCGTCTGGATTGCTGCGAAGATACTTCTTTCCACACCGTCTGACGACGTGAATATTTTCGATTTCTCCTCTCTCGGCCATTGGAATTGCCAGTCTAACAGGAGTGAATTTGTCGCTATTCTCAAAACGAACGTGGCTGATGTTTCGATCCTCGCCCAGTCTTGCTTTGTCGATCTTCTTGGACATGGAAAATTCCTCTTTTTGTTGACTCATTGTTCAATATTGAACAATAAATCAACAAAAGTAAGTAGTATAAACCGTAAATCAGAGGTACGGTTTACCGCACCTTGCCGGGTGCTAGGTCATGGGTCAAGAAACCCGGTTTTTTCAAAAAACCGGGTTTCTCATACTCATGCTCAAAGAAAAACTCTCTTTTTGAGTAAGAGTATGAGTACTCGTCATGAGTATGAGTATGATTTACCCTTTTTATTGTTGCTGATAAAAGTCCAGAACCTTTTGGATATATTCAGCGATTTGGCTGCTATCGTACTGGTTCGGATCTCCAGTCATCCACCACGCCGCTGCCCGCCTGACTGCCAAAAGTTCGTCATTATTGCTGGCCGCGTATTGTTCTTGAAGAACGTCCCCCATCACGCAACCTAAAATCTCTCTGGCCTTGTCAGTATTGGCCTCGAATTGGGAGGGTGTCAGAGTTTCGCCGATGCAGGATTGGGACCAACGAGTAATATTGTCCGGTTTAATCTGCCAGTCGCTAAACAATCCGTCGTCGACCGTTCCCGTTTGTGGGGCCGCTTGTCGCAAAGCCTCCACTAATGCTTGGACTTGCTCCTCGGAAACTCGGGCTCTGGCTGGGGCGGCCCAGAAAGTTAAGGCCGCGATTAAGCTGAGTAGAATTAGTTTCATAGTTGGACCCTGACAAAAAGAATTTGATTGGCTTTATTTTAAGCGTCCGGTCAATTTTCGTTATCTGCCTTTGGGTCAAATTTTATGGTTTGTGGGTGGCAAGGCGATCGCTTTTCGATACCGCAAGGGTAATCTTAAATTAGGCAAGTTGGGTTTCGTTTCACTTCACCCAACCTACAATTTGAGATTGTAGTTGGCAAATCTCTTGACAATTTGCTTACTTTATGATAATATGAAAATAAAATCATCTTCCGCACAATTGTAGGAGGAAAAAAATGATGTTTAAATACCTAATAACTCTCTTGATAACTTTGGAATTAGTTTTATTAACTACCTTTTTCCAGCCAGCAAATGCCACAGTTAAAGATAGCGAATTTTACACCTGGGACTATGCCGGAATAGGCAGCGAAAAACTGGTTTGCAAGCAAGTAATAATTCATCCGAAAAAAAGCTTGATGCCAGAATCATCGGAAATGCAGCCGATAGCTATCCGGTCTCAAGTAGTAAGCGATCGCTATTGCGCGAGCTCTGCCCAACCAAATATTTAAAAATAGACAGTTGTAAACTCTAGGAGAGATTTTATCGTGGAACACAGACGCTCTATACCCTGGCTGCATCGTTGGTCTCGCTTTTTAATCGGAGGTCTGGCAGTATTTGGAATGGTAGAAACTGCCTTTCTAACCTTTGCCGAAATCTTCGGGAAAGCTGCCGACGTCTGCCCCACTGAGGGTTGTAAAGAAGTATTAGAAAGCCCTTATGCAATGGTTTTCGGAGTACCCCTAACCTTCTATGGATTTTTAGCTTATACCAGCGTCGCCATAATTGCCTTGACTCCGGCTTTATTGCAGTTAAAAAAGCAGAAATCTTTCCGGTCAAAATTAGAAGATAATAGTTGGCTGTTTCTGCTAGTAATGACAACCATAATGGTAGTTTCTAGCAGTTATTTAATGTGGATAATGACTTTTACAATCGAGGCATTTTGCCCCTATTGCATAGCCTCGGCTATTACCTCTCTAAGTTTATTTGTTTTAACCTTAATAGGTAGAGATTGGGAAGATATCGGACAAGTTTTCTTTATCTGTTTAATCGTAGGGGTTGTCAGTTTAATCGGAGTATTAGGAGTCTATGCCAACGTCAATTCTCAAATGGCCGGTTCTGGTAATAATTCCGGTCAAATTGCCGCCGGAGAATCGGGCCCGCCGATAACAAATGTTTCGGGACCGGCAGAAATTGCTTTAGCAAAACATTTAACCGCAACGGACGCTAAAATTTACACTGCCTACACCTGCCCCCACTGTCACGAACAAAAAGAATTATTTGGCAAAAAAGCGGTAAATCTCATTAACGATATAGAGTGCAATCCTAAAGGCCAAAATGCTCGACCGGAATTGTGTCAAGCTGCTGGTTTAAGGGGCGTTCCTACTTGGGAGATTAATGGTACGCTATATCCGGGAGTGCAACGATTAGAAACTCTGGCCGACTTGTCTGGATATCAAGGTTCTCGCGATTTTAAATACGAGTTTCCTTATTAAACGTCAGTCAAGAAACCCGGTTTTTTGGAAAAACCGGGTGGTTCCAGGTTTCTGAGTAAAAATTGTCAATTGTTAATTACCAAAAATGAAATATCGCGTATCTTTAAACCGACGGAATATTATCGTAGAAGCTAACAGTAAAGATGAAGCTGCAAGAATAGCTGAAAAAAGCTTGAGGCGAGGAGAGCAAATTTATAGTATTAAACAGGTTGACTCTTCGGTATCTAATACAGGTTCTTGGTGGGAAATTTGGCTGGATTAAACTTTCGTGTAAAAAGAAAGTTGAATAAAATACAACAAGAAGTTATGAAAACTAATCCTCCTCCCAAAGATAAACCCGATCGCCTTCAGTTTGGTGTTAGGTTTGGATGTGGTTTTTTATTTGCGATCGTTTTTGTCTTGAGCTTGGGAGTATTCGAGAGTCTGGGAGGGTTTGTTGTTTTGAGTGCGATATTAGGATTAATTTTTGGTTTGCTAGCTGCCAAGTATGGCGATCGCTTTTGGCAAAAATTATCCGATTGGTTGGCCTAAAATAAGTAGGTAGGCAAAAATATTTGCAGAAAATTTTCCCCGTAGAACAGACATCTTGTCTGTGTCTAATTAATTGTCTAATTAATTTTGCACTCCTACTTATTTGCCTCAAAAAAAACAGCCCATCCGGGCTGCAATGAAATTCAAAACCGTTATGTTTATGGGAGGTAAAAGCTGTAAAATCTAACTAAAAATATTTATTAAAAAAAAGATAACAATAAAGATTAATTCGAGGTAGCGAAACCAGCTAGTATTTGACTAGCTAAACCAGCGAAAAACCTTATTTATTCACCAGCTTGACTTTGCCGCGATGAACCAAGTTTAAGATACCGTTAATAGAGCTTCTTTGTTCTTCGTCAATGGAGCGCTCGAAAGTAAAGCCCATCAACTGATAGTGGTCGGTTAAAGTCAGAAAACCGTTCTTCTGAACCCCAGTTAAAATGTCAGAGATGATTTGTGGGTTAACTTGAAACATCATTATTAGTCCTTAACTCTATACTTTAATTATTGCCTACAACAAATGGCTTAGTCGTGATTTATCCCCCAAACCGGATGTGAATTTCGTTAGGGTTAGGAGCGATCGCAAATATACGGAGAAGGCGATCGGGGTATCTACGGAAAGGCGATCTCAGTCACAACAACCGATAAAGGCAGAAGTCGCTTGTGGGGCGATCGCCCGTTCCTGTAGGGTTCGGTGCATTCAACTTGCCACTGCCTCCCCATTTCTGCCATCTTCGATTTCGTCAATGCGGGCCTTTAATTGGGCCAAGTCGGGGGCCACAATTCGTCGGTTGGTGGCGAGGTCGTAACCCTCCCACTCTTGGGAAACCTCCGAGTCATACCAGATAAACCATTCTCGGTAAATTTCTCCTTCGTCGATATCGCCGCACAAGGCCAACCAATCATCTCCATCAGAATCATCTGGGACTGCAGCTACTAGGTCCAGCCAAGCGATAGCGATGCAGGCGTCCAAATCGTTAGCGGAGGTTTTGGGTTCGAGGCAGAGATTAGATTTCATAGGTCAAACAATTAACTCAACACCTTTACTCTAAAAAGCCCTATCCGGAAAAAGTGACCGAAAAGTGCCACTCTCTTAACTTCACCACTAAGAACGAATTTCCATTTTTAGTTTTTTTTCTTAGGCAAGACTCCCAAAGCGTTAATCTGTCGATGTTTCTTATCAGTCCCATCCCGTAAGATTGTCCCAGGGGAGAACCAGACAAGAGGACAATCGAGCAACTGGCACTTTTGCTTTTGTATATGGGGGGTAGCTTTGCCGGATTTTGTTGGTTTGAAGGGAAAAAGAGGCCGTTTATCCGGTTAACAACCCACTTTTAACAAACAAAACAAGGCCCGTCCTCCCAAGAAACCCGGTTTTTCCAAAAAACCGGGTTTCTGAGATACCAAAAAACCTGGTTTCTGACAATAGTTGACGGGAAATCGATGGCCGATTTTTGCTTATAATAATTAGGGACAAAAGCTTATGGGCCTAATAACCATGCAAGTTACGAAATCCCTCCATGCCGCTATTCTGGTTTCTAACCTGGAAGAAGCCGAAAATTTCTACGGTCAAATCCTGGGGCTGCCCAAAGTCGATCGCCCCTTGAAATTTCCCGGTACTTGGTATCAAGTGGGAGATTTCCAAATTCACCTCATCCAATCCCCAGAAGTTATCCCCGATTTAGTCAATTTGGAAAAATACGGACGCAACCGACATCTAGCATTTTCCGTAACTAATATAGAAGTTGCCAAACAGCGATTGTCAGCTAATAATTGTCCGTTCCAAGCAAGCGCCTCTGGCAGACCGGCCTTGTTCGTGCGAGATCCCGACGATAATATTATCGAATTAAGCCAAATCGCCGAATGAAAATCTTTGCTTATTCCTACACCGAGCCCCTGTTGGAGACTATCCCCGATCGAACGATTTGGGGGTGGGAGGTCGATCGCGTCTATCAAGATTTGGGAGAACGCCGACAGCTGGAAGAACTTCTGGGAGAGTGCAAAAGCAAACCCCCAGATTATTTATTAATTAGGCGGGTTGAGGAATTGGGGGAGTCGGTGGAGGAGGTATGCGATCGCCTGACGCAACTAGAATCTTTCGGCATTCAAATCGTCGCCCTAGAATCGGAATTGAATCTTATCGGCAAAGAGGCGGCTAAAACTGCCAAAACCATTACCAGAATCGATATTCTCAAATTCTTCCAACAAATCCAGGACAACCAGCGCAGCCGCAAAATCCGCAAAGGACACGCTCGCAACCGCCTTAAAGCCTTACCCCCACCGGGCAAAGCGCCCTACGGATATCGACGGGGTAAAGAGCGTTACGCTTTAGATAGAAGCGCGGCGACTGTAGTTAAAGATTTTTTCGAGAACTTTCTGCTCTACGGTTCCTTGCGAGGGGCCGTTCGCTATATAGATGAGAAACACGGAAAAAAAATCTCCGTTACCACCGGACGTCGGTGGTTGACCAATGCTGCCTATCGGGGAGATTTGGAATATAGGAACGGGGAAACGATTTCTAACACTCACCTGCCGATTATTTCCCGAGAAGAAGCCGCCCAAGTCGATCGCCTCTTGCGACGGAACAGCAGACTTGCCCCCCGCGCTGCCAGCGCCCCGCGATCGCTTGCCGGTTTGGTGGGATGCGCCCGATGTCAATCTCAAACTATCGTTACTAAAGTTAGCTCTTCTCGGCAAGAGCGAGAATATTTGTATTTGCGTGCTGCCGCTTGTCCCCTGGAACCTAAATGCAAGGCTCTGCCTTATGGGGAGGTTTTAGAAAAGACTGTAGAAGCAATTTGTCGGGAGTTGCCCCCTGCAGTTGCAGGTTTGGAGATGCCGAATATGGAAGGGGCGAAGGGAGGAATACAAAGAGCGATCGCCACCAAACAAGGTATCTTGTCTCAACTGCCAGAACTTGTAGAACGAGGAGTTCTCGACAACGAAACGGCGGAACTTCGCGCCTACAAATTGCGGGCGGAAATTGCCGAGTTACAGGGCAAACTCGCCCAACTTCCTCCAGTCAACTTAATCGAAACGGCAAAAGCGGTTGCTTATCCTCAGTTTTGGTTAGATTTATCCGAGTCGGAACGCAGGTTTTATTTTCGGGAGTTTATCGAAAGAGTAGAAATTGTTAGGGAAGGTAAAGAGTGGGAGTTAGAATTGGTTTTTATTTTTTAGGTAAACAGACAAGATGTCTGTTTTACGGGCAAATCCTTTCGCCCGCCAGAAACCGGGTTTTTTCAAAAAACCCGGTTTCTTAGGTCTCGATTTTTGTTAATTGTCAATCTCTGGGGCGACGGGGATAGGGTTGAGTTGGTTCGGAAGGAGATTGGGGTTTGCCGCCCGAGTTGCGAATGCCGATGACTTTCTGCAGGAGATCGAACCAAAAAGCAGAACCCATAGAAATTGCGATGCCGCTTAACAGCCAACCGATGGCCTTTTTGATGAATGTCAACCAAATAGGTCGATCGGGGCTTGCTTCTAAGATGTTTCTGCCTTGCCAACCTATAGGGAGGGGAACTTTATTTAAGGCCGTATCTATTTCCTCTTGGATACTCGCGAGGCGATCGGAACTTGGGGCAGTTTCTGCAGTGACTAACTGTTCCGCATACTCGTTAACCGTGGCCCGCAGGAAAGAATCTTTAGACAAACTCTCGACCATATACAGGGTATCGGCATTCGCACCCACAGCAATGAGAATGCCCAAAATAATCGCAACTCCTCTGGCATTGCGCTTGTAAACCCCAGAGGCCCGTTGCATCGCATTATCGAACCAAACCTCCACCTCGTATTGAAATTGATTTAAAGTTTCTCCCGTTTCTCTTGCCTTAATTTCCGCTCGTTCTGCTAACATATAAAGGCTATTTTTTAAAGAGTCTGGCAGAGCGTCAACAGCTTCTTTTATTTCACTATAAATCGGTCCCTCTTTATCAACTAAAATTGTTTCAAATGTTTCCTCAGTTTGCACTGTTTGTCTGATAATATTTAAAATATTGCTACTGCTTGGAATAATTTGCGATAGCAGCACTTCCCTTTCTAATGGACTTTCAAAAAGCGCCCGAAGCGACCTCATTTTATTTTGAAACTCTTTGACAGAGGTTGGGTTAGCTGGGAGATAATTTTGGGAATTTTCAATCAAGAAATTTACGCGGTCCGACATCCGGTCTAGGCTATTATTTAAAAGCGATCGCTCCTCCTTATAATCTTCAACAATTCGATTAAACTCATCCGCTAAAAATTGAAATTCGCGATTTAAAGCATTTTGAGTATCATCGTCGAACTTCAAGCAGTCGATAATGTATTTTATCTCGGCCAATTTTTCGTCTTTAAACTTTTCTAATCTAGCTTCGCTAATAGCCTGAATTAAGGGATAAATTTTTAAACTTTCTATTAAGCTAGTGGCAAAAGTTTCCGAAGGAATGTAAGAAGGCGCGCTGGATGCTTCCCCAAAAATATTGTCGTTTTTAGTGACGCTCTGAAAAAATTGACCGATTTTACTAACTATTTGCCTAAACCATCTTTCTACAGGTTCTTGGGCTTTATAATTCAAATTTTTAATCAGAGGATGGGCGTAGAGATAATTAGCTAATTTTCTGACCTTGGTAAATTGAAGCGGGTCTTGTCTGACATCAGGATCTCCGGCTATTAACACTTCTATAGATTTCTTTAAATGAGCCGCCCGCCATTGCAAAATAGTAGCGATTAATTCTTGAATTTCGCTGGCGAGAAGGCTTAGGGTTAGATAAATAAAAACTAAGCCGATAATAATGTCTAAAATTACGGGTATGTTCATTTAACAATTAACAATTAAAAATTAACAATTAACAATTAGCAAAGTAGGTTGGGTGAAGCGACAGCGCAACCCAACATTCAAACCTCAGTTTACAACAAGACGGATAATAGGGAACCTTTTTATGAGAGATTAGGGATTAAACCCTAATTTACCTGGTAACGGGTCATTGTCAAAATGTTTAGTATCCTTGGTTGGGGCAGTCCCAACCGAAAAACTCCCTTAAACGATCGCTGGGTAGATCTGCTTTCTGCCCTGGGGCTGCTACTGGCGGCCTTGTTACTCTATGGAATTAATCTCGGAGAATTGCCCCTGCGAGATTGGGACGAAGGAATAGTGGCCCAAGTAGCCCGAGAAATTGGGCGGGGAGATTGGAATTGGCTTTATCCCACCATTAACGACACTCCCTATTTCAATAAACCACCTCTGGTACATTGGCTGATTTTTTTGGCATATGCTGTTGGCGGGGTTAACGAATGGACGGCGCGATGGCCTCCGGCCATGTTAGCGGCAATTTCCGTGCCTTTAGTTTATCTGGTAGGGCGAGAACTGTTTCGCCAGCAGACGGGGGCAATTTTTGGGGCTTTAGTTTATCTAACCTTATTCCCTGCAGTCAGACACGGACGTTTGGCAATGTTGGATGGGGCCGCGATCTGTTTTTTCTTATTAACTATTTGGTGTTTGTTGCGATCGCGCCGAAACCTCCGTTATGCCCTCGCTTCTGGTATTGCTTTTGGTCTGCTTTGTCTCACTAAAGGTGTAGTTTTAGGGGTGTTATTGGGGGCGATCGCCTGTTTCTTCCTCCTTTGGGACACTCCCAGACTCTTAACTTCTGGATATCTTTGGCTTGGTATTTTACTAGGTATTGCCCCGGTTTTCTTCTGGTACGGTGCCCAATTTTTTCATTACGGTATGGCCTTTTTTGATGCTAACCTGATCCATCAATCTTTACGGCGAATTTGGCAACCGTTGGACAGCCACGAGGGACCATTTTGGTATTATTTATTAGAAATATTAGAATTTACCTGGCCTTGGCTGTTATTTTGGCCGCCGGGTTTGCGCTTAATTTGGGAAAATCGCTATTTAAGTTGGGGAAAATTAATCTTGATTTGGACTGGGATTTATTTGCTGGCAATTTCTCTGATGAATACTAAATTGCCTTGGTATATTTTCCCTCTTTATCCCGCTTTTGCTCTGGCAGTGGGTTCTTATTTTTCTGATATTTGGTATCAAACGCCACCGCTAAATTTAGCAGCTTTCGGTCGCGAGTTTGGCGAGGAGTTGCCCGCAGATGGGGTGGGAGATGGCGATTTTGAGACTAAAGAGATGGAACCGATGGGGGAAGCGGGGTTGTATCATCGTTTGGTTGTTTGGTTGTTGGCGCTGTTGGGAGTCATCCCTTGGGGGGCGTCTCTTTATTTGATGATGACGCGGCAACTGCCAGAAGCGCAGTTGATGTTAGTGGCGGTGGGGTTGACGATGGCGATCGCTTCTTGGTTGTTGCAAAGGCGCGATCGGCAGTTTTTGGTCGTCTTGTTTTGGGGAACTTATATTTCTCTGTTACTGTTCTTCAATTCCGATTTTTGGCTTTGGGAGTTACAAGAAGATTATCCAGTTAAACCGGTTGCCGAAATCATTCAGAAGTACGCCCCACCGCGCCAGATAGTTTATACTTTAGACGACTTGGACCGCCCCTCGTTGAATTTTTATAGCGATCGCCAAATTAAGCGAGTAGGTTTCGATTTGGTCGAACAAGAATGGCAGACAGAAAAGCAGCTTTATCTATTAGTAGAAGAGTCAACTTTGCCCAATATTTTCTTGGATGAAATGACAGTTTTAGGCACTGCAGAAGGTTGGGCGTTAATAACCCGAAAATGAATTATATCGATTCCCCATTCCCCATTCCCCATTCCCAATTCCCCATTCCCAATTCCCCATTACCTATTCTCTATTCCCTAATTAAAAATGAAAAAAACAATCGCAATCACAGGAGTAAGTCGCGGCTTAGGTTTAGCAATGGCGCAAGAATTTATTGCCTTGGGTCATACAGTTATCGGTTGCGCCCGTTCCGCTTCTTCTATGAGAGTTCTCCAAGAACAATACGGCACAGATCGTCATTTTAGCGCTGTGGATGTTGCCGACGATTTGGCGGTGAAAAATTGGGCAGAAGAAATATTAGGAAAATATCCCCCACCGGACTTATTAATTAATAACGCCGGAGTCATCAACCAACCTGCAAAACTGTGGGAAATTAACGAGGCAGAATTTAGCCAAGTAATAGATATTAATATTAAAGCTGTCGCCAACGTTATCCGTCATTTTTTGCCCGCGATGATTGCCAAAAAAAGCGGAATTATTGTTAACTTTAGTTCCGGTTGGGGTCGTTCCACTTCCCCAGAAGTTGCCCCTTATTGTGCTTCTAAATGGGCGATTGAAGGGTTAACAAAAGCGCTAGCGCAAGAGCTACCGGCGGGCATGGCAGCTATTCCAGTAAATCCGGGTATTATTCACACGGATATGTTGGAAATTTGCTTTGGCAAACAGGCAAAAATGTATATGCCGGCAGTGTCTTGGGGAAGGAAGGCGGCGAGTTTTTTATTGAGTTTAAAACCGTCAGATAACGGAGCATCTTTAACGGTTTCTTAGCATGGTTAATTGTTAATTAATATAACCATGAAAATACAACAGATTGTTCTCGAAAACTTCAAAGGTTTTGAAAACCGCACTTTCAATTTTTCCGACCAATTTACCTTATTAATTGGAGATAAAGGCACCGGCAAAACTGCTATATTAGATGCCTTAGCTATTGGTGCGGGTTCGTTATTTTTGGGTTTCGATGGAGTGTCTCCGCGCAACATTCGTTCCGATGAAGCTAGGGTTTTTAAACATAAAAAAGGACAGACAATTACAAAACATCAACAATATCCAGTGTCGGTAACTTGCGAAGGTATTGTTGTTGGTAAAAAAATTAATTGGACTCGACAAATCCTTTCTTCTCAAGGGCGCACTACTCGTTCTTCAGCTAGGGTAATTATGGAAATATCGACGCAAATTCAGCAGAAGATCGGAAGTGGAGAAGATGTTTTATTACCAGTAATTGCTTATTATGGAACCGGTCGTCTGTGGTTGCAAAAAAAGGAAAAATCAGTGGAACCGGTCAAACCTGATTCGCAAATGTTAGGATACGTCGATTGTCTGGAACCGGCTTCGAGCCACAAACAGCTTTTGCGCTGGTGGAAAACCATGGAAATGGCAGGCATTCAGAAAGGAGAAAAAATTAGAGTATTAGAAGCAGTTAAAGCAGCAATTAGTAACTGTTTGGAAGATTGGGAAAATGTTACTTACGACTTGCTGGAAGATGAGATAATTGCTACTGCCAAAGATGGCAATATTTTGCCTTTTAGAATGTTAAGCGATGGGGTGCGGAATATGTTAGGAATGGTTGCGGATATTGCCTATCCCGCTGGAGTTCTCAACCCTCATTTAGAAGGGGAAAGTACCAGAAAAACTCCCGGTATCGTGTTAATAGATGAAATCGATTTACATCTTCATCCCAAATGGCAGCGAAGGGTGGTGGAAGATTTGCGCCGAACTTTTCCAGAAATTCAATTTTTTGCTACTACTCATTCAGAACATATCGTCCAATCTCTTCGCCCTGGAGAATTGATTAATCTCGACGAACGAGAAGGAGAATATTACAACCAGAGTATTGAGGATATTACCGAGGATGTTATGGGGGTAGAATTGCCCCAACGAAGCAAGCGCTGGCACGATATGATGGAGGCTGCTGAGGAATATTATCGAGTATTAGAAGAAGCTGAAAATGTCAGTCCAGAAGAACTGGAAGAACTGAAAATTAAGCTTGACGAATTGACGATGCCATTTAGTGAAAATCCAGCTTATCAAGCTTTTTTGAAAATGGAAAGACTAGCAGCATTAGGAGAAAAAGGATGAGACCTATCGAGAGGGGTGATTTGCCAATAGATGAAAATGGTACTCCTAAGATATTTAGCAGATATCAAGATGCCAGAGGAGATTTGATTGACAGATTAGGAGAATATTGTTCTTATTTCTTAAATCTCCTGTCGCCAACGAACCTTGTTTTCCAGGCACCAACCTATCCGCTACATCGGTCCATCGCACACCAAGCAACCAAAAGCATTTTTCGGCGAAGGCGTTGTGTAAGAAACCCGGTTTTTTGAAAAAACCGGGTTTCTGGGGTGCGGAAAAAACCGGGTTTCTGGGGGGCGGAAAAAACCGGGTTTCTGGGGTGCGGAAAAAACCGGGTTTCTGGGGGGGCGGAAAAAACCGGGTTTCTGGGGGGGCGGAAAAAACCGGATTTCTGGGGGGGCGGAAAAAACCGGGTTTCTGGTGGGGCGAACGTTCCCAAGACAAGAGCGATCGCCCCTATTCAAACCCTAACTGCGAAGAATAAAATCCTTAACATCTAATTCTGGCGAGTCGGCGAGATTTGCCAACAAACCGCCATTACCAAATCCCCCAATACTACCATTGGGATTATAGAAAAGATTGCCGTTAGTTTCGTTATAAATTACCAAGGCATCTTTGGAGGTAACGCCCCGATCGCTCTTAACCACCCCAAACTGTTCGGCAAAATCTAAATTCGGATCGAGGCGATCGAAAATGTCGAGGTTGAGAACAATTTTATCGCCCCGACCAAAATCGGTAATAACATCTTCCTTTCCGACTGGAGGTATGTTATCGAAAATAAAGCGATCGTTCTTTTTAGGGCCAGTCAGGACATCTGTATCCGAAAGGTTATCGACAGTCTTTAAATCGTTCAATAGTATGGCAAAGCTCGATTTTGTACTTGCTTTAGTGAAATCCACTCCGGCAATATCTAACTCGCTATCACCGTTGAAATCAGCTATTGAAAGGAAACTATTGTATTTAAAAGACTTAGGTAGGGTCACTGCTGAGTCGACATCCAGGGTAAATTCACCTTGACCGTCTCCTAGCAATATATCAACCTTGTTTCTGTCAATAATCCTTTGAACTGCTACATCTAAATTGCCATCGTCGTTGAAGTCTGCCACTTGAATGTTATCGGGACGAAAGTCGTCTGGTAGTTCTATTGCTCCCTTTTTAATCGGGCTAAAATTGCCTTTACCATCTCCTTTCATCACTTCCATACTGTAGCGATCGAAAGCTGCCTCCGTACCAGGAACGTTTTTAAACACTAGCAAATCTAGTTTGCCATCGTTATTAAAATCACCCTGAGATAGCAACTGAAGATTATCTATTTTAAACTTGTTAAGTTCCGCGAATTTGTCTTTTTTTTGCCCTAAAAAAACCGATAACTCAGAAGTTCGCTTGTTGTAGGGGTAAGAATTTTTAGTTACTACTAAATCCAGAAGTCCATCTGAATTAAAATCCCCGATCGCTTGTTCCTTTCCCGACTCAACTTGAATAGGAGAACTAGAAGAACTAAATTTTCCCTTACCATCTCCCAGCAATACAGAGGTTTTGTTGTAAGCATCCAAAGTTTCTTGGTCAATGTCGCCCCACTCTACTATGATATCTAGGTGGCGATCGCCGTTGACATCTATTAGCTTAACTCCTCCCAGATTTGAGTCGATAGATTCAATTTCTTTCAAACTGATTTCCACTGTAGGAGTAAAGTCGCCTTTACCGTCTCCCAAAAATACTTGCAAACTTTGGTTAATTCTTTGACCTACAACCAAATCAGGTTGGTATGTTATGATTAAAATCATTGAAAATACGTTGCCTTGGCGCGTTTTT
>CAZUCT010000088.1:8394-24374 GCA_964619285.1 uncultured bacterium | reverse complement strand
CAATTAGCAATTAGCTATTAACAAAAAGTCTTTCAGATCTTTATTAAAGTGGTATAAATATTTTTGCCTACCTACTTAGGGCTTGCTGAAAAAGTCAGAGTGTGGGGAGGGTGGGGAGTGTGGGGAGTGTGGGGAGTGTGGGATTGCCAAAAAGTTGATTTAACCCGTCAGTTTTACTGTACGAAAATTTCCCCCCACCCCGACCACACCTCCGGTCCCTCCCCACCCCCCAGAGTTTTTTCGATTTATTCAGCAGACCCTACTTAAGCAATAAAAACCCGGTTTCTGTTTCAACAAAAAAACAGAAACCGGGTTTTTTGATGCTAATTGCTGCCTCTAAATTTAGAATCTAAACTGAGTACGCAACACTGTGACCCAAACAGTATCGTTATTGGAATTGTGGTCTGGATTAGTAATCACAAACACGCCTGGTGTGATAGCGATATTGTCGTTAATCTGAAAGAGATAAAAAGCCTCTATATGTATAGAAGTATCTTCTTCTCCTTCACCGCCATCGACATCGGTAATTTTAGGAGGAACGCCGACGACGATACCTCCTAAACTGCCTTCTTTAAACAGGTCTGGGAAAGCGAGAGTAACAGCACCATTGAGGATAGTTGCATCGCCGCTGCCTGCAGCAGGGCTAGCCCAGGTTGCACCAAACCAACCGCCTAGCTGGAAACCATCGCCAATAGCCCAGTTAAACTCAAACGCTGCATTATCAGCGATCGTAGCCACATCACCAAAAGGTTGGGTTGCTGCCTTACTGCCAGTGCTTGCAGTTACATTTACCTGACCGTCACCCCAATACTTGCGGGCGTACTGAAAACTAAAGGCAATATTAGAACTCGGTTCTAGGACCAACTGAGCCAAAGCAGTGTAGGGACCGTTAAATAAACCTGCACCTTCGTTGGGACTAGCCGCATCCCCAGCCAAGTAACCAAGGTGCAGGGCCAGACTGTCGCTAAAGCCCAAATGAACGCCAGCACCGGCTCCTTCCGGTCCCCGGTAGATAACTGGGTTGCGCCGTCCAAACCGAGATATAGAACCACGACCGGCGTTGTTAAAAGGCGTTAGGGGAGTTCCAATGTTATCGAGGTCGAGAGAATTAGCACCGAAATAGACTCGAGTGCGACTGCCCAAGGGGAAACGATAATAAAGATCGTCTAGTTCAAAACCGTTGGAAAAGCCATCGATATTCATCCGAGTCATTAGACTATCGGTATTATTAGCTAAATTAGGCAGAGCCACGGCTTGCAAGCGAGTTTTCAAGAGGTCTTTGCCAGTAAAGCTAGTATCGAAGTTCAGACGCACTCGATAGCCCAAAAAGGTATTCACATCGGCATCGTGACCGTTTACTAGGTCGCCATAAGTATCGCCCAACTGGAAGATTGCCTCGCCGTTGAGCTTGGTAGTAGTAGAGAACTGATTGGCTTCCAGTTCGGCAGTGCGAGCTTCCAGGGTATCTACCCGACCGGTCAAAGCTGCTAGTTCTGCGGCAAACTCTTCTTGTAAGCGTTGCAAGATGGCCAGGTCATCTCTGGTTACTAAATCGGCGGTGGATGCGGCAATCAGCTCGGTAATCCGGTCCAAACAAGCATTTAAACCTGCGGCAAACTCGTAGCGGGTCATGGCCCGGTTGCCGCGATAAGTCCCATCTGGATAACCAGCAATACAACCGTAGCGTTCCACCAGAGATTGCAGTGCTTGGAAAGCCCAGTCTGTAGGCTGTACGTCTGATAGCTGGGAAACAGAGGTAACTTGACCCATGGGATCGGCTTCTTCTAATTCCGATACGCCAATAGTTTCCAAAGAGGGATCTGGAAGAGGCTCGGAGGGAATACTTATTTGAGCTAGTATTAACCCTTCTTCACTGGAGTTATTGGTGGGTTCGGAAGGAGTACTTATTTTAGCATTAGCGAGGGCTGGACTAGCCATCAGCAATGCTACAGCGCTAACTGCAGCAGGACTATTTTTAAGAACGTTCCAAAGAATTGTTGTCATTGTTGTTATCCTCACACCGTATCCGTGTAACTTACTAATTTGCTTTATCGAACTACTTGCGTTTGTTTATGCTTAAAAGCTTAAGCTAGGAGGTTCATGTATTCTAGTTTTAAGTTAAAGTTGTGCCGCCGAGTTGGGGCTTATTTCAAACCTAGTAGCGGTACTAACTTTTATCGTACAGTTTTTAATTGGTCCAGCACCTTCCTTGAGTTGCCCTTAATTGGTCTTTTTTGCCAAAGGATTTTCCAGCGATTTTACATCAAAATTTAAAATTGGCAACCTCTTCTAAGTATTTAATTGTATTTAGTTTTCCGACTCAAGGGGAGAAGAGAGGGGAAATCTTGGCAGTTTCAGGAGGAAAATGTCCCATTTGTGGTTGGCCTTTAGCCTATTTTTCCCTGACTGTTGTCCGTATCCGGTAAGTTGTTAGTTTTTGAATCCGAATGGTTATTATGCGCCTAATTTACCCTGTCCGAGCCCCTGCAAGGAATTCGATAAGCTCTAAAGCCAGACGACAAATTCTAAAAATAGTGCCTGTGTCTTAGGACTTGCGTAGTAATAAGGTACCGACTTGTTGGGTTGCGTTTCACTTCGGCCCGACCTACGATTTTCCTTCATCTGGTACTAGAACAGGCATCCTGCCTGTTCATCTAATGAATTTTGCGCGACTCCTTAGTAGGGGCTTGGCTTGCCAGTTGTCAAGGTCAAGAGCGATCGCTCAACACTTCCCCAAAAGCAAACCCCGGGGCAGCCAGTACGAAAGCAGTAGTAGGTAGGTTTGCAGTACGAGCCTGCAAGTTCTCATAATAGCTCCGAAAATCAAAATCGTCTCGGGGAGTAGCCATGCCCAAGAAAATTAGGTCTGCATCTCCAGAGGACTCGTGGAGAATATCGTAAAAAGGACGGCCTTCCGAGACCAAAATTTGAGAAATAGCATTGATGCGTACCTCCTGAATCAAGCGCTCGACATTGGCCCGAGTAGTTTCGGCAGCGGTTCGATCGGGAACCACCAACTTAAGATGAATTTGGGCCCGACGCCATAAGATGTCAGTTTTCAGCAAATAGGCCAGCAGCAACATCAAACCGCCGTTATTTTGCAAACCGCCCCACCAAACATCGATGCGGCGACGTTCGCCAAAACCCCGATCGCTATTTTCCCGAAAAATAATCAAATTGCGACGGGCCTTGTGAATATAAGCGATTAACTGACAATAGCGATCGCGACGAGAAGGCTCCTCGCTATCCCCCAGCACTATAGTATTAGGCATCAACGGTCCCAACCCGTAAGTTTCCACCAACTGTTGGGCACCGGCTAAAAAATCCGGGGCCGTAACCACCCTTACTAGAGCTTGGACTCCTCGTTTGTCCAAATACTCCCGAATAGTGGCCTGCATATCCCCCAATTTGGACACGTCCCTGGAACCGCTGGGCAAAACGCTAGAAACGGTAATCAAACCTCGGTTGTGAGTCAGATCGTCGGCAAACTGAATCAAAAGCCAGCGTTTTTTGGGTATGCCAGACAAAACTAAAATATGAGGCCGCCAGTTTTTCGTATCTTCCTCATCTCCCAGTTGAAAAATACCTTCGCGCATCATGGCCATCCAGATACCCCGTCTGGCATCTCCCCAGGTGGTTTCCAACTCCCGCCGTTGCAGCCAAACATAAATACTCAAAACGAACAAAGCGGCTACTACCGTGGCCACGGCATTAATTAAAAACATCACTGCCAGACAGCCGACGGCCCCCAAAAGAGAAAACAGCCAGTGAACGCGGAAAGTGGGGCGGAAAGACGGACTTTGAAGGAACCCCTCAATAGCTGCGGAGAGGTTCAAAACCAGATAGGTTGTCAGAAAGAACATGGTTAACACTGGGGCGATTAAGTTCAGCTCGCCAATGCAAACCGTAGCAATTGCTACTCCTAAAGTAACGGCCGTACCGATGCGCGGTTCGTCGTTGGGCCCGCTGCCGATGCTGAGAAAAGACAGCGACTTGGGCAATACCCCATCTCTGGCTAGGGCCTGTAATACTCTGGGGGCTCCGAGAATGCTACCGATGGCGCTAGAAAGGGTGGCTCCCCAAACTCCCAGCAAGATTGCTGGCCCCCAAAAAGCCATTTGTTCCATAATCAGGGGTTCTTCGATTAAAGTTGTGGCATCGGCTCGCATGGCCATGATTATGGGCAAGACCATATAAATTACATATCCGGTCCCGACGGCGGCCAAGGTTCCTGTGGGGATGGAACGGCTGGGCTCCTTGAGGTCGCCGGACATACTGACCCCGGCCATGATACCGGTGACGGCGGGGAAAAAGACGGCAAAGACATCCCAGAAGGGTTCTGAAAGGCGATCGGGAGCGCCCCACATTTCTATAGTTGTGGGTTCGAGGGAATGTCCGAAGGCAAAAGACACCAGGGACAGAACGATCGCTGCCATGATGAAATACTGGGCCTTGATGGCGATGTCAGCGGAGGTCATGGCCAGCACTGCTACGGCGATGGTAACGATGAGGGCCACATATAACTGATTGAGTTCCCCAAAGGTTTGAAGGATTAAAGGGGCCTTGACCAAGCTTTCGGCAAAACCGAGGGTGTAGAGGGCCACTGACAGGGCTTGAGCGAAATAGAGGGGAATGCCCACGGCCCCGCCTATTTCTATTCCCAGGGAACGGCCGATCATGTAGTAAGCACCGCCGACGCGGACTACTCTATCGGTGGCGATCGCGCTGATGGAAAGGGATGTCAAAAAGGTAATGCTCGTAGAGAGGGTGACGATAATCAGAGTTCCCAGCAAACCCACATTACCTACTACCCACCCAAAGCGCAGATACATTATTACCCCCAAGATGGTCAAAATCGAGGGGGTAAAAACTCCGCTAAAAGTCCCCAAACCCGAAGCATTTTCTGGGGTTGAGGTTGCCGGTGTTTCCTTGCCAGACTGATTACGGTTAAAAAGTTTCATACTGAAATTCTCATAAGACAAGGGTTAAAGGATTTTTCGATCGTTTCCCAGGGAACGGCTTCCCAAATAAGGGCCATCGCCATGGTTGGCTAATGGTAGCTATGATTTGATTAGAAATGCCCAGTTGTCTCGGCCATACCAGAAAATGAAGACCTCGCGCCTGTTAACGTTAGTTGTTGCTTTTAGCCTGATTTTGGGGCTGATGATTTGGCTGATCGGTTCTTTATCCTGGCTTTACAGTCAAGTTTCCTGGTCGGCACCGCCCCTGCTGGCCAACTTGCTGTTGCTAATGCTGATTGTCCTCATCGGCATGGTAATTTTTTCTTTTGTATATTATGTAAGACTTTACCTCCAACCGATCGCAACTCGTCGAGGCCCGAAAGGAAAAAAAATTAAAGTTCCTGCGGGTAAAAGCGATGCCGCTTCTAAATCTTTAAAGGCAGTTAAAGACCAAGTTGCCCAAATCCAAGATGAAGTGGCACGACGGGCCCTCTTGACTCGTTCCCGAGAAATGGAGGCTAGTCTAGCACGGGGGGATGTCCGAGTGGTAGTTTTTGGTACCGGCTCGGCGGGTAAAACTTCTGTGGTGAATGCTCTAATGGGTCGCATGGTGGGACGAGTGGATGCACCGATGGGCTCGACTCGGGCGGGTGAAACTTATCGCCTGCAATTAACGGGATTGGAACGGGATATTTTAATTACTGATACTCCGGGCATTCTGGAGGCGGGAAAGGAGGGTAACGATCGCGGACTTTTGGCCCGGTCTCTGGCGGCGGAGGCCAATTTACTTCTGTTTGTGGTGGATAACGACCTGGGACGTTCTGAATATAATTCTCTGCGGGCCTTGGCAGAGATAGGCAAGCGATCGCTGGTACTCCTCAATAAAACGGATCTCTATCCAGAGTCGGATAATGAAGAAATATTGGCAGCGCTTCGAGAGAGGTTGCAGGGGGTGGTGGGGGAAACGGATATATTGGCGATCGCTGCTAACCCCCAAGCTGTATTGATAGATACGGGGGAACGATTTCAACCAGAACCGGATATCATGCCTTTAATCCGCCGCATGGCCTCGGTACTCCGGGCCGAGGGAGAAGACCTAATCGCCGATAATATTCTCTTACAATCTCAACGTCTGGGAGAAGAGGCCAGGCGTTTAATCGATACTCAAAGGCGACGACAGGCGGAGAAGGCGGTAGAACGTTTTCAATGGATCGGTGCGGGTGTTATTGCGGTAACGCCTTTGCCAGTGGTAGATGTTTTGGCGACGGCGGCGGTTAACGCTCAAATGGTGGTAGAAATTGGTAAGGTTTATGGTTGCGAATTGAATATCGAACGGGGACGAGAACTTGCTTTGTCTTTGGCAAAAACTATGGCTAGTTTGGGTATAGTTGAGGGTGCTGTTAAGTTAGTAAGTTCTGCTTTGCAATTGAGCGTTGCTACTTTTGTGGTGGGAAAGGCTATTCAGGGGGTTAGTGCTGCTTATTTAACTAGGGTTGCTGGTAAGAGTTTTATTGAATATTTTCGCCACAATCAAGACTGGGGCGATGGGGGTATGACTGAGGTGGTACAACAACAGTTTCAATTAACTAAAAAAGATGAGTTTGTTAAGGCTTTTGTTAAGGATGCGATCGCTAAGGTTGTAGAACCTCTGAAGTTGGAGAGTCCCCAACCAGAATACCAGTTAGAATATGATGATGAATATTACGAACCATACGAAGCATACCAACCCAGAGAATACGAATACGAACCACCAAGAAAAAAACGCCTCTATTATGATGATTGGGAAAGCAACGGCAGACAAAGCGATAGTTGGTAAGTAATTAATAATTGGTAGGGTGCGCACTGCGCACCTTACTAATAATTGGTAGGGTGCGCGCTGCGCACCTTACAATTTTACGGATATTAATTAATAAAAATATGGCCGAAATTATTCAACTAGCAAAAGCGGCAACTAAGGAAGGTAATTGGTCTTTAGCTAACCAATACCTACAACAATTGACCCTGGAAAAAAACGCAAATGTTAGCGAAGTTAAAGAAGCATTAGAAGTGGCTTTAAAAATTTTGGAGTGGGGGGATTTTCAACAGCGGTGGGATGTGGCTAAAATTGTTCCTAAATTTGGAGAAATAGCTCTTAACCCTTTGATTGAAATTGTGGCAGATGAGGAAGCAATTTTAGAACATCGATGGTTTGCCGCCCGACTGTTAGGAAAGTTTGATTCTCCAGAGGCCATCGCTGCTTTGGTTCGTCTATTAAAAACTACGGACGATGAAGATTTGGCTAATATTGCTTCTAATTCTTTGGCAGAATTGGGTAAGTCTTCTATTGAGGGATTGAGTAATTTACTGTCAATTCCAGAGTCGAGGGTATTAGCTACTACGGCCTTAGCAAAAATTGGTACTCCAGAAGCGATCGAACCTTTATTTAAAGTTGTTAACGACCCCGAGGTTGGGGTACGTTCTACGGCTATTGAAGCTTTAACTAGCGTTCGAGATTCTCGCATTCCTCCATTATTAATTGCTGCTTTAAAAGACCCGGCTGCAGTAGTAAGAAAAGAAGCTATTACTGGTTTGGGATTGAGGACTAATTTAAAAGAAGAATTAGATTTAGTAGGACTAATAAAACCGCTCCTTTACGATTTTAATTGGGAGGTTTGTCAGCAAGCTGCTTTTGCTTTAAGCAGACAGAAAACTGATGAGGCTGCGGCTGCTTTATTTGAGGTTTTAAATTCTCCCGCCACTCCGCCTATTTTACAAATTTCTTTAATTCATGGTTTGGGGTGGATGGAAAGTTTGGCGAGTTTGTCTTATTTAGAACTATCTTTGTCTCGGGTTGCGCCAGAAGCAGTATTGGAAATAATCCGGGTTTTAGGCAGGATAGAAACAGCTAATCTCAAGCCTAAAGCTGCTCAAATTTTGTTAAATTTCTTCTATTCTAAAAACTCTTTGGTAGAAACAATTTCGATTCAACAGGCATTAGCTCATGCTTGGGGTCAATTAGGAGAGGCAATGGCTGTTGATGCTTTGCTGGAACTAAAGGAAAAGGAAGATAAGAGGGTGAACTTGCACGCGATCGCTGCTTTGAAGAATTTTAGTTGAGAAAGAAGTAAAAAAATGCTACTAAAAGTAAAACAATTAACGGTTCCCCCAGGAAATAAACTTTTATTAAAAGATGTAAAATGGGAGGAATTTGAGAAGATATTAGAAGATTTGGGAGAAGAGCGCTCTACTCGCATTGCCTATGAAGATAGTATCTTGGAAATTATGGCACCGTTACCGGAACACGAACGGAGTAAGGAAATTATTAGCGATTTGTTAAAAGCATTATTAGAAGAACTAGAGACGGAATTTTTAACTCTAGGTTCTACTACTTTTAAAAACGAGTTAATGACTGCAGGAATAGAACCAGATAACTGCTTTTATATCGACCATGAAGCAGCAGTCAGAAATAAAGAACGTTTGGATTTGTCGGTGGATCCGCCACCAGATTTAGTGTTAGAAATTGATGTGACTTCTCGCACTCATCCGAGTATTTACGAAGCTTTAGGAGTGCCGGAACTTTGGCGGTTTGAGAAAGGGAAATTAAAAATTTATCTGTTGGAAGATGGTAAATATGTAGAGTCGGATAAGAGCAAAAATTTTCCAAATTTGCCCTTAATAGAAGCGATTCCAGAATATGGCGATCGCGCGAAAACTGACGGCAGAAATAAAACCATGAAAGCTTTTCGGGTTTGGGTAAAACAAAAAATTGTTAATTGTTAATTATTAATTGTAAAATGAGCGAGCAATTTAGAGAACTATTAAAAAAAGTAGGTAGCGGCGAACATACCCATAAAGATTTAACCCGGGAGGAAGCAGCCATAGCCACCAAAATGATGTTAACACAAGAGGCAACTCCGGCTCAAATTGGTGCGTTTATGATGTCTCATAGAATTAAGCGACCTACTCATATTGAATTAGCAGGAATGCTGGATGCTTACGAGGAGTTAGGACCGCAACTTCAACTATTACCAAATAAGGAGCAAAAGGTAGTAGTATTTGGTATCCCTTATGACGGTCGAAGTCGGACTGCTCCCGTTACGGTTATTACTGCTTTAATCTTAGCAACTTTTGGCGTTCCGGTTATCATGCACGGTGGCGACTGTATGCCGACTAAATATGGAGTGCCATTAATCGATATTTGGCGGGGTTTGGGGTTAGATTTATCTCAATTATCTTTAGCAAAGGCGGGGGAAATGCTGGCAAAAACTGGTTTGGGTTTTGTTTATCTTCCCAACCATTTTAAATTAGCTAACGATTTGGTTACTTATCGAGAGCAAATAGGTAAAAGACCTCCATTTGCTACCATAGAATTAATTTGGTCTCCTTATCCAGAAAAGCAAATTCATTTAATGGGGGGTTACGTTCATCCACCGACGGAAGCTCGGTTTAGAGAAACGTTTAAGTTGCGGGAAATAACAGATTTTACTCTGGTAAAAGGATTGGAGGGAAGTTGCGATTTGCGTCGGACTCAAACTAATATTATTGCTATTAATAATTCTCAAGCACCAGAAGGGTTTGAGTATCTAAAAATAGACCCTCACGATTATGGTTTTGCGGGTAAGGATGTGGAGTTGGAGTCAACTTCTTGGTTGGTTGAGGGGTTGGAGGAAATTTTGCTGGGGAAAGGTTCGGAGTTGAGGCAAACTGTTATTTGGAATGGGGGTTTTTGTTTGTGGCGTTTTGGGGTTTGCGGGGATATTTCTGAGGGTTTGGTTAAGGTGGAGGAGGCGATCGCTTCTGGTAAAGTTAACGAAAAACGGAGGGAGATTAAGGAGTTTTTGTAACCAATATAAGAAACCCGGTTTTTTGAAAAAACCGGGTTTCTGGGTTGTTTCTGGATTAGCGATTAATGTCTTCTTTATTATTAGAGAAGTTTTAGTGTTATGCTAGAAAAATATCCGAAAATAAGGAGAGAATCTATGCCTAGTTATAGCGAGGTACTCGGTCAAGCTAAAAATCTAACTGTCCTAGAACAAAGACAGCTTTTAAAAGAATTGACATTTCTAGTCAGTCAGCAGGAAAGTTCTCAACCAGAAAAGAAGTTTTCTGATAATTCAGAAAAAAATAAGTGGCGGGGATTTTTACCGCAGCGTGTAGATGCTTTAGAATTTCAGTTGGAACTAAGACGGGAGTGGGATGAGTAACAGATACTTGTTAGACACTAATATCCTGATTTATTACTTCAACGATTTACCAGAAGTACAATTGATTTTTGAGGAAATTATAGAGGGCGACGCTTTAGGTTTTTATTGTCCTATTAGTTGGGTATAATTGCTTTGTTACCCTGCTTTGACAGAAGTCGAAGCTAATCTCATGCGGTCATTTTTAAGAAGGTTAAATTCTGTCTCTTTAACAGAAGCAGTTTTAGATATGGCAGCAGAAATTCGTGGTAGCGATCGCCTCCGACTAGCAGATGCTTTAATTGCTGCTTGTGCTTTAAAACAGAGATGTACCCTGGTGACTCGTAATGTTAACGATTTTAAGCGTGTTAATGGCTTAAATGTCTTAAATCCTTTTCAATAATAACGTGGCGATCGCTTCTGGTAAAGTTAACGAAAAACGGGGGGAGATTAAGGAGTTTTTGTAACCAATATAAGAAACCCGGTTTTTTGAAAAAACCGGGTTTCTGGATTAGGGATTAATGTCCCTTCCAAAAGTAGAAATAGAGCTACTAAAGATTTGCCAGGTTTTAAAGTAATAACTTCAGCCCCACCACCCATCGTTGCGTGTAAAAATGCTTGAGAATTTTCTGCTAGGTCTGGTGGTCCTTGAAAAGAACCAATAAACGGACTGTTTTTCAACTTAGCTAATGGATCGCCAGCGGGAGGTTGAAGTTGCCGATAGCGGACATCGATGAAAGATTTGATATGTTCTAGTAAATCGATTTCAGTTCGTTCTTGAATGTACTCAAGTTTTTTGGCGTATTCGTCATCGAGTTTAAAATCGATTTCCATGATTCTATTCCTCTTTTAAATGTTGCGATAGATTATAGCAAATAAATCTAAAAAAAATTCAAGGCGGGTTTAGGGCAGTTGCATATTAATTTCTAGCGACTCCAATTAACTCATCGCATACTCGGTAAATTGCCTCATATAGGGCGAATGAAATCCTAAAACAATATCGTGTTTGGGAACTCCTAATGTCACCAGTTCTTCAGCAATATCGACCTCGGTTCCGTTGTACTGTATCCAGACTTTTTCATCGATAATATCAACGTGCATAATACAACCATAAATTCGCCTCCTTTTATGCCAACCAACGCGAAATAATAAATAATTGTCTCCTTCTCGATGAAAAATTAATTCGTTTCTGACATCTTCTAAATCGAGTTTGTATTGACCGTATTCGGAAATTACTTTTTTAATTGCTTCTCGGTACTTTTCTAATTTTTCCATTCAACAATTACCTCCATATCTGAATCGTAAACTATCAGTTTCATTTGGTTTTCTTCCACAGCACTCTGGACAAATGGTCTGCTAAAAAAATCTCGATTTGCTTCTACAGGAATAGCTACATAAAGGAGGCGGGACGATTCTATTTCTTTCAAAGCTAAACGGTAATTAATAAACTGTCCGACGGCAAGATGGAAATCATAAATTGCCGATTTTCCCAGGAAACTTTTAATCTCAACGGCGATTTTTTGCCCCTCTTTTTCAGCAGCAATTAATTTTTCTGCACCTAAATCGATAGACATTCCTACATCGCCAGCAGCGACGGGCAGCGGGTCGTGAGTTATAGTCCATCCTTCTTTTTCAAGGGCACGTTTGACTGTATCGTGAAAGATATCTTTAGCAGGCATTGGTTAAAGTTTTTCTACTTAATAAAGACTGGTTTAAATCTAGTTGCCTTCTCCTTTTTATATCCCCCTTGCCTTTTATAATTGCAGTCTATTATAGCGGTATTGAGATTTGTCAGGGTAGATGACAAATTGGGTATTATTTCCAGTGGCCCGAGTAAATTTTGAGACCAATTTGGTCTCATTTCCAGTGGCCCGAGTAAATTTTGAGACCAATTTGGTCTCATTTCCAGTGGCCCGAGTCAATTTTGTCACCAATTGGTTACATTTTCAGTGGCCCCTGCCCCTCCTGGTGGAACGAGTTACACTTTGCCGATTATTGATTTTCAATATTCCCCCCAAACTTAAAGATTAATGAAAAAAAAGCATAAGCAATATGTAAAGAGTGCAAAACCTCTCAAATTTGGTAGCTAAATACACAGATGACCGATTTTATAATCTTTATATTAGGAGCATAAATTAGCAGTTTTCGAGCAGTTTTTTTGAGTAATTATGAAGAGAAACCATCTCGAAAATTAACTGCAAAAAAGCAAAAGATAAGCACTATAGGAGCGGCATGACTATTGCTACCAAACCTCAAATTAAACTGAACCCGATTGAAAAACTTAAAGCAGAAAAAGATGGGCTAGCGGTGAAAGACGAACTAGAACATTTTGCCAAAATTGGCTGGGAAGCAGTGGATAAAAAAGATTTAGAACAGCGCTTAAAATGGTTGGGAATTTTTTACCGTCCGGTAACTCCTGGCAAATTTATGTTACGTTTGCGGGTTCCCAATGGCTGTTTAAATACCAAACAAATGCAAGTTCTAGCGGAAATAGTTCAGCGTTATGGGGAAGATGGAAGTGCGGACGTTACTACCCGACAAAATATTCAATTGCGGGGGGTTCGTTTGGAAGATATTCCCGAGATTTTTAGAAAATTAAAAGCGGTAGGGCTGACTAGCATCCAGTCAGGAATGGATAATGTCAGGAATATAACTGGTTCTCCAGTGGCAGGAATTGATGCGGAGGAGTTAATCGATACTCGGGAATTATGCCAGAAATTGCAGGACAGAATTACTAATAATGGGGAGGGTAATTATGCCTTTACCAACCTGCCTCGCAAGTTTAATATTGCTGTTGAAGGCGGGCGGGATAATTCGGTTCATTCGGAAATTAACGATATTGCTTTTGTCCCTGCTTATAAGGATGGGGAATTAGGATTTAATGTGGTAGTTGGCGGTTATTTATCTGCTCAACGTTGCGCTTTGGCAGTTCCTCTTAATGCTTGGGTTCCTGCTAATGATGATGTAGTTGAATTATCCTGCGCTATTCTGACAGTTTATACCGAGAATGGTTTGGCTGAGGGCTTGCGTTCGAGTCGTCCAAAAGCGCGGCTGATGTGGTTAATTGATAAGTGGGGAATTAATAAGTTTCGCGCTAAAGTGGAGCAAGAATTTGGCAAACCGTTATTACCTGCTGCTGCCAAGGATGAAATTACTCAAGATAAGAAGGATTTTGTGGGAGTTCATCCACAAAAGCAGGAAGGTTTTAGTTATGTAGGTTTGCATATTCCTGTGGGTCGTTTGTCGGCGGAAACGATGTTCGAGCTGGCAAGGTTGGCGGAGGTTTATGGTAATGGGGAAATTCGCGCCACTGTGGAGCAAAATGTAATTATTCCCTATATTGCTAACGATAATATCGAGGCTTTTTTGGCGGAACCTTTGCTGGAACAGTTCGCGATCGCCCCATCGACTTTGACGCGATCGCTTGTTTCTTGTACTGGCAACCGCTATTGCAATTTTGCCTTGGTTGAAACTAAAGGACGGGGATTAAAAATTGCCCGACAATTGGATGAAGAATTAGAAATTCCCGATCGCGTTCGCATCCACTGGACGGGTTGTCCTAATTCTTGCGGACAAGCTCAAATGGGGGATATCGGTTTAATCGGTACTAAGGTTCGCAAGGACGGTAAAACCGTAGAGGGGGTCGACCTTTATCTGGGTGGAAAAGTTGGTAAGGAGGCAGAACTGGGAGAATTGGTTCAAAAGGGCGTTCCTTGCGAGGAGCTTTTGCCAATTTTGCGGCAATTATTAATCGATAATTTTGGGGCTAAACCAAAAAGCGAATAGTTCATTGTTTTGAGGGAGGCACTTCAGAAGAAATTGGTGGAGTGCTTCCCTCTTTTGTTTGGTTCGAGCCTGAATTTTGTAGTAAAATTATTGATTAATTAACAAATAGCTTTTTTGCGACAAATCCTCGTCCTACCTACTAGGGCGGGGATTTTATTTTGATAGTTCCAGAAGATATTCTCCGTGGTCGGGCACCCAAGTCAACCATCGATTTTCAGAAATTTCGCAAAGCAAAAGGGCCTCATCTTGGGCAAAGGGACTGGGGACTTTTTCTAGTTGTACCCATTGGCCGGATTGGAGGGGCTGAATTTCTTTGACTGGGAGGCTTTTCGCTTGTAATGCTGGCATATTAGTTCTCCTTAATTCATAGATAAGTAGGAGTGCAAAATTAATTAGACACCGAACAGACAAGATGTCTGTTCTACGGGGAAAATTTTCTGCAAATATTTTTGCCTACCTACTTATTTGATTGCTATATGACTAAGGTAAACCAAATCGAGCAAAATGTAGCGGTTGATACGTTTTTTTTTACAAAATGTAACATTAAATACAGATTTTAGGAATAAAGACTTATAAAGTTCGTCGGAATTTTCAAGAGAACCAAGAGTTTAACGATTTTTGTCAATTGTCAATTGTCAATTGTTAATTGCTCCCAGGTAAGGGACACCTGGGAACTGGGGTGGGCCAAATCTAAAAGAGAAAAGGTAGGATGGAGGTGGGGGCCGGAAGCATTTCGCCCCGGAAGTCCAGCAGTAGGACGAGGATGAGGTAGGCGATCGCTAAAATCAGAGAAATGGCCCCAGTAACGATTGCCACGATTTTTGAACGTTCCATAATTTTTTTTCGCTAGCCTATTGCAGGTTTTAAAAAAGTCGTCTATATATTAAATTATTAGCGACACGGGCAATTAATACCATTGCACCAAAAAGCTACAATCGAGACCCCCAATCCACGAGTCTTTTCTGAGGATGGCGCGAGGATTGGGGGTAAAGTAGATTGAGCGTTCGTATTCTGTCTTTTCCCAGGCGAAAAGTCAGGGAAAAGATAAGGACGTCAGGGGAGGTAGAACCGCCAAGTGCCTAGATTTTGATTAACCTTAATTAGGCTCTAAAAAAGCAAGGAAAACTAAATGATCCATCCCGATACTTATGTCAAACAAACACCAACAGGTTTAGGCGTATTTGCTGCCAGGAAATTTGTCCGAGGTGAGATTTTGTGGATAAGCGACGATTTAGACGTTAAAATCCCTTACTCAGACTACGAGAAGCTTCCCTGGCAAACTAAGGAAAAAGTCAGCATTTACGGCTATCTTGATTTTGACAATCGAGTAGTTATTGCTTGGGATGAAGGCAAGTTGGTTAACCATTCTTGCTCTCCTAACTCAACAGGATTATTGCAGTTTGATAACGTGAGCGTGGCGTTGCGAGATCTCGAAAAAGATGAAGAAATCTTGGAAGATTACTACTGTTACTACGGTCACTTTGAAACTTTCAATTGTGGATGTCAGGCGGAAAATTGCCGCCAAATAATACTCAATAATAATTCTTACGATCCTTCTTTGAGGTTGGATTTAGCAGAAGTTGGGGAGTTAATAGCTAGCATACCTCAATATCTGCTGTCTGTTAACTCGAAGGTTAACGAAGAGTTTATGACAGCTTTTAAACACTATCTCCCTCAAGAAAGTAATGGTTTTGAGGAAGAAATAGGATGGAATCTTGGCGGTGTTGGCGGGTTGAGTATTAATAAAATTGGGGCTGCTTTGACTAATACCATTAAAGATTTTATTGATGGTACTGTTGAGGAGTCAAAGCCGGAGATAGCGGCATAAGTTTTAACTGGGTGCATCTCAATTTTGAAGAAAACCTACAATTTAACGCTCTTTGCTAATTGCTCTTTGCTAATTGCTAATTGTTAATTGCTAATTGCTAATTGTTAATTGCTCCCTGGTTTGGCAAATATGAGATGCTCCAGTTTTAATTTAATTTTGGGATTAGTTAAAACGGGTTTGTGGTAGGCGTTTTAGTGGGAAGTAAAGGTTGGTTAAATCGCTAAATCGCTAAATCGCTAAAGCGAT
>CAZUCT010000088.1:0-8294 GCA_964619285.1 uncultured bacterium | reverse complement strand
GAACTAGCTTAGTGGGAAGTAAAGGTTGGTTAAATCGCTAAATCGCTAAATCGCTAAAGCGATTACTACGAACTAGCTTAGTGGGAAGTAAAGGTTGGTTAAATCGCTAAATCGCTAAATCGCTTTAGCGATTACTACGAACTAGCTCGTTTCCGCAAGATTTCTAAAAGGGTTAAAAATTCTGCGGGCAAGGGGGCGATCGCTTCTATTAATTTCCCCGTTACTGGATGTTGTAATTCTAACTGCCAAGCGTGCAAAGCTTGACCGGTTAAGTTAATTCCTAGCGATCGCCCTTTTCCATAAACGGGATCCCCGACGATGGGATGTCCGTTATGAGAAATATGCACTCGAATTTGATGAGTTCGACCGGTTTCTAATTGGAATTGGAGCAAGCTATAGTTGCCCAATCTCTCTTTTATTTCCCAGTGGGTGACTGCGGAACGTCCGCCTTTTTCTATTGGAATTACTGCCATTTTTTTTCTGTCTGTAGGGTGGCGACCTATTGGTAAATCTATGGTGTCTTTTTCGGTTTTGGGGCTACCGTAAACTACGCCTAAATATTGGCGGCGGGCGGTTTTTTCTTGCAGTTGTTTTTGCAAGCTGGAGTAGGCTAAATCGGTTTTGGCGACGGCGATCGCTCCGGTGGTATCTTTATCCAAACGATGCACTATTCCGGGGCGTCGAACTCCGCCAATTCCCGCCAGAGAATCGCAGTAAGCTAGAAGTGCGTTTACCATGGTTCCTTCTGGATGCCCGGGGGCGGGATGTACTACTAAACCTGCGGGTTTATTAATAATTAATAATTGGTCGTCTTCGTAGAGAATCTCCAGAGGAATGTTATTGGGTTTTAGTTCTAAAGGTTGGGCGGGGGGGATGGTTATTTGGAGGCGATCGCCTGGTTTTAGGGTGGTTTTTTTGGAGGTACAAATTTGGTGGTTAATTGTAACTCGACCTTGGGAGATTAGATTTTGGATGCGCGACCTAGAAATGTCTGGTAAATTCTGAGATAGCCAAAGGTCGAGGCGTTGAGTTTGCTGTTTTGTTAGAGGTTCTGTCGCTTCTGGGACTTCTAAAATAATTGAAGTTTCATGGCTCATAATTTTTGCTGCTATAATCTTTTCTACCCGCAGATAGAGTAAAAATCGACTCTGATGCGGTAAGTTAAAATATTAACACTGGATTAAGTAGGTTAAATTAAAATTATGACAGAAGGTTTTTTACTAACTCGCGTTTTATTGCGCTTCGATACGGACGACGAAGATATTTATCAGGAACTTTCGGCAGTAGCTTTTACTCCAGACGGTCATTTATGGGTGAGTTCTGACGAATTATTAGGACTAGAAAGACTTTCTCCAGTGGAACCGTTTGTTTATGGCGATCGCCGCCATTTCGATTTGGGAAATTTTGTCAATCTTTTAGATAAAGAGGATGAAATTGATATCGAAGGCATGGACTATTCCAATGATTACTTGTGGTTTGTGGGTTCTCACAGCTATAAGCGGAAAAAACCGAAGGGAAAAAGCGCTAAAAAAGATTTGAAGAGGTTATCGACGATTAAACTAGATTTAAACCGATTGTTGCTAGGTAGAGTTCCAGTGGTAGGAGGAGAGTTAGTTAAATCCCTAGAGCCTTCGGATAAGGTGGAAAAAGAATTAACTGCGGCTACTATTAAAACTTTTGAAGGGGGTAATATCCTGATAGATGCCCTCAAAGAAGACGACCATTTAGGAAGTTTTGTCTCTTCTTTAATTCCTTCTAAAGATAACGGTTTAGATATTGAAGGATTGGCAGTACATGGTAATAAGATTTTTCTAGGTTTGCGAGGGCCGGTTTTGCGCGGTTGGGCGGTGATTTTAGAGATAGAGGTTGAGGAAACAGAACCGGGAGTTTTAACTCTGAAAAAAATCGGAGACGATGGAGAAGTTTATTACAAACATTTCGTTTATCTGAATGGTTTGGGTATCCGAGAATTATGCTTGCATGGAGACGATTTAATTATTTTAGCGGGGCCGACAATGGCTTTAGAGTCTGCAATGCAAGTGTTTTGTCTGAGGAAGGTATTAAAGTTTGGAGGGGATAGGGTTTTTGGCGGAGAAAGCGATCGCTTAGAGCTATTATTCGATTTGCCTTTTACTCCGGGAAGCGATCGGGCGGAAGGTTTGGCTCTGTTTCCTTGTTTGGGGGAAAAAGATGCTTTAATGATAGTTTATGACTCGCCGAATGAGCGGAGAATACCGGAGTCAGGTCAGCTTTTTGTTGATGTTTTTAGGTTGCCATTTTAAGTTTTTTAAGTTGAATTAAGAAACCCTTTAAGAAACCCGGTTTTTTGGAAAAACCGGGTTTCTGGAACTCGTTTCTAAACCTCTAATCTTCTTCAAAAATTACCTCGCCTAACCCATGGTTAAACTCAATGTCTAACTCATTTAAAGTAGTGCCGAGAGTCTGCCATAAATCGGTCAAAGAATTTTGATAATCTATCTTAGCAGCCAGTTCGTTATTGCGGGCTTCTACCACAGCTTGTTGAGCTCTAACGACTTCTTGGGCGCTGGCATTGGGAGCAGACAATTCCAATTTATCCCGTTCGATTTGTAATTGTTGTTCGGCTAGCTCGGTAGTTTGGCGAGCGAGTTTTACTTCTTCCAAACTGAGTTTAACATCTCGCACGGCATTAGCTACTTCAATTTCTAAATTTTGGCGTGCTTCTAGTAAGTTATTTTGGGCTTGAACTAAGCCTATTTGACTTCGTTTTAATTCTAATTTTTTATCTTTCAGATCGCCAAATTCTTGACTCAAACTAATACTGGCTCTCAAATCTCCCGCAGTCTCATTTAAGGTATCAAGGGTGTTCTTGTAACTAGCGCCTAAATCTAACTGCCAGCGCAAGGCATCTTCGGCTTCTAATAGTGAAAATTCGGCTGTTTTGATATTGATTTCAGCCTGCAAATATGAAGGTTTATTTAATAGGGCTAATTCGGTTATTTCTTCGAGATTGAAAGCAGGGGCTTCTACTTCCTGAATATCTTCACCTACGACTTCAAAATCGCGCTCTAGATCCAGAATTTCAATTAAATTTAACTTTTGAGTTTCTAAATTACTTTTAGCTCTTAAAACAGCTAATTCGCTCCGAGCAATGTCCTGCTGGAAGGGTACTGCTTCCACTCTAGCTCTTCTGCCAAATTCTATTAAAATATTAATTTCTTCCAGCCGTTGTTTGGCATCTTCGAGGGCATTTTCTTGGATTTCTAGTCCCTGTTGGGATTGAACGAAACTTCGATAAGCTGTAATAACCCGGGTAATGGTATTTATTAAGTTAGATTTTAGTTCTAAAATATTATTTTTTTCTGTCAGTCTCGCGCGTTTTATGGGCAGTCTATTAATTTCAGAGCCGGCACCTCTTAATAAGGGTTGAGTAACATTTAATTCGAGGTTTTGACCGAGGTTACTTAAACTGGTATCGCCTCCATCTAAGGTACTGTTAGCGTTCCAAGTTAAATCTATGGTTGCCCCATTCGGCAGTCGGAGACCGACTGTAGTTGATAAGTTTAAACCTCCGCTATTAGGAAAGGGTAAAAGGTTGGTGTCGTTACCATCAATTCCTAGAGAGGCCCTGGGGGTAAAGTCGGGAGCAAAGATGTCTTCTGCTACTTCTAATTGGTTTCTTTGGATAATGCGTTCCAGATATTGATTTTTGAGTTCTCTGTTATTTTCTAAGGCGAGCAAAATGGCATCGTTAAGGGTTAATAATATTGCAGAAGTTGGCTGGTTTTCTGGTGAAGTTTCTAAGACTTCGCTCTCAGTTATCCTCCCAGAAGCGAGCAAATCTGCTGCGGAGTTTCGAGGTGGAAGGTTCCAATATTCTAGGGGGTTTGTTTCTGTTTTTGTTGGCTCGATTTCGAGATTTTTATCTAGGGGCAAGGTCTCCGTTTCATCGGTTGGAAAATTTTCGGCAAAATCTGTTAAATTGTCCGTTTCATCGGTTAGAAAATCCTCGGCAAAATCTGTTAAATCGTCCGTTTCATCGGTTAGAAAATCCGTTGCTAAATCTACTGGTTCGGTTTCATCAACAGGGGCGATTTCCTCATCCACTTCCTCATCGACGGGGGAGATATTTGTCTGAGAATTGCCTCTAATTTCCGATAAATTTAACGGGGAAGTTGTCTGCAAATTTAACTGCGGAACTGGTTGGAGTTTTGCGAAGATTTCTTGGGGAGGTTCGGGGGCGGGTTCGCTCTTTATTTCTTCTTTTTCGGGTTGTAATTCTTGCTGAAATTTTTCTCGGGCTTTTAAGAGAGAAGAAAGTTGGCGATCGCGTTCTGCTTCGTCGGTGGCATCCACTCGCAGACTGGCAGAATTAGAAGTAACAAAAAGCCAAAAAAATGCTCCCAGAGTAGCTATTAAAATTAAGCCAAAACGGACTTTACCGAAATTTGGTTCTGGTTCTGGCGGAGTATTTGGTGGTAAGTGCATGAGAAAAATAACCTAAAACAACTAAATTGTTAATTATTAATTGTTAATTATTAATTAATTAAGAACGTAAAGCTTTAACCGGATCTATTTTACTAGCTTGCAGGGCGGGGAAAAATCCCGCGCCGACTCCCACTAGCAAAGCGGAACCTAAAGAAAAAACTGCCGTAGCGGGCTCGAATTGATAAGGTAGCTTAAAGTTATCTGTTACTACAACAGTCAAACCATGAACGGTAATAATAGCGGCGGCACCTCCCAATAAACTTAAAAATACTGCTTCCAAAATAAACTGCAAGACAATTTCAAAGGAAGTAGCGCCGATCGCTCTCCTCAGACCGATTTCTTTAGTACGTTCCGTCACCGAGGCGATGGTAATATTAGCGATACCGACGCCACCGACTAAGAGAGAAATGCATGCCAAGACCAAGAGCGAATTAGATACCATATTTAAAGTTGTTTGTTGTTCTTGAATGTCGGAGATATTGGTGTTGTAGTAAATATCAGTGTTCGATAAGCGCTTTTCTAATAGCTGTTTTGCTTGGTTTCCCAGTCTTTCTAAATCTTCAGCGTTTTTCGAACGAATAATAAATTCACTGAATTCGCGACTACCAGTTAAAGCATAATGGGTTGACTGCGGTATTAAGACTACCTGTTGATTAAACCCGCTTGACTTAATAACCCCTACTACTACATAAGGTTGACTTTTCATATAAACCCGCTGACCGATAGGATTTAGATCTTTTTCTCTGGGAGTTCGCGCTTTAAATAATTCTTCCTCCACCGACTCATCGATAATAGCTACGGAGCGATATCTTTCAAATTCCGTCTGAGAAAACAAGGTTCCTTTTAAGACAGAAGTACCTAGTGCTTCAAAGTAGTCGGGAGAAACTGGTAAAACGCTAATTTCTCCTTGGGTAGAGCGATCGCGAAATCTAACCGTGCCGTAGTCTGCATAAGTATAAGCTCCGATCGCTCTCCAACCGATTAAACGCTCTTGTAGAAATTTCAGATGTTCTAACTGAAGTCTCTCAGCGCCTCTACGCCACCACGCCGGATAAACCTGAACGTGAGGAACGTCTCTTTTTGCCAACCGTTCCTCAAGCATCTGGCTGCTGATACTCCGCACTTGCAGGGAAGCGGTGACGGCGAGAACGCCCATAAATACTCCCAGAGTGGTGAGGAAGGAACGCAATAAATTACCTCGCAAGGAGGAGGAGGTCATGGAAATTAGGTCTAAAGGTGAGAGACTCATGTTTGTTTGGGGAAGTAAAAACTTCGATTAAGATCGTAAAGCTTGAACCGGGTCGATTTTACTAGCTTGCAGGGCGGGGAAAAATCCCGCGCCGACTCCCACCAGCAAAGCGGAACCTAAAGAAAAAACTGCCGTAGCGGGCTCGAATTGATATGGTAAGTCAAAATTATCTTTCACGATAACGGTCAATCCATGTACGGTAATAATAGCGGCGGCACCTCCCAATAAACTTAAAAATACTGCTTCCAAAATAAACTGCAAGACAATTTCAAAGGAAGTAGCGCCGATCGCTCTCCTCAGACCGATTTCTTTAGTACGTTCCGTCACCGAGGCGATGGTAATATTAGCGATACCGACACCACCGACTAAGAGAGAAATGCCTGCCAAGACCAAGAGGGAATTAGATACCATATCTAAAGTTGTTTGTTGGTCTTGAATGTCGGAGATATTGTTGCGCTGGAAAATATATGAATCTGGCAAGCGTTTTTCTAAAAGTTTTTGAGCTTGATTTCCCAGCCTTTCTAAATCTTGGGCTTTTTTGGCACGAATAATCAGACCGCTGAAATCGCGATCGCCAGTTGAAGCATAATGAGTAGATTTTGGTATTATAACTACATTTTGATTAACCCAGCTAGAACTTGACTTAATAACCCCTACGATTCTATAAGGTTGACCTTCCATATAAACCCGCTGACCGATAGGATTTACGTCTTTATCTCTGGGGGTTTTTGCTTTAAATAATTCTTGCTCCAGCAACTCGTCAATAATCGCCACGGAGCGATATTTTTCATGCTCCGCCTGAGAAAACAAGCTTCCTTTAACGGCAAAAGTACCAAGCGCCTCGAAGTAGTCGGGAGAAACGGACTGCGCTCTAACTTCAGTGGTGCGATCGTGAAATATAATTTGACCCCACTCAACAAAAGCAACAGCCCCGATCGCCCTCCAACCGATTAAACGCTGTCGTAAAAATTCCAGATGTTTTAACTGGAGTTCTTCTGGACCCCATAGGCGCAACCTAACGTGAGGCACATCTTCTTTCGCTAACTTTTCGGCAATTACCTGGCTGCTGATACTGCGCACTTGCAGGGAAGCGGTGACGGCGAGAACGCCCATAAATACTCCCAGGGTGGTGAGGGAGGAACGCAATAAGTTACCTCGCAAGGAGGAGGAGGTCATGGAAATTAGATCTAAAGGTGAGAGACTCATGGTTTTGGGGAATGGGGAATGGGGAATGGGGAATTGGTTAGTTTTCTGGTTTTTCGGACTCGATGGGGGCGATCGCTCTTCCCGGTTCTAGTTTTTCTCCCAGGGGAGGAACGATCGCTTTATCATCTACATTTAAACCGGAAGTTATCTCTACTTTAATACCGTCGTCCAATCCTAAAGTAACGGTTTGTTTTCGCGCGTTGCCTTCCGAGTCTCGTACCCAGACAAAATCGCGATCGTCCTCCCTTCTAACTAAGTCTATTTCTAATGCTGGCACGTCTTCCGCTCTTTCCAAAATTATCTCTACATTGACCGTAGTTCCCGGTATTAAACCGACGGGATTATCCAATCTTACAGTTGCCCCCACCGTTGCAACTCCCGAAGAACTACCGGAGTTTTCCTCGCTGCCGCCTCCTGCTTGCAAGGAGATATTCTCTACCCTGCCCCGAATCGGTTCCGGATCGGGTCCGATAAGAGTAATTAAAGCTAGTTGATTTGGTTCTACTTTTGGCGCGTCCAGGGTTGAAAGATTGAGTTCTACTAATTCGATATTTGGATTTCCTACGGTTAATAATCCATTGCCTATTTCTAAGCCGTCTCCCGCTTTTACTTGAATACTTAATACCTTACCGTTGATGGGAGAAATAATTCGACTGTCCCTGATTTTTTGGAGAACTGTTTGATATTCTAGTTCGTCTTTATCAATCTCTATATCATGTTTAATTAGAGCATCTTTTGCGGTTCGCAACTCTGATTCTGCAGTTCGCAATTGCGACTCTGCTTGCCGCAAACTCTCTTCAACATCTTCGATTTCATCTTGGATTTGTCGTTGGATATCCTGGTATTGTAATTGGTATTTTTCTAATTGCATCCTACTTCTTTCAAGTGTATTTTTAGCGTTGCGTAAAGTCGTTCGCTCTTGCCGTAGTTGCTTTTCCTTATTTAGTACAGTTTCTTGAGGAATCAAACCTTTTTCTAAAAGCTGATTATCTATGTCTATTTCTTGCTGAATTTCTTCTAAGTTAAGTTCGGCATTAATTATGGCCTGGCGATTTTCTTCTAAGGTTAGCTTCTGGTCTCTAATATTAAATTCCAGATCTCGCCGTTCTTTTTGCTGGCGAGGTTCGTTTAATTCTGCCTTAAGGCGTTCTATTTCTTCTTTTTTTTCTGTTACTGCTAATTCTGCATTTTCAAGGGTTCTAAGCTTAGTTTCTAGCTCTATTTCTTTGAGTCTAGTATCTAATTGACGTTGGATAATTGCGTTGTCTGTTCCCCGATTTCTCAGCCTCATTAATTCGTCGCCTTGAAAGATTGAATCTCCCACTCGAACAAATACCTCTTCTACCGTTCCTTCTCCCGGACTTTTAATAAC
>CAZUCT010000087.1:11218-24713 GCA_964619285.1 uncultured bacterium | reverse complement strand
TTTCATCCATGCTTTAAAAAAACATGGCTTTCAAGCTCTCGTCCTTTTTTCGTAATAGGCAATTAGAGTTAAAGGCCCAAAAAAGTGCGCCAATGGCGCACAAAATTAGAGTTAAAGGCCCAAAAAAGTGCGCCATTGGCGCACAAAATTCAAGTTAAAGGCCCAATTCTAAATTCCCAATTCTAAATTCTAAATTCCCAAAAATATGTGGGGCATTTAATAGATAGAATCATTAATAAAATCAAGGCGAAACTAAAGGCGAAACTAAAAGCGATCGCCTTCTTTCTCCTACGACCGACCAAACGCCTAGCAATCTTTGAAGCCTGTCTCATCGGAGTCATCTCGGGAATATCCGCAGTTTTGCTCAAACTGGGAATAGGATGGCTGGGCAGCCTGCGCCTCAGCGCGGCCCAACAAACACCAGCTTGGCTATTACTGCCGGCGGTGGGCTTAATAGGCGGACTCCTCACCGGTTTGTTAGTCCAAACCTTCGCCCCAGAAACTAGCGGCAGCGGCATTCCTCAAGTGAAAGCGGCCCTTAGAGGAGCGCGCATCTCCCTATCTTTCCGCGTAGCTCTAGTTAAGCTAGTCACCACCATGTTAACCGTAGGCTCCGGCTTAACCTTGGGACGCCAAGGCCCCACCGTACAAATCGGCGCCTCCTTAGCAGCCTGGATCGGTAATTGGATTCCTACTTCCCCCAATTATCGCCGTCAATTAATCGCCTGCGGGGCCGCCGCCGGTTTGGCCGCCGGTTTTAACGCCCCCATAGCAGGAGTTTTGTTTGTCGTCGAAGAACTCCTCCACGATGTCTCGGGAATTACCCTCGGCCCTGCCATCGTTGCTTCCTTTGTCGGGGCTATAGTTTCTCAATGGTTCGGAGGGCAGGGAGTAAATTTGCAGGCCCAAACTTCCCAAATAATTGATACCCTTAACCCCGGTTTTTTGTCCTGGAAAGAAATACCGTTTTATCTGGCTTTGGGAGTTTTGGCAGGGTTGGGAGGTGCTTTGTTCGGTCGAGGAATAGTGGCGGTTTCTATTTTTAATCAGCGCCACTGGCGGGTGGCTTTGCCTTTTCGGATGGCGATCGCTGGTTTGATTTCCGGCTTGGCATTAGCCCTGTTACCTTTAGATTTTAGAAATAACACCGGTCTGCGGGAGTTTTTAGGTAGCGGCAATGCCACCTTAACTACTACAGCGATCGCTCTAGTCGCCCACTTGGTTCTAACCATAATTGCCGCCGGTTCGGGCGCCCCCGGCGGTTTGTTTGCCCCTTCCTTAATCCTGGGTTCCGCCCTCGGTCATTTGGTGGGACTCTCCTACTCTGCCTTAATGGGAGTTAACGAAAGTGCCACCTACGCCCTCACCGGTATGGGGGCGTTTTTTTGCGCCGTCTCTAGGGCACCCATGACTGCGGTGGTTATTGTTTTTGAAATAGTCTCCGATTTTAATCTGATTCTGCCCCTGATGATTGGTTCTATCGTCGCTTATTTGATGGCGGAGAAAATAGATAAGAAATCTCTGAGCGATCGCCTCTGGGAATTGAAAGGCATTCCGCTTAAAAAACAACAAGCAGTTGGAGATTCTTTAATCGAGATTCGCGCTACGGATGTTATGGTTCGCCAGGTAGAAACTCTCGAAGCGGAGTTAAGTTTGGCTGAGGTCAAACAGTTTTTTTCTAACTCCCACCATCGAGGTTTTCCAGTGCTAGATAAAAACGGCAAGTTAGTCGGTATCGTTAGTCAAAGCGATTTGTTCGATACCGACCAGCAGAATTTGCCCCAGGATACTCCTCTTTCCGAGTTTATGACTCGCCAGCCGGTCAGCGTTTCTCCTATTGATAATCTCAGCGAGGTTCTCTATCAATTGAATCGCTACAAACTCAGTCGTTTGCCGGTTCTCGAAGGGCGAAAGTTGGTGGGAATTATTACTCGCAGCGATATTATTCGGGCGGAGTCTAAGGAGTTAATTATGGAGGGGGAATCTGGTTCTTCAATTGTTCCTTCTTATGTGGTTTATGAAACTCGCGGACCTGCTGTTGGTAGCGGTCGTTTGTTGGTGCCTTTGAGCAATCCCAAAACGGCTCCGGTTTTGTTGAATTTTGCAGTGGCGATCGCTAAATCCCGCAATTACGAAATCGAATGTCTTCAAGTAATTTTAGTACCTCCCCATATTTTTCCTTCCGAGACAGAAGTTAATACTACTAAAAGCCGTCGTTTGTTAAGAAAAGCAGAACAAATCGCTCAAAAAGCCGGCGTTTCTATCCACACTCAAATCAGAGTTGCTCGCGATATTTCTGGGGCGATTTTGGATACAATAAAAGAGCGACATATTGCTTTATTGTTGATGGGATGGAAGGGGGATACTTCTGCTTCCGGTCGCATTTTTGGTAATGTCGTCGATACTTTAATCCGACAAGCTCCCTGCGAATTGGTGGTAGTTAAATGGGGAAATGTTAGTACCAACGAGACGTCTTTCTCACAGGAAAATACTTCACAGGAAAATACGGATTACGAGCTGTTAGATTTGGCTTGGCATCGCTGGTTGGTTCCTATTAGAGGAGAACCAAAACAAGCGGCAGCTATCAAGCTTTTACCTGCTTTAGTTTCCCTGAGTTTTCAACCGGAAATACGACTTTGCCAGGTTTTTGGGAAGTCGGTAGTCAAGTTGGATACCGAAGCAATTGAACTGGGGGCTAAAATTCTCAGCCGCCGCATCGGTACTGATGTTGTTACTACTTTGGTTTGTTCTAATTCCGTGCCCGAGGCGATTATAGATTTGGCTTCTAAAAATCAGTGCGATGTTGTGGTTGTGGGCGCTACTAGGGAGGGTTTTTTGACTCAGGTTGTTAATGGCAATATTCCCGAGGCGATCGCTCGCGGTTGCGATTGTACCGTGATTTTGGTTAGAAGCGTTAATTAACAATTGAGAATTATTCATGGCCCGCCCCTCACGCTCGTATTTTAGAAAAATTTTAGCTTTCCCTGCCACACATTTAAGATTCAATATGTTAAGCTAATAAATATTGAGGGCATGTAGCTCAGTGGATAGAGCATCAGATTCCGGTTCTGAGGGCCGGGGGTTCGAATCCCTCCATGCTCGTTAAATAAAAAAAGGGGTGGGTTTCAGACCCACCCTTTTTTGATTTAACAATTAACAATTGTAAGGTGCGCAGTGCGCACCCTACTAGCTAACAAGCTCGCAAGAACGCAATTAGCCATTCTAAACTTCATCCCCCGTTTTATCTTTCACCCCTTCAATAATGCGGGATAGTTCGCTTTTCTCATTAACAGAAATTCTAGTGGGCGAACCGCTGATAATGCCCTCATAACTGCGGAAAGAATCTCTAATCTGCGGGCCGTTAACGCTAATAGTATATTCGCGAATACCTTTATCATGCCAAGAACCGCGCATTTTAAATACGTTAATAGCTCTGGACATATCGCCGCGAATCTCAACGTATTGGAGCATGATAATAGTGTCAGTAATTGTCGAAATATGGGAATCAGTAATAGAATGAGCCCCCATAAATTGGTCGCTAGTATTAGTAAAAAAGCCAGTTATTTCTTCCTGTTTGGCATAACCAGTTACCCCGATGACAAACTGCCGGAAAGCATTATTACTCACGCCCCTTGCTAAAGCAGAAAGAGAGTCAATAGCAAGACGAGAAGGTTTAAACTCAGTAATTTCCGTTCTGATAATTTGTAAGTGGTCTTCTAAACCTGCCGACTCCGGGTAAGTACATAAGATTTTGAGGAGACCTTTTTTTTCCCATTCGTCAAAATCAATACCCCAGGAATTAGCATTTCTGAACAACTGGGCCCGAGATTCTTCGTAGGCAAAAAGAATAGCGCGATCGCCACTTTTACAAGCATTTTCTAAAAACTTACTCACCAACAAAGTTTTCCCAGTGCCGGTAGCGCCAGTGGCCAAAATAATCGAATCTTTAAAGAAACCACCGCCGCACATTTCATCTAGAATCTTATCTCCAGAAGAAACTCGCACGTTAGAAGAACGTTGGGTTAATCGCATTGCCCCTAATGGGAAAATATTGATCCCATCATTAGTAATGGTAAAAGGATACTCCCCTTTCATGTGGGTAGTGCCTCGAAGCTTTAAAATTTCTATAGTTCGACGACGGCGTTCCCCTTCCAGGGCGTTTCTGACAATTACCACGTTATCCGAGACAAATTCTTCAACGCCAAACCTGGCCACGGGGCCGTATTCCTCAGTCCTTTCCGTAGTCATAATCGTAGTAGCCTCCACTTGTTTGAGGCGAGCTACCAAGCGAAATATTTCTCTTCTGACTACTCCTGCAGCATCGTATAGTTGAAAAACTGCGGTAAGGGAATCGATCGAAACTCTTTTTGCCTTATATTTGCGGATAGCATATTGAATGCGCTCGATTAAAGCCGATAAATCGAAATTCCCTACTATATCTTGTCCTTCTGGGTCGGGGGAAGCATCCAGAATAAAAAGCTTACCTTCATCGACTAGACCTTGTAAATCCCAACCAAAGCTGTAAGCATTTTTAATAATATCGCTTGGCGATTCTTCAAAAGTTACAAAAACGCCAGGGTCATCAAATTTGGTAATGCCGTTGTAGAGAAATTGAACCGCAAATAAAGTTTTGCCAGTACCCGACGTGCCGCTGATTAAAGTTGTCCTCCCCAAGGGCATACCACCATGACTGATGTCATCAAAACCCTCGATCCTCGTGTGGATTTTCTTGACTCCTTTAAATCCTTTTCCGTTGGGGCGGAAAGTTTTATTATTTTCTTTCATATCTATGGTTTTCAAAAATCGAGCTCCCGATCTAATGATTCAGAGTCTTGAATATTTCTAACACATCAAGCAATATCTATGTTGACTTCAGATGAAAATTTAGTAATTATTTTCATCTTCCTGGAGTTCGTCGTAGAGGATATCTAAACCAATTAAGACTTTCTCTCTATCTGAGAGATCTCCAATAATTTTCCTCACTGGTGGGGGCAAGATTTTTGACAAGGTTGGAGTGGCCAAGATTTTGTCTTCTTCTGCTAGCTGTGGATTTTTTAGCACGTCTATTACTTTCAGGGCATAAACTCCCTGAAATTCATCTTCGAGAATGTCTTTAAGAGTTTTTAAGGCTCGTACCGAGTTAGGAGTATTTCCAGCAACGTAGAGCTTGAGAACATAAGTTGTTTTTAACGGACTCATAAGAGGCGACTTTGATAATTGGTTTATTTGGTTGATTTTAATTAGTTACTGCTTGACAAATCTTCCCCTACTGTTGTTATTTAGACTGGCCCCTGCCTTTTTTTTTGTGATTGCATTAAGCTCGGTTTGGGATTAAGACGAGAGCATCGAATCTTTGCAAAAAAACTTTCTGGAACAATTAAGTATTGACAATAAACAATAGACAAAAAGCGTTTAACTATTGGTTCGCTTCTTGGATTGAGATGCACCCGATTAAGACTCCTTAGGAACGGACCTTCTATACATTTCGCATAAATGAGCGATGGTGTCTATCAGAGTCAAACGATAATCTAGCAATAATTCTTCGTTGCGTCCTTCCAATTTTAATTGTTTGGAAAACTCATCCATTAAATCCATGTGCATTTCCACAATTTTAGTCACGGGAACGTCGGCAAAAAAACTGATATTGACAAACTCATCTATTTGATTGTTCAGGGTGCTATTTTGCGAAAAATAACTGAGAACAATTTTACGATATCTCGCTTTCAATTGCTCTAAGAGTTTTTGCCGTTCCCCAGGAGGCATATTTCGCAAGAAATTTTGGGGATTTCTTTTATAATACACGCCAAGGTATCCTAATCGCTCCCGTAATTTGTCTGCCAGTCGTTCTTGGTGTCTGTTGAGAGAGAGCCTCTCTGGCTCCCCCGATGGTTCTTGAGGTTTCGTTGTGCTAGAGCTGGTTGAAGTGCTGCAGGGAGAAAGTTGGAGAAATTGAGCGATCGCTCGATCTATTTCTTCTTCGAGGCCATCGAGTTCTGAATTAACTAATTGCACTTCTGCTTCGTGGTAAAGAAAGGCTTTTTTTTCTAAGTGGTTTTTCTCTAATTGCTCTTTTTCTGAAGCGTAGCTTTCTTTCGATTTAAGAACTATGACGGCGGGTAAAAGAGTCTCTACGGATTGCAAAGCATTCAAAACCGAAAGTAACTCGGGACTTTCCTGCACCAACAAACAATCTATGTTTGATTCTTGCTCGATAAATTTTAAAAACTTCACCGAAGAGTTAGTCAGAGTAACCAGATAGCGATCGCTACCCAGCAACAAACTTACTGAGTTAACGAATCTATCTTCGGTGGAAAATATACAGATGGACAAGGGTTTGGGTAAAGCTTCAGGTGCAGTCTCCAAGTTCCCATCTAACTTTGCGGGACTCAACTTAAATTTCTCCATTACAAAAAACTTAATCTTCCATGAATGGTAACAACAGTAATTTTAACTAATCTTAACATTAATTGTGGTTATTTCATAGCTAAAAAGGTAGGATAGAAATGTAAGCAATTAAAAAACAGGCTTTGGGGACTCGCGTTCGATCCAAGATAGGGATCGGCGCTTTCCGAAACTATTGCCAATTCCCAATTCCCAATTAAGCGTTCCCAATTCCCAAAACATTATTAGTTACTTATTTGCCATTGCCAATTGCCAAGATTATTATGTTCGTAGCCAACGAAAGTTTACAAAAATTTAGTCAGTCCGTGCCGTTTTGCATTCAAACAGAACCCCTAGAAGCAGTAAGGTCTATTTTTCGGTCTGGGCAACATGAGGTGGTAGTAGTAGTAAACCACAACCAAGTCCCCCAAGGCTCGATCTATCTCCACACCCTCTTGCCCTATATTCTCAATAAGCAGAGGCATTCTCAAAGAGGACTTAATACCAGATCGATTGATTGGCAGAAACCCCTACAGTTGCTAGAACCACCAATTTTGAGAAGTCTGAGATTATTGCCCGCCGGGAGCCCTACGGGGGAGTTAATGTCATTCCTCAATGACTCCCAAGGCGATCGCTCCCCTATTGCCTTGGTTGACTCTCAAGGTAAATTTATTGGGTTGCTCGATACTCTGGGACTGTTGGAGTTCATAGCCGGTTCGCAAAGGCAAGGAAAAAACCTGGCAACAGCAAAGGGCTCGGGGCGCTTCAAAGAAACCGCAGCAGCATCCGAGCCATATTCTTCTTCTTCCCTCCTCGCTTGTCCCCTAACCAATAACAGTCAAGAAGAAAAGGCGGTAGAGAAATGCTACTACTTTACCTCAATAGTGGAAATTTTAGAACAACTGCCAATTCCGCTGATGTTACAAAACTCCGAGGGAGCTGTCCTCGCTCAAAATCGGGCATGGCGCTCTCAAGTAGGAACGGAGCTGGAGCTAGCAGAAATAGTAGCGAAAGCAGTTAAATTATCCCAAGATAACGAAGCAAAGAAAAAAACTGCCCGAGAACAACCAGTAGCGATCGCTACCTCGGCCCCAGGAACCCCCAGTATGAGGGGTCCAAGGAGCGATCGCCTCCCATGTCAGGATGGCGCACCCTCCCTTTGTCCCCTGTTCGTCCAATCTAACTCTTTTTCGGCCACCAGCGACGGTTACTTCTGTTTCTGTTCCCAACAACCAGGCCAAGAACGCGTCTGGCAGTTTGCCCATCAACCTTTGTTTGATTTAAGCCTGATTATGGCTCAAGATATCACCGAAAAACATCTGGTGGCTAAAGAGTTAGAAGCCAAAAATGCCGATTTAATTCAACTAAATCGCCTTAAAGATGAATTTTTAGCCTGCATTACTCACGAACTAAAAACGCCTCTGACGGCCGTACTGGGATTGTCTAATTTGCTCAAAGGTCAAGCATTAGGAAAACTCAACGATCGCCAAGCTCGCTATGCTAATTTAATTCACGAAAGCGGTCGCCATTTAATGACTGTAGTTAATGACATTTTAGACCTGACTCGCATGGAAACCGGTCAGATGGAATTAACTCCACAACCAGTAAAAATTCCCTCGGTTTGCGATCGCGCTTACCAAGAAACTCTCGAACTTAGAACTAAAGGAAACGGAGGCGATCGTCATCCTCCAGAGTCTCCCCCACATCCCCTAGAAAGCAAATTTACCCTAGAAATAGAACCGGGTTTAGAAATGTTAGTCGCCGACGAATTGCGCCTGCGGCAAATGTTAGTAAATCTCCTCTCCAACGCCCTCAAATTTACCCCTATCGGCGGCAAAATAGGGCTGAAAGTTACTCGATGGGAAAGGTGGATAGCATTTACAGTTTGGGATACTGGTATCGGCATTCCTGCAGAAAAACAACACCTCATTTTTCAAAAATTCCAACAATTAGAAAGTCCCCTCACCCGTCAGTTTGAAGGCACGGGATTGGGATTAGTCTTAACCCAACGTCTCGCCCGCCTTCACGGTGGAGATGTTACTTTTATTTCTACAGAAAAAAAAGGTAGCGAATTTACCTTAATTTTACCTCCAAGTCCGCCTCCTAAATCTTTGGTAAATAATCGGGAAACTGAGGAAAACTTTGGCCAACAGCAACTAAAAAAGCAAAAAACAATAACTAAACCCGAAAAACCCGAAAAATTACCGATTACTCATAACCAAATATCCCTTCCCAATTATTCCTCTCGCTTAGTATTAATCGTCGAAGCAGTTCCCCACTACATCGAAGATTTGTCGGAAAAATTGACCGCTTTGGGCTATCAAGTGGTTATTGCTCGTTCTGGTACTGAAGCATTAGAAAAAGTACGCCGACTCCAACCAAGAGCAATTTTCCTCAACCCCATTTTACCCGTATTATCCGGTTGGGATGTCTTAACTTTGCTGAAAACAGATGCGGATACTAGGGAAATACCAGTAATCATAACTGCAACTAGAGGGGATAAAGAACGAGGGTTATTGCACAAAGCAAATGGCTTTTTGAGCTTGCCAGTGCAACAATTGAGTTTAGAGAAAACTGTGGCAGAATCCCTCAAACCACTCTCCTGTATTCCCCATCAAAAATTAACGATTCTCCGCATAATTTATCGCAGAAATCAAAAAGTAACAGCCCTGGATAACGAACATAAATCAATTTACGATTTGTCTTTGTTACTTCATCCTTACGACTGCCGAATAGTCGAAGCAGATGAGATAGAAGAAGCAGAATTATTAGCCAGAATTTGGCATCCCGACGTTGTTTTGTTAGAAAATCTAGGTGGCAAGCTCTTAACTGAAGAACTTTTAGAAGAACTGAATAAATCCCAGGGTTTGACTTCTTTACCTCTGGTGACTTTAGATGCCCGCACTACTCAAGCTGCTAATAAAATTAAAGAACTTTCTGTATTTCCCTGTTTGGATTATGAAAATGCCACTCACAGCAAGGAAAAAATCGAAAATGATTCGGAGTTTATTGCATCGGCTTTGTGGCAAGTAATTTCTATCGCCGCCCGCACTAATTTGCCGCCTAATATTTTAGTTGTCGATGTTTCTAATATAGCCGATTTTACAGCTTATTCCTCAAAAAGTTTGTCGGAAGAAGCCGCCAGAATCTCCCAAAATAGACAAGAAAATAGTACCGCAGAAAATAGCGATCGCTCTAGCAATCTCGGTAGCACCAAAGCATTAATTCAATACCTTAAAATAGGCGGTTTTAGAAGTTTGCTAACTCGCTATTGGTCTGAAGTCTTACAGCATTTACAATACCAAAGCGTTGACTTACTCTTAATTTGTTTGCGCGGAAACTTACCATCGGAACTGCTGGAAGCATTATTCGGTTTGAAAAAACTAAAGTCAAATACTCCTATTCTCGTCTGGGAGGATTCCGATTTTACTCTGCCAGCAAATTTCACATCTGACGAACTTAATTCGATTTTAAAGGAAGTAGCTAGCCAAACTTTGCCTTATTCTATTTCCATGTCAGACTTGTTAGAAAAAATTAAAAACTCCATCCACCAATCTAAAGCTAAAGATTTGGTAGGGTGATTAGGATTTGCTGAAAAATCCAAAAAGGTGACGATTTTTGCTAATAGCTATTCCCCATTCCCTCTTCTTCTAAAAACACTTCTTTAGGAACTCTGCTTAAAACATAAGCACCCCTACCGTCTAAATATTGGTAGTGATTGGGTTCTAATCTAGCATCAACTAACTCCCGAGGATAGCCAATAATTAAGACTGTATCTGCCCTATTATATTGAGATATTTTCTCCAAAAATTCCCTCGCATTCGTCGCCCGGCGGAAGAAATTTACAGGCTTTTGGGTGTAAAAAACTAAACTGGGTTTCTCAAAAGCAATCATTACCACTTCTTCCCCCGGTTGCCTTACTTTAACAATGGTTTCTGCTAATTCTCTCAAAGGCAATTGACGCATACTATCTGCTAAAAATAACGTGGGCATAATCGCAACAATAAAAAATGCAATTATGCCAATAAAATTCACAATTAAAACTCCTTTTATTTGTCTTTTTGCTAGCAGAAAAGCGATAACTAAGGCACTAATTCCCCAAAGGAAACTCCCGCTAACCAACAAACCAGATTCTTTAATTACTTCGCCAAAATTTGGCATGGCCGGATCCCCATTTAACCACTGGTAACTAATGGGAATTGCTAGGGCTAAAACTAGCAACAAAATAACGTTAAATATTGCCGATAAATTTACTCCATGTTCCTCTTTTTTATTAAGGACTTGCGTAGTAATAAGGTACCGACTTGTTGGGTTGCGTTTCACTCCACCCAACCTACGATTTTCCTTCATCTGGTAGTTTATTTTGGCGCGACTCCTAAGGAAAATCTCTCCCCAAAACAAGGCGGCGAGAATGGCAGCGGCAGGCATTAAAGGCAAGACGTAACTGATTAATTTGGTGGAGGCAATGGTGAAGAAAATAAAGATACAGGTAAACCAAAATAAGGCAAACAAACCTAATTGAGATTCCCGGGGTTGCTTACTCCAATAACGACGCTGCCAAAATTTAGTTTGAGCGATCGCTACTGGCAAATAAATCGACCAAGGAGCAAAACCAAATAACACTACTAAAAAGTAAAAATACCACGGCCCCGCGTGGTGGTTGACGACGCTGGTAAATCTCTCAAAATTGTGATAGCCGAAAAAACTCTCAATATAAGAACTACCGTTTTTAATGGTAACTAAAACGTACCACGGCAAGGTTATTATTATAAAAATTAAACTTCCTCGAAGGGGGTATATTTCTTGCCAAACTTCTCGAAATTTCCCCACATATAAAAGGAAGCTACCAATAATTAAAACTGGCAAAACTATCCCCACCGGACCTTTAGTTAATACTGCTAAAGCGCTTAAAATATAAAAGGCTAAATACCATTTATTTAAGGTTGAATTTTTGCTTTTTGTCGCCGTAGCATATCCGCTAAAAAAGGCTAACAAGGCCGAACACATACAACCCGCCAGCAGCATATCGGACACGCCTATTCTGCCCCAAGTTATCATTTCTGGGTTGAAGGCCATCGTCGCCGCCCCGATCCAAGGCAGCAGGAATCTGCTTCTGGGGACATTTTTAATAATTCTCGATGTTCGATCGCCTAAACTGTAATGGCCGTACCTGTAAAGAATGTAAAATCCAAAGCTAACTAGGGCGATGGCCGCTACGGCGGAAGGCAGGCGGACGGCCCATTCGTTAACGCCGATAGTTTGATAGGCGATCGCCATCAGCCAGTAAATCAGAGGTGGCTTATCGAAGCGAGTCTCCCCGTTGAAATAGGGCGTTATCCAATCCCCAGTAACGGTCATCTGGCGGGCAGCTTCGGCAAATAGCGGTTCCGTCTCGTCTATTAAGCCTATATTTCCTAAGTTCCAAAAAAAGGCTAGCCCACCAATTAAACATAACCATCCCAAAGACAGTACCCAAAAGAAAATTTGCCTTTTATCTTGACTTTTCCACATTAACAATTAACAATTAACAACTAACTATGCAAAATACCAGACTAGAGCGATTATTTAACGTTATTAACCAAAACCTTCAAGTATGGTTGCGCAATCCTTGGCGACGAATTTCTCTGCTAATTATTAGTTTATTATTTGGCAACTTTTTAGCAACAGTTATTTCGACTATTGCCGGGCAAGAAGGTTATTTAGACGTGACTTATGCTGTAATTTGTCTCCTAATTACTGAGTTTTTCAATTGGCTGGCTTATCGCAGTTATTCTGGTAGCTTTCGCTCTTTTTGGATAGATGTTTTCAACGGTTTTAAAATTGGTCTGACTTATGGTCTGTTTTTGGAAGCTTTTAAATTGGGTTCTTAAACATTGATAATTGTTTTATGAAACTTACTAATTTCTTCCTAATTTTAATCTTAGAAAATTTTCTGGCAGGAAAGTCTCCCACGACCGAAGAATTATTACTACTAAAACAAATAGAATTAGCAGACCAATCAAGAGCAGAAACCTTCGAGATTACAGAAGCAAATGTCGCGGCCGTCGTTGGAGAAAAAATTGACTTATTTCTTTCCTTAATTGAGGAAAAAGATGAATTACCTTTTTCTTTGAGCGATCGCCTCGAAACTCTCTGGCATCTCTGGTTGCCTTTAGCAATTCTACTGGCAACAAAACGAGAAAAATTAGGTCGGCCTTTAATTCAAGGAATCTTAGGAGTCCAAGGAACCGGCAAGACGACTTTAGCACGAATTATCATCTTTATCTTAGCAAAAATTGGCTGGAATGCTATTAGCATTTCTCTCGACGACCTTTATAAAACTTATGGCGATCGCCAACAACTAAAACAACAAGACCCCCGTTTTATTTGGCGAGGTCCTCCTGGCACCCACGATGTCGAACTCGGCATCCAATTATTAGATAAATTCCGTTACAACTCCCCACAACAATTAATAGAAATTCCTCGCTTTGACAAGTCTCTTTTTGCCGGTGCCGGCGACAGAATTACACCGGAATTTGTTAGCAATATAGATCTTGTTTTCTTCGAGGGGTGGTGCGTTGGAGTTCCACCAATTAACCCTGCTATTTTTGATTTTGCACCTCCTCCTATTATTACGGAAGCTGACAGGAAGTTTGCCCGAGATATCAATTATAAATTACAATACTATTTGCCGCTTTGGCAAAAGTTGGATAGTTTAATCGTGCTTTATCCCACGGATTATCGAGTTTCTAAAAAATGGCGACTTCAGGCAGAAAAAGAAAGTATCGCCCAGGGCAACTCGGGGATGAACGACGAAGAAGTAGAACGGTTTGTCGAGTATTTCTGGAAGGCGTTGCATCCAGAGTTATTTGTTAAACCTCTTCTTAATAATTCCGAGCTCGTAGAAGTGGCGATAGAATTATTTAGCGATCGCTCCCTCGCCAGAATTTTTCGTCCTCTTAATTGTTAATTGTTAATTGCTAACCAGATGGCTTTGCGGCGGTATTATCTTTTGGGCCTGGGGGGTCTCGCCCCTCAGATATGTAGATAGTTCTTCCTCATCGACTCCATCTTAACAAATAAAAAAGCCACTGTCAAGGAGTTTCCTCAAAAAATTTTGTTCGTAGTAATCGCT
>CAZUCT010000087.1:0-11118 GCA_964619285.1 uncultured bacterium | reverse complement strand
CAGCTTTTTTACCCCTCAAACGATTGCATCGTTAATTGTCAGTTATTAATTGTTAGTTGTCTTATTTCTGCTACCCATTAACCATTACCTATTACCCATTACCTATTACCTATTACTTCTTGCAATTCTTCTAAAAAAGCCACTGTCAAGGAGTTTCCTCAAAAAATTTTGTTCGTAGTAATCGCTTTAGCGATTCAGCTTTTTTACCCCTCAAACGATTGCATCGTTAATTGTCAGTTATTAATTGTTATAGCGTTTTTCGGTTGCATGAAGTACAGCTTAAAAGTTCAAAACCTTTGCCCTGACTAGCTTTTACTGTACCTCATCTATTCAAGAACCGCTATAGTTGTCTTATTTCTGCTACCCATTAACCATTACCTATTACCCACTAACCATTACCCATTACCCATTACCTATTACCTATTACTTCTTGCAATTCTTCCCTAGTTTGAACCTTTGGCAAAGGTTCGAGGGGAGTCTCCACTGGCGAGTATTGACAATAGCAAATAACAACAGATTCTAAATCTTTTGCCGACCAATTTTGCCCGTACTCTTCTACTCTAATTACTTCCCAATCTCCCATGGAACTATGAGTGCTTGCACCGGGAAATTCTGCGTCAGCAAACTGGTCTATTACATGATATTCTCTGAGTCTATAGCCGACTTGAGGTAAATCGGAATTGGAAAAGTCATAGTGTTCGGCAAGGATGCTAGTTAACGCCCCACTATGCGCTAATTTTCTATCTTCCCATCCTCGTTCTGAAGCTGTTTCTGTTTTAAAAATAATGTATTTACCCATTTTTAATTCTCCTCGTAATAGTTAGGAAATTCGGTTTCTCCTTCAAATACGCAATCGACTTTTAGCAATGAGTTGTTAGTCGGTTCTATTCGTAACAACTTCCGCCCATATTTTTTTGACATCTGAATGCACTTTTCTGCATCAGTGGCGCTATGTCAATATCTAGGTTTTTCTCCCTCTTGTTTTTGATTCATACACCCATCTTATTTAAGAACAAGTTTCAATGCTTTGCCCCCCACTCCTTAATTGTAAGGCGTTCATTGCGCACCCTGCTGTTTTTGGGGCGATCGCCTCCACCTCCTATGCGTAGTTTTATGGAGTCTCCGTGTTTTTACGCTTATAAACCGCATCTTTTGGTGCGCTGCGCGCCCTACGGGATACTGTTTTTATATGTATTACAAATCATTTTTTTGAATTGCTAAGGAGTCGCGCAAAAATAAACTACCAGATGAAGGAAAATCGTAGGTCGGGCTCCGCGAACCTCCACCCAACAAGTCGGTACCTTATTACTACGCAAGTCCTAATTGTCTATTTTCAAAATTCCCCAAAGATTTTTAATCGCTAAAGCGATTACTACAAACTGCCTTTTAAGGCAAAGGCGCCGGTTTGAGACAATTTACCACATCGGCTAACACGCAAACCGGTAATTCCAAAGCCGTATCTCGCAAATTCGCCCCCTCCAAACTAGCGCCCTCAAAATTAGCTAAATTAATATTAGTTTCGATTAACTTCGCAAAATTTAGATTCGCATTAGAAAAATTAGCCCCATTCAAATTGGAACCTCGCAAGTCCGCATTGTAAAGAATGGCTGAAGCAAAATTAGCATTTTGAAGATTAGAACGAAATAAAAATGCACCTCGAAGATTGGCATTAGAAAAGTTGGAACCGTTCAACAAAGATTCGCTTAAATTAGTTTCGTAAACCGTCGCATTTTCAACAATAGCTCCAGTTAGATCTGTCTGCCCTAAATTTGCATAAACCAAGTTCGAGTTACTCAAATTTGCCTCTCGTAAATTACTGCCATTTAAGTCCGCTTTAAATAAATTCGCACCCGCCAAATTAGCACCTTCTAAATCTGCATCTACCAAGACAGCATTATGCAAATTAGCCCCCGACAAGTCCGCATCAAACAGTTTTGCACCTCTTAAATTAACGTTAAATAAATTCGCACCGCTTAAATCGCATCCCTCGCATTCTCTGGTTTCTAATAATCTGATAACATCATTGGGGTTTTCTGCCCTACTGGGAAGTGCTAACCAAAGTTGGTTTAATAATAAGAAAATTCCTAAGATTTTATATTTCATCTTTTTCTCCCTGACTCCTAAACTATTTAGCAAAAATTATCGGTTTTTTATCCTTATTTATTATAAGGTTATTCAACCTCGCGATCGCCCACCATTTCCATCCCTAGAAGACCTATCAAGAAACCCGGTTTTTTCAAAAAACCGGGTTTCTGAAATACCAAAAAACCGACTTTTCTGAGAATACTTGACCGACTCTTTATAATTTAGTCTTTTTTGGGCCACTTTTGCTTTGAGGCCAGAAATGGCCATCAAACCATACTCTTATGAAAAATTTATCACGCCCTGGAAAAATTGTCAACCCCCCCAAAAAAACTCAACAATACCTATTAATAAACATGAAATTTAACCCTTTTATTTACAACTAACAACTAACAACCAACAACCAACAACTGACAACTAACTATTTAGTCGTCATCGTGTAAATGCCATCCCAATTCTCCGGTGGTGGAGTTTTTAAATAATCCAGCGATCGCTCGATATAAATTTCCACCGCCCTATCCGACGGTCGTACCTTTCCCGCATTTTCAAAATAACTAATCGCCTCCTGGAAGTTTCTTTTAAGATAAGCCTTGCGACCTTTTTTATAAAGAGTTAAAAACTGTAAAGTTTTCGGAGTAAGCGGCAAAGAGCGATCGCCAATCAACTCATAAATACTAACCCCTTGCCGTTTCCCCTTAACCCGCACCTTATCCAACTCCCTCACCCAGATTTTATCCGGGCAAAGCTCGTAAGTAAACTCGCTCAAAACAATATCGCAACCATATAGCTTAGTAATTTGCTCCAAACGAGAACTCAAATTCACCCCATCCCCAATCACCGTATAATCCATCCTTTTCTGAGAACCAATATTACCAGAAACCACCTCCCCCGAACTAATACCAATACCAATTTTTAACTCTGGATCGCCCCGTCGAGACTTATTAAACTCCTTCAAGCGGCGGCGCATATCCAAAGCAGAAAAAACCGCCATCAAAGCATGATTTTCTAACGGCAAAGGCGCCCCAAAAACCGCCATCAAAGCATCCCCAATAAACTTATCCAAAGTCCCCTCAAAATTAAAAACCGCCTCCACCATCGTTTCAAAATACTGATTTAATAACTTAACAACCTCCGCAGCCTCCATATTTTCCGTAATCGTCGTGTAGCCCCTAATATCAGAAAATAAAATCGTAACTTCCTTCCTTTCTCCTACCATCATCGCATCATCTCCTAAAGCCATAACTTGTTCGGCAACATTAGGAGTCATGTAGCGGTACATCGTATTTTTCATCCGCTTTTCTCGACTGATATCCTCTAAAACTACTATGCCTCCCCTCACCCCACCTTCTGGATTTGTTAGAGGATTAACCGTTAGATTTAAACTGCGTTCTAGTAAGCTAATTTCCACCTTGGGAATTGACAATTTTGCTTCAGAATTTTCCTGGGAGTCTCTTTTTCCCCAAGATAAATAAAAATCTGGATTGTCGCGATCGGGAACCGCTAAAATATAAGTATCTTCTCCCTCTTTATTCTCATTGCTTTTCACCCAAACACCCAGCATTAAATTTTGCTCGGGAACGTACTGTCTCGCCGCATTACTCAAACTATCTTCCAAGCGAAAACGCAAATTGTCAATCGGCAATATTTCCCAAACATAACGACCCACCAAATTCTCTTCCCAAATCTGTCTGTTTCTCCTACCATTCGCCCCCTCCCTAACCGGGCATCCCAATAATTCTAAAGCTGCCTCGTTAATCGTCACTATTCTTCCTTGCATATCTGTCGAAATTACTACATCCGACAGACTTTGTAAAATGTCTTTTTGATACTGTTTTTCTACTAGAACGTTCTCGAACAATTGCGAGTTTTGCAGCGCGATACCCGCTTGAGCGTTAAACGCTCTTAAAAATTGCTCGTCCGAATTACTAAAACTGCCTTGATTCTTGTTAATTAATTGCGTTACTCCAATCAATTCTCCCTTGGCATTGTACACCGGCATACACAGAATATTTCGGGTAAAATAACCAGTTTTTCTGTCAGTGGTAGGGTCGAAACGAGGATCCGTATAAGCATCCGTAATATTTAAAGTTTCTCCAGTAGAAGCAACATAGCCCGCAATTCCTCTGTTCGCCGGAATGCGAATTTCTACCATCGTCGTACCATCCGCTTTTGCTACTTTTGTCCAAAGTTCCGCCGTTTCTTTACTTAATAAAAATAACGTACTCCTATCTGCCTGCATTAAGTCTTTTGCTAAATCCATTACCGTTCGCAAAGTAGTTTCTAAGTCTAAACTTTGACCTAGAGTTGTCGTCGCTTTTAGTAATGCCGAAACCCCTCGTTGGTTCCTCGCCGCTACATAAAAAGATTGACAGCTTTCTAAAATTACCCCCATCGAATCCGCAAAAGACCTGAACAATTGTTCGTCTTCTTCATTAAAAGGAACCTCCCCCGCTTTATTTAATAATTGCACCACCGCTACCGCTTCATTTGGGTTGGTGGTGCTGAATACTGGCATGCATAAAATTGTCCGCGTTTTGTAGTTTGGCGGTTGGTCTATTTCTTCATTAAATAAAGGATGATTTTCCGCATCCGCTACATTTACCGCCTTTCCCGTAGTCGCTACATGACCTAAAATACCTACTGTCATCGGCAACCTTAATTCTTGGGGTTGCAGCGTTTCTTCTTTTACTGTTTTAAATAGCAGTTGCTTGCTTTCTTGATTTACTAGAAAAATCGTGGTTCTATCTGCTTCTAATATTTGACCGATTTTTATCGTAAAGGCATCTAATAGTTGTTCGAGAAGAGTTTCGATCGCCTCGTTATTTATTAAATCTATCGCCCTCAAAAATAAATTAAATTCTCCCGTGATAAAATCTAACAAGCAGATAAATTCTCCTACTGGCAAATCCTTGACGCGCGCCGCCAACAGACCCATCCGATCTGCTTGAGTTAGTGTTGCCAAAATACTACCAGCACTGTTAGAAAATGTCATCAAATTACGGGGTTGTTTGAGGGAGTTTCTGGAAAATTTTTGTGCCAGCAACTTTTTAGGTATTCATGAAGACAACTACAGAGTAATGGGAGCAAGTCAGTTTTGTCAATTTAGAAAAAAATTTATTTCTCAACAGCTTATTGCTTTACCATTAATAATTAGCAATTACCATGCCTGCGTTAAATTCTTGGTTTCCGACAGCAAACCTTATTTACTTCCATTGACTTTCTCTTAACTCTTTCTCTGGTTCTCTTCTCTTATTGAAAAGTTGCTTTTTCTTTGACTCCGGTTTACAATTTACATAGAGTTTTTACCAAACTATTTTATTTGGCCTTTAGCAGTTTTGACTTTCAATTTCTCTCCTTGGTTTTGGTCATTTCTGACTTTTTCGATTTCGTCTCCAAAAGATACTGCTATTAGTCCTCCTCTCCTTTTTCTATAACCAGTTTAATTATTGCATACCTCAATCGATCGAGTATCTTCATTATTTTCTCCAATTCTCAGTCCCATGCCCGCCCCCATCGTCTTCTTCTACTTATGGCCATTATTAAAATCGCCGATTTAAAAAAGAGGTTGTCATTTCGGCTTGACCTCTGCTATCATATTGTCTATAAGAGGTCGTTCGCCCCTGCGCTTGATTAATTATTCAACACTTAAAGAAATAGAAAAGTTGGGCCTAATTTAGGCCCAACTTTTCTCGTTCAAGCAGCCATTGGCAAACGAGCAGAAATAACAGCTTGATAGTAATTTCGCAACTGTTGGGTAGCAGCAGACCATCCCCAACGTTCCGCCTCTTGGCGGGCATTTTCGCGGAGAGTTTCTCGTTCCTCGGGACGTTGCAAAAGGAGTTTAGTAGCAGCGATCGCCCCCTCATCGTCAGCAGGATCGAACAGATAACCGTTAACCCCATCAGTGACGATATCGGGAATGCCGCCACTACGGGCCGCCACCACCGGAGTACCCGCCGCCATAGCCTCCAGAAGCACCAAACCCAAAGTTTCAGTACGAGAAGGAAAAATAAAAGCATCCGCCGAAGCATAAGCAGAGGCCAACTCTTGACCTCGGAGGTAGCCCACAAAATGAGTCGGAGTATCCGCAAAATGTTCTTCCAAAGCTTGTCGGTGAGGGCCATCTCCGACCAAAGCCAGACGGGCGTTAGGGATAGCCTCCAGAACAAGTTTAATGCGATCTATCTCCTTTTCGGCCCCCAAACGTCCCACATAAATAAGAAGAGTAGAATCTGGATGGCCTTGAGAGAGGCGATCGCGCATTTCCGGACTGGCAAAATGGGGTTGAAACAACTCCGTATCAACACCCCGTTGCCAAAGGTCGGCCCTTTCGATACCGCGATCTGTCAATTCCTCAACCATAGCCGTCGAAGTGCAGAGATTGAGATCGGCTTGGTTGTGGGCCCCCTTAAGTAACTCCCACAAAAAACCCTCTAATATTCCCAAACCGTAATGGTGGAGATATTGAGGCAAGTGAGTGTGATAAGAAGCCACCAAAGGAAGATTAAACTTTTTAGCGTAATAAATACCTCCCAAACCCAAGACAGCAGGGTTAGCAACGTGAACGAGATCCGGTTGAAACCGTTCTATTTCCACACCCACAGCCGGAGTCGGCCAAGCCAGTTTTAGTTCTGGATAGAGAGGCAGAGGAAAACCATCCACCCCATAAATTTTTGCACCTTTATATTCAGTTAATCCTCCTTGGGGAGAAAAAACTAAAACCTCGTCTCCGAGACGTTGAAGGTGTTCGACAGTGTGGCACAAGCGGGTAACAATGCCATCAATTTTCGGCAAAAAAGTTTCGGTGAAAAGAGCGATTTTCATAAAAAAACAGGTTAGTCAGGAATCGATAATCCCAATTTTTCTATTATCTCAGAATTCGCCACTGGATAGATATTTTCTCGGGGCGTAATTAACTTGGTCCATTGACTGGGTTCTCTATAAATTCGCTGCTGTTTAACAAATTCTGAAATATCTTCGATTTTTAGAATCCAATCTCGGCTATAATTGCCTAAAATTTCTCCTCGCAGTCCTAATTGAATTGCTCTTCGTTCTAGTTTTTCACCCATTGGGTTGCGGTCTGGATCCCATTCCAGTCTGACCGGCGATCGCTTCGCTGCTTCCTTCCATTCTTTAGGGTATATATGGAGATGGGGAAGAAATTTTGAATGTACTGCTTTAGATAAAATTTCCTCAAAAGCAGCCCGTTTTATCGTCACTGCGAGAGTAATTTCTTGTCCGCTTTTCGTACCCCAACCAGAACGATACATCATCCATAAAAAGTTGGTTTTTATCCAACTCATTCTGGTAAGTTTAAACTCGCCACCAAAATAACCGTTTGAAGCGGCAAAATATCCGATTTTTCGATTGTAAGCTTGGTAAACAACAACAGAGTTTTCATCAAATTGCGCTAAAATATGCCTGCCAGTTTGAGGCAAATTGCTAACTTTAGTTAAGTAAGTTTCCGTGGCTAGCTGCATTTTAATTAAGCTATTTTTTCTGCTAATAGCTAATAGTTAATAGCTAACGAAAAAGAAGCAATTAGCAATTAACAATGGGAGCATCCCATATTTGCAAAAATAGAAAATGGCTAATCGCTAATCGCTAATCGCTAATCGCTAATTGCGTTCTAGAGCCATGCCAGCTCGCAAGAACGCAATTAGCAAGCTCGCAAAAAGCGTTGAATTGTAGGTTTTCCTCTTGCATTGAGATGCACCCATTAACAATTAGCCATTAGCTAATTTAAAGAAAACTTATCGCCGCCAAGAAACCTTAGGTAAAATTTGATTTTTATCCACTCGTTCTTTGTACTTAATAGCAAAATTGAGCAGAGAATCTAAGAGAGAATCAGAAAGAAAATGAGGTTGCAAACCGAGGTCGAGGAGACTGGTATTTTTGGCATTTAAGTAGTGTTCTTCTAACTCGACTCTGGGATTATCGAGGTGGCTGATTTCCACATCTAATCCCATAGCATTACCAGCCTTTTTGACCATCATGGCCAAATCGCCCACACTAAACAGCTCGGTAAATTGATTAAAGACGCGGAATTGACCGGCATCGGCAGGGTTAGCGATCGCCAATTCAACGCAACGAATAGTATCGCGAATATCTAGGAAAGCGCGAATTTGACCGCCTTTACCGTAAACCGTTATGGGGTGGCCTATAGCTGCTTGAATGCAGAAGCGATTGAGGGCCGTCCCAAAGACGCCATCGTAGTCCAAACGGTTGAGTAAAAGCTCGTCCATACCAGTTTCATCAGTAAGGACGCCATAAACCACACCCTGATTGAGGTCAGTGGCCCGGATGCCCCAAATTTTGCAAGCAAAATGGATATTGTGGCTGTCGTGAACCTTACTGAGATGGTAGAAAGAACCGGGTTGCTTGGGATAGGGGAGGGTATCCTTGCGGCCATTATGCTCGATAGTGATGTAGCCCTCTTCAATATCAATATTGGGGGTGCCATATTCTCCCATAGTCCCCAGTTTGACCAGATGGCAATCTGGGAAATCTTCCTTCATGGCATAGAGGATATTGAGAGTTCCCACCACGTTATTAACTTGGGTCAGAACCGCACGTTCGCGATCGATCATCGAGAAAGGGGCCGAACGCTGTTCGCCAAAGTGGACGATCGCTTCTGGTTCAAACTCTCGTAAAGTCTTGCTGAGGAAATCGTAGTTGGTGATGTCTCCGACATATAAATCGATAGATTTGTCGGTTAAGTCTTTCCAGCGTTGAAGGCGCTGTTGAATGGGGGCAATAGGTGTTAGAGTCTCCACTTGAAGCTGTAGATCCCAGTGCCGCCGCACCATACTGTCTAAGATGCCGACCTCGTAACCTCTATTAGAAAGGTATAGTGCGGTTGCCCAACCGCAGTAGCCGTCGCCACCGATAACCAGGACTTTCATAAATTAACTTTGAATCTTGCTTGTTGATATTGGGTTAATTTATCAGGTCTTGGTGCTTTTTGAACCTTTTAAATAGGAACCTCCTCAGCAAAGCTGGCCCAGCGAACAAATTCAAAAGGGCCAGCCAGAGCGCCCCAAACGTGTTCGTCCGTTTCTGGGTCGCGACCGCGATCGTGACTTATGAGTTTGTGTTGGTCGATTTCAAAAAAGCTGTCCAAGTAAGTAGTTTTGTCGTTGCGAGTGACCATACAGCCCTTTCCAGGTTCTACTTCGCCCCGGAAGCTATGGCCAGTCCATTTAGTAACGAAGGTACACCCGGGGAGCTTTTGGAGTTGTTCCGTTTGGAGACCTTGCAAGCGTTGGGGGTCGCGGGATGCTCCGTAGAATTGTTCTTGTTTTTCGATGGCATAGTTTTCTATTTGGATGTGGTCGGTGGCGGGTACTAATTTGAGTATTCGGACTCGGTAAGGTCGATGGATGATGTAATCGTAGGCTTGTTCGAGGTAAAGGCTGATGCCATCGAGAAGTTTTGTTGGCAAGGGACGCATGCAGACCCGAACGTGGGCGAACAAAGGTGGGTTATCGAAGGCTTGTTGCTGGTTGCTGAAATCTGAGGCCATCCAGCGAGCCAGAGTAGCTACATCCGTAGAGTGGGTCATCTTGAGATTTTTTTAGATTTTATATTTTCGTTTATTAGATTGAGGGAGCGATCGAGAGTCATTCTATCTGTCTATTTGCCAAGATAGAAATTCCGCGATGGGCCAGTGTCCCGAGAAATAAGCTAGGGGAGCCAATTACTGGCCAATGGTCTGTATTAGAAGTAAAAAAGGGGCTTTTAAAAAGGGGTTTCGATCCGGTTGACAAAAATGGACCTAGTATGAAACGAATAACCAAGAAAATCGAAAAATTTTGTTTGCAAAATTTAAAGTCTCGAATATAATCTTGGAGAAATTACTCTGTTGGACAAATCTGGCCAATGAGCGAAGAATTAGAATTTAATTTTCTGAGCGAAGAAACTAATGGGGCGATCGTCGACCCATTAGGTCTTCCAAAAGACAATACCGATACAAATCAGAGTCCCATAGACTTTGAAATCACAGCCCTACAACTACAGTTAGATCCCGAAGCCATTACCTTTACGGTTGATGACGAAGGCAACGTAATAGAGCTGATTTCCTCCGATGGGTTACAGCCCCAAGACAACCAACCGTTTGTTGGCACTGATGCTGCTGATTTATTTAACGTAACCCCCGTAATGACTGGGGAACAAGAAGTAGCGGATAAAATCGCTAACTTCGAGTTCGGGAAAGACGCTTTATCGTTGCCTCTAGAAGGGGTAGGAGACAGCGAGTTAGATGCTTCAGAAATTAGAGTAATAGATGGCAAGCCCTACAGGGTAGTACAGGCATTGTCTCCCGGCGGTGAGCCATTTAAAACAGTAGCATTAATCGAGCTAGCAGAAACCCCGCAGATCGTTGGCAGTCAAGTCCCGACTCCAGTGCCTTTTTCAGTTCCAGGTCTAACTTTATTTAGTCCTGTCCAAAGTTCTGTCCCTGCTACAGATTTCGATCTAGGAACTCCTATAGGTTCAGTCCAGCCTACAGGGGTAGTCCAAACCACCATAGAAATTCCCGTGTTTGCGGGAGGACCGGGAACACCAGGAGCTCCCGGTCCTCCCGGTCCTCCCGGTCCTGCCGGTCCTCCCGGTCTCGTCGGTCCTCCCGGTCCTGCCGGTCCTCCTGGTCTTCCTAGTGACATTCCCGGTCCTGCCGGTCCTCCCGGTCCCGTCGGTCCTCCCGGTCCTGCTGGCGCTCCCGGTCTAGTTGGCCCTGTTGGTCCTGTCGGTCCTCCCGGTCCTGGCGGTCCCATTGGTCCTGCCGGTCCTCCCGGATTAGATGGCGCTCCCGGTCCCGTCGGTCCTGTCGGTCCTCCCGGATTGGATGGGGCTCCCGGTCCTGCTGGCGCTCCCGGTCCCGTTGGTCCTGTCGGTCCCGTCGGTCCTCCTGGCGCTCCCGGATTAGATGGGGCTCCGGGTCCCGTCGGTCCTGTCGGTCCTCCTGGGGCTCCCGGATTAGATGGGGCTCCGGGTCCTGCTGGTCCTATTGGTCCTGTTGGCGCTCCCGGATTAGAT
>CAZUCT010000086.1:0-24869 GCA_964619285.1 uncultured bacterium | reverse complement strand
TACGACTAAAGTCGTTACTACGAACTACGACTAAAGTCGTTACTACGAACTACGTTTTAAACATACCATAAAAAACCCATCCATATTATAACGATGCGGCCAAACCTTCACCCACCCGGGCGCTTCTGGCGGCACCATAAAATCAGTCGGCGGCGGTTCGACCTTCCAGTCTGGATGACTCGCCAAAAAATCTTCGATAACTTCATCGTTTTCCCAAAGATGAATAGTACAAGTCGCATAAACCAACACTCCGCCAGACTTAACCCAAGTCGAGGCAACCTCCAACAACTCCCTCTGGAGACTCCCTAACTCCCGAACATTTTCCGCAGTCTGCCGCCAACGAGCATCCGCCCGACGATGTAAAGTTCCCAAACCCGAACAAGGAACGTCCAACAAAACCCGATCGCCCCTCCCCACAAACTGACTCAACTCCCGACAGTCGCCCGCCACTACAGAAATAGAACTTAATTCCAGTCGGGCGGCGTTTTGGCGGAGTTTTTTGAGACGCCCTGAAGAGCGATCGCCCGCCAAAACCTCCCCTTCATCTCCCATCAACTCGGCGATGTGAGTAGTTTTACCCCCAGGGGCGGCGCAGGCATCTATTATAGTTTCGCCCGGTTGGGGGTTTAATAAATAAGTAACGAGTTGGGCGCTGGCATCTTGTACCGTCCACCAACCCTCGTGAAAACCCGGCAACTTGCGGATATTCCCCACGGCGCCGGTTAATTTCAGGGCGAAAGGCAACGGCGGGATGCGACTAACGGCGACTCCCGCTTTTTCGAGGGCGACTTCTACTTCTGGGAGGGAAGTTTTGAGAGGGTTGACTCTCAGATGGATGGTTGGAGGTTGGTTAAACCAGTTACACAACTTTTCGGTTTCCGCCAAACCCAACTCCCGACTCCAAAACTCAACCATCCAGTCGGGGAAACTGTGCAAAACCGCGAGTCGCTCGATGGAGTTTTCGGGCAGTTGCAAAAGTTCGGCATCTGGCGAGTCTGCCAGACGGAGATATTGCCGCAAAATACCGTTGGCGACTCCCGCTAATTTCCCCAAACGGTTTTCCTTCGCTAACTCGACGGTGGTATTGACGGCGGCGGAAGGGGGTATTTGTTGGAGGTAGCGGAGTTGGTACAAACCGAGATGGAGGATGAGGCGGAGGAGTGGGGGTTGTTTTTGGGATTTTTTTTTGGCGAGGCGATCGATAATGGCATCCAGCGATCGCTTCCTTCTGACGCATCCATAGACTAACTCGGTGGCGAGGCGGCGGTTGGCATCGCTTAAGTCATTTTTTTGCAAGTGGCGATCCAAAGCGACGTCGGCGAATGCTTGACGAGTTTCTATTTCTTGGAGGATGAGGAGGGCGGTTTGGCGGGGGTTCATAGTAATTTTAGGCAAGAGGCAAGAGGCAAAAGGCAAGAGGTTAGAAGTTAGAATTTTTTTAAGCAGTAAAAATATAAAGACGCACCCACTGGAGGAAGTTTTATAAAATTACGCCTTCGAGGAGACTGACATCTTGCGAAGTGGGAGTAATTTTTGTCAGTTCAAAACCGGCGGTTTTAAATAACTCGCAAAATTCTACTTCGGTGCGTTCCCTACCCCCAGAAGTCATTACCAACATTTCCAGATCCAGCAACTTGCTAAAAGCAGGTTCGTTTCCCGGGTGGATGACTCTTTCTATTACTAATAGTTTTCCTTTTTGCCCCATGGCCCGGCGGCAGTTGCGCAAAATGGCGATCGCTTTTTCATCGTCCCAGTTGTGGAGGACGTTTTTGAGTAAATAAACGTCGCCGGTGGTGGGAATAGTGGTGAAAAAATCTCCTTCGACTAGCTGGCAGCGATCGCTCGCCCCGACATTTTTCAGAACTGGCAGCGCTTTCTTGATGACGTGGGGTAATTCCAAAAGTATGCCTTTGAGGTGGGGGTTGTTTCTGAGAATAGCAGCGATTAAAATGCCGGCACCGCCACCGACATCCACCACGGTTTTAACCTCGGCAAAACTGTAATTTGCCACGATTGCTTTTGCCTGTTTGCTGGAATCTTCCGTCATGGCGCGATCGAAGGTTTCGCCAGTGGCGGGGTTTTCTCGAACGTATTCAAAAAATGACATCCCGTGTAAATACTCAAAACTGCTTTCTCCAGTTTGCACCGAGTGGAGCAAATTGCCCCAAGCGCCATAATGCACTTCGTCGAGGAGCATCAAGGTCGTATCCTTAACCGAGTTAGGGGCATCGCCGCGCAGGCATTCCGCCATTGGGGTAAGTTGGAAGTAGCGAGGTTCGGTTTCCGCGAAAACTCCGACGCTTGCCAGGGCCCGCAAGACTCGATAGAGATTGTCGCTGTTAGTGTTGGTAGCGGCGGCGAGTTCGTCGCAATGTTTGGGACCGTCGGTTAAGAGGTCGGCGATGCCAAGTTTGGCGGCGACGTAGAGACATTGGGAAAGCCAATATCCCGATGCCTTATGTTTGATTTTGATTTCGGGTGGGAGCTTTTTTGATTGTTTCATGGCAGGGCTTTTATTTTGTTTGATGTCTTTATTATAGTTAGAAATGGGGAACGCTTATTTATTGCTTTGCCATTAGCAATTAGCAATTAGCAATTAGCAATTAGCAAAAAGCGTTAAATTTTTGACTTTCTTCTGACATTAAGATGCACCCATTGTTAGTGGTTGGTTTTAAGATATACTAATTTGCTATTAACCAGTAGCCACGATTGTAAAAATGTTAGCTAGCGTTCTCTGGATTTTATTAATGGGATTTTTTGCCGGTCAAATAGCTCGGCGTTTGGGAGCTCCACCCTTAATTGGCATGATTTTAATAGGGGTTATCCTGGGGCCGCAGGTGGGCAACGTCCTCAGTCCGGAGGTGCTAAATTCTGCGGATAGCCTGCGGGTGGTGGCGGTTACGATTATTCTGATGAAGGCAGGATTGGGGTTGGATCGGGAAAAATTGGCCCAGCAAAGTTCGGTGGCGTTACGTTTGGGACTTTTGCCGGCGGCTTGCGAGGCGATCGCCATTACTTTCGCTGCCATAGCAATTTTTCAATTCGACTTTCCGACTGGTTTGCTGTTGGGCTGCATCATTGGGGCGGAATCTCCAGCGGTCATCGTGCCGGGGATGCTGCGACTGAAAAGTTTGGGGTGGGGCGTTACTAAAGGAATTCCCGATGCCATTCTTGTCGGCAGCGCTCTTTCCGACGTTTTATTGCTGTTGGTCTTCAGCTTGCTGCTCAATTTTTTCGGTCGGGGAGCAGCTAGCAGCGTCGCCCTCCCAGGAGGATTTACTCTCAGCGCGGTTCAAATTTTGCCTTTTCAGGTTTTGCTGGAAGTCGGACTCGGGATTTTAATTGGTTATGGGGCTGCCAGAGCGACTGTTTCTTTGTTGGTTCGGCAAAAGTGGACTCAAAACGGGGTGCAAGATTCTTTGCTCGGTGCTTGTATCGCTCTTTTACTGGTAATTGGGGATAAAATCGGTCCCTACTCCGGTTATTTGGCAGTTATGGCCATGGGCTATTTTTTAATCGAGTTGGATGGGCCTTTGGCCAGGCGGTTGCGATCGGGGTTTGACAGTTTGTGGGTTGTGGCTGAGATTGTCTTGTTTGTGCTGCTGGGGGCCACCGTGGAATTGGGGGTTTTGGCAAATACTTTGCTGCCGGGATTGTTGGTTTTGGCTCTGGGTTTGTTTGTCGGTCGGAGTGTCGGCTGGTATCTGTCGACGGCGGGGAGTAATTGGAATTGGCGAGAAAAACTGTTTTTACTTCCAGGAAATATGGCAAAGGCAACGGTTCAAGCTGCTATTGGCGCTATTCCTCTGACTGAAGGAGTCCATGGGGGAGAGATTATTTTGGCGGTGGCCGTACTTTCGATTTTGACGACGGCACCGATAGGGGCTTGGGGAACTGCGATGTTTGCGCCAAGGCTGTTGGAAAAGGGTGAGGTAGATCCGACTAAGGTTACGGTGGCGACTCGCGATGTTTTTTTGGCGGCGGTGGACGCTTCTGGTTTTGCGACGGCGGTTTTAAGGAAGGCTGCGAGTTTGGCCCGCCAGGGGGAGGGCGAGGTGGTGGTGTTGCACGTTATTAATATTGATGAGGAGGGGGCGGTGGCGCGGTTGAGCGATCGCTCTCGGAAATTGCTCTCGGATATTCGCTATCAATTTATTACGGTTAGCGGTTCGGTTCCAGAGGAAATTATTCGCGCTGCCAAATTTTATCGAGCGACAGATATTGTGATGGGAAAGAGGGGTCATCAAACCTGGGAAAAATTGTTAGTTGGTTCGACTTCTCAAGCAGTTCTCGAAAATAGTTCGATTCCTGTAATTTTTGTAGAAGAACGGAATTAAATTACCCGCATTATAAAAGGATAGCGGTAAGGTTTGTCTGGTTTTTCGAGAACGTTTGTTATGGCAATTATGGGCATGACGAAACTGAGTATTGCTAGCAAGATTAATAAGGGTATGCCGACGACTAAGAAAATTAGAATGACAAAGATGATGGCATAAATATAGATGTTGATGTGGAAGTTTAAAGATTCTTTGGCGTTCTGTTTGATTACCTTGTCTTGGGTAGTGTAGAAAATAATAATTGGAACGGCGATGCTGACAATTGTGGAGCTAAAAAATATCGCTCCATGAGATAATGCCGATAAGATTTTTCTGTTGGTTGATTCCATGATAATTAACAATTAATAATTAATAATTAACGATTAGCAATCTTTTTCTTGTTTACCATAATTTTCCTTTTTTGTCAACTGCCCCATTTTCGCCTCGAAAAAAATTTGTCGTTTTGAGTGGATGCCAAATTGTCTCGTTTGGGGAAAGTTTTACGGTTTTATGGGGTTTGACGAGTCTCGTTTTGCTTTTGGTTAAACGATGCCCCAGATGTTAGTCTATGTACAAACTTTGTACCAAATTGAAGGCAATTTGTCAAGTAACGTAAATTCGTTAGCTTATTGACAACATTCTCAATTAACCCAAGGGTAAAAGATTGGAAATTTAAAAGAAAAGTCGTTTTTCAATAAGTTAAGGTTATCTTCAGGAGGGCGCGAAAAGAACCAAGTAGAACAGGCATCTTGCCTGTTATCCGTCTCAGTGCAAAAATAAACTACTATTGTAGGTTGGGTGAAGTGAAACGGAACCCAACGCCGATACTTTTGTTAATTGTTAATTGCTAATTGCTAATTGTTAATTGCTAATTGTTAATTGTTAATTGTTAATTAATGATATGGAAGTCCAAGAATTATTAACTCGCTACCAAGCCGGCATCAGAAAATTTATTTGGGCAGACCTCAGAAATGCCGACCTCGCCGATGCCGACCTCCAGGGAATTAACTTATCTCAAGCTAAGTTAAATGGAGCCAATTTGACCGGGGCAAATTTAACCAAAGCTAATCTTTATAAAGCCGATTTATCTGAGGCAAATTTATTAGGAGCAGATTTAACCGATGCCAATTTGAGAAAAGCGATTTTTGAAGGAACGATAATGCCAGATGGAAACAGTTATGAAGAATGGACAGGGGATGTTGAAGGGGATGTAGCGGATGGGTTGTTGGGGGAAGAAGAGGATGATAATTCTGGGGCGGAAATTTCTGAAAAAAGAGATATAGCTTTTGTCAGTTCTTTTAAACGAGAACCCCAACGTCCCACCCGAGTAAAACCTCAATATTTTTGGAAAAAACTACCGAAAAAAAGATTGTTAGTTTTAGTTTTTGGCTATTGCTGTTTAGGTCAAATGCTGGCATTTTTAAACGCGCCACTTGCAGCGTGGTTGTTAGCTTTTTTGAGTGCAATAATTTGGGTTGCCAACGAATCTTGGTTTTGGTTTATTCCCATAGTTGCTGCCTTTGCAGTTATGGGGACGGTGGGAATTCCTCTACTAGCTTTGGCGGTAACTTTTCTAGTTACTTTTGGTTACATTTCTGGAGGTGTTGGTATTTTTAAAAAGCGCAAACTCATCCGAGACGGTTTGTGGTTGGGCGGCATTCTTTTATGTGTTTTGTTTCTGGTGGCTTTGTTAGTTAATACTTACATGACTCCTTTAGGACATTTAACTCTATTATTTGCGGGAGGAATTGCTGGGATTAGTTACGGTATGTTTGCCTTTTCAGAAATGGAAAAAATTGGTTATAACAAAACACAAACTATTAATATTTTTCTAACTGCCACTGCAACAGGTTTGCTATTAGGTTGGTTGTTGGAGATGGTGTTTTAGTTCGTAGTAACGACTTTAGTCGTAGTTCGTAGTAACGACTTTAGTCGTAGTAATCGCTTCAGCGATTGTTCGTAGTAATCGCTTCAGCGATTGTTCGTAGTAACGACTTTAGTCGTAAAGAAAGTTGTTAAAGCATCTAAATGCTTACTACGAACTAATTGAAAAGCACTAAAGTGCTTACTACGAACTAACCTTACTACAAACTAATTGAAAAGCACTAAAGTGCTTACTACGAACTAACCTTACTACGAACTAATTGAAAAGCACTAAAGTGCTTACTACGAACTAACTTACTACAAACTAACCGACCTTCTGCCGATTTTTCACCTCCAAATAAATCAACAAAGCATTAACATCAGCAGGATTTACCCCGCCAATTCTAGAAGCTTGCCCCAGAGTCAGAGGCTTAACCTTCGCCAACTTTTCCCGCGCCTCCATCGAGAGAGTAGAAATAGAAAAATAATCCAAATCTGGCGGCAACTTCCGATTTTCTTGCTTGCTAATTCGGTCGATTTGATTTTGCTGGCGCTGGAGATAGCCGGAATATTTAATATCAATTTCCGCTCCTTCCTTTTCCGCCTCAGCTAACTCGGAATTTCCCAAACCGTACTTTTCCAAATCCTGATAATGAAACCCCGGGCGGCGCAAAAGGTCTGCCAGAATAATAGAACCCTTAATTTTTTGTTGAGTGTCGGCAGCAATAACAATTCCAACTTCATCCCTTTCCTTAATTCTTGTTTCGTAAAGTCGTTCTTTTTCCGCCGCAATTTTCTCTTGCTTCTCCCGAAATAACTTCCAGCGACGGTCGTCAATCGAACCAACTTCTCGTCCCAAAGGCGTCAATCGTTGGTCCGCATTATCGGAACGCAAAATTAAACGATATTCGGAACGACTCGTCAGCATTCGATAAGGTTCGCGCAAATCTTTGGTACACAAATCGTCGATTAAAGTTCCGAGATAACTTTGCTCTCTGGGGAAAACAATTTCGGGTAAATGCTTAATAAAACGAACCGCATTTATCCCCGCCACAATTCCTTGAGCTGCCGCTTCTTCGTAACCAGTGGTTCCGTTAATTTGCCCCGCGCAAAATAGACCCTCAATTTTTTTCGTCATCAGGGTGGGAAAACATTGAGTTGCCGGCAAATAATCGTATTCCACTGCATAAGCGGGGCGCAACATTTCGCACTTTTCCAAACCGGGCAAACTGCGCAACATTTGTAGTTGTAAATTCTCGGGCAAACCGGTGGAAAAACCTTGAATGTAAAGTTCGCGAATGTGCCGTCCTTCTGGTTCGATAAAAATCTGATGACTTTCTTTATCGGCAAAGCGAACGATTTTATCTTCGATACTCGGACAATAGCGCGGACCTTTGGCATCGACCCATCCACCGTAAACGGGAGACAAGTGCAAGTTGTCGCGAATGAGTTTGTGAGTTTCTGGAGTGGTGCGAGTTAGATAGCAGTTCATTTGTTCGCGTTCGACCCAAACTTCCGGGTCGAAGCTGAACCAACCGACTTTGGCATCGCCCGGTTGGGGTTCGAGTTTGGAGTAGTCGAGCGATCGCTTATCCACCCGCGCCGGAGTACCGGTTTTCAGCCGTCCGGTTTCAAAACCCAATTTATTCAAAGTTTCCGTCAGACCGATCGCCGGAAATTCCCCCGCCCGTCCTGCCGGCATCGACTTGTTACCGACCCAGATAACGCCGCCGAGGAAAGTACCGGTAGTAAGGATAACCGCTTTGCACTTAAAAGCGACCCCGAAGTAAGTTTCGACTCCGAGAATTTCCTCGTTGGGGCCGAGTACCAGGTCAGTTACCATGCCTTCGCGGACGGCGAGATTTTCTTGATTTTCAACGATATCCCGCATAACTGCGGCATATTCGCGTTTATCGGTTTGAGCGCGGAGGGCCCAGACGGCGGGCCCCCGGGAGGAGTTGAGTACGCGCTTTTGGAGATAGGTGCGATCGGTCATCTTGCCAATTTCGCCGCCAAGGGCATCCACCTCGCGGGCGAGTTGAGATTTTGCCGGTCCGCCGACAGCGGGGTTGCAAGGTTGCCAGGCGATTTTATCGAGATTGAGAGTGAGAAGGAGGGTGCGGCAACCGAGGCGAGCTCCCGCGAGGGCCGCTTCGCAACCGGAGTGGCCGGCGCCGACTACGATGATGTCAAATTCGTCTTGAAATTGGGCCATGTCGATTTTTTTTCTAAAAGGGTTGTCATTTTTGTTTTTATTATAGTACAATGGAAGTGGTGCCGTGTTGTAGGTGGCCCATCTCTGTCCGACACAAAATTCAACTACATTATTTTTACTAAATCTATAACCATGAGAATTAAACAAATTTCCGTTACAGATTTGTTTGGAAGATTCGACCATAAAATTCCTCTAAAAATGTTAGACCAAATTACCATCCTTCACGGTCCCAACGGTTTTGGAAAAACTATAATTTTGAGGATGGTAAACGAATTATTAAATGCTAAATATTCCCTGTTGGGTACCGTTCCTTATAGCAGTTTTCGAGTTGAGTTTGAAAACGATAGTTATGCAGTCGTTAAAAAAGTTTTTGATAAGGGCAAAATTGAGATAATTTACGGTTCGCAAGATTCGAGTTTTGAACCCAGTTCTTTTTCTTTAGAAGAAAAATTGAAAATCGAGCAAAAACTGGAATGGTTAAAACAGTCTTTTGGTTGGCAAAATGTCGCTTTAATAGAGTCGGAACGTTTGGCAAACTCCAACGAAACTTTGGTTAAATATGCCGAAGAAATGGCGGCAACTCTTCAAAGCAAGTTAACCGAATATGCGAAGGTTTCTCAACCTTTGGAAGCGAGTTTTTTTGCGAGATTAACTAAGGGCCAAAGCGGGGAAAAATTAACAGATAGAGAAATAAGCGATCGCCTAGAAACCATAGAAAAAAAACGCCTCAGTCTAATAGGTTCTGGATTTTTAGATGAGTCAGAAAACGGACATTTTAAAATCGAAGAACTGCCCAAGGATGAAAGCAGTTTAAATATCTTTTCCGTCTATCTCGAAGACGCAGAAAAAAAGTTCAATGTTTTTGGAGACTTAATCGAAAAAATCGAAAAATTTCGGAAAAATATTAACGATCGCTTTTCTTTCTCTGGTAAAAAAATCGACATTACCAAAGATGAAGGGTTTGTTATCAAAGATTACGATGGTAGCGTTTTAGCTCTTCAAAATTTATCATTAGGAGAACAACAAATACTGGGGATGTTCTACGAATTGTTTTTCAAAATAAAACCAGATTCGTTAGTTTTAATTGACCTACCAGAATTTGCGTTTCATATCGCCTGGCAGAATGAATTTGTGAAAGATTTGTACGGACCGGTTATGCTAAAAAATATCGACGTTTTAATAACAACCCACTCGCCGAGTATTATTGGCGAAAGCTGGAATTTAACCGTAGCATTAAAGAAAGGAGAAAAGCTGCAAAATGTCTAGTTATAGCAGTCCTTATGACATTGCTAACGAAATTATGATGCAACGCGCCACTGGGAGTTACTCGGGAACTTTCTTGCTGGTCGAGGGGCGATCGGATAAGTTATTTTATCAGCGTTTAGTCGATGCCAAGCAATGCGAAATAGTGGTAGTTTCTGCCCTCACCGACGCGGATAATAGCGACAATAAATCTGGAAATTATGGAGGTGCAAAAAATCTGGTTTTGAGAGTATTAGAAATACTCGAAGAAAACAACACTCCCGGAATATTAGCTGTAGTAGATTCTGACTTTTGGCAGTTAGAAAATTATGTGCCAAACAGTCAAAATTTATTAGTAACTGATACCCACGATTTAGAAACTCTAATTATGAAGTCGCCAGCGCTAGAAAAAGTTATTGCTGAATTTGGTTCGGAAGATAAAATCGTTAAATTTAATCGAGATATTCAAGAGACATTACTCGCAGCGGGAATGCAAGTTGGTTATTTGAGATGGATTTCTTTACAAGACGATTTGGGGTTGAGTTTTCAAAACTTATCGTTTAACAAATTTCTCAGCAGCAGTAAGTTAACTCTTGACGAAATTAAGTTAATTAAAGCAGTGAAAAATAAGTCCCAGAAACCCGCGCTGGATGAAAATTTAATTAGAAACAAGTTAAGCAATTTAAAAAAGAGAAACGACGATGTATGGTTAGTTTGTTGCGGTCACGATTTAGTGGAAATATTATCATTAGGATTGCGCAAATTGTGGGGTTCCAATGATTCTAAAGACGTCAAACCAGAGTTGCTGGAAAAGTGCTTGCGACTTGCTTGCGAAGTATCTTATTTTTACCAAACAGAATTATCTAAATCTTTGCAAAAATGGGAAGAGAATAATCGGCCTTATCGAGTTTTAAATTCTGAATTAATTTCCGATCTGTCTTGAAATTGGGCCATGTCGATTTTTTTTCTATAAGGGTTGTCATTTCTGTTTTTATTATAGTACAATAGAAGTGGTGTCGTGTTGTCGGTGGAGGGTTGGCCCGGAGAAAGACTTTATTAACAATCTAGTGGGAGGTTCAATCGAATGTCGTTATATGTAGAGCATCTCGAAGCGACGGGAATTTACGGTCTGTTCGATATCAGTCAAAGTTTTCGCCCTGGAGTTAATGTTTTGTTCGCCAGAAATGGTAAGGGCAAAACTACTTTGCTGCATATTATCGCCAATTTGTTGAATGAGGATTACAAGAGGTTTGCATTTATAGATTTTGATTCTATAACTATGCGAACCAGCGATGGAAATACAGTTAAATTAAGGAAGGAAAATGAGGAATATAAAAGAGTCATAAAAATTTGGCAAAATGATAAGGAATTAGAACCAATTTCAATTTCTGCTGAAGGCATTGTAGAAATACCCGCGCTACTGAAACAACACATTTTGAGCCAAATAAAAGATGAAATTGGGGATAAAGTTTCTCCTTCTGTTATGATTAAAATTGCCGAAGAAATAGGTGGTGATGATGATTCATACGTCAAAAAAAATGCGGCATATTTTCCCTCTTTTAGAACTATGATAGAAGCTTGGGCATCTTCCACAGAAGAGGAAAGCTTGCCATCGAGAAGAGCATTAGTTAAAAGTAGAAAAATACAGCAACGCAAAACTAAATTTGCCCGGAAGCTTTTTGGTGATTTTGTTCCCTGGTTAAACTATCCATCTACTGTTGAAATTGAAGCAAGTTTAAACGAAGAAATTAACGAATCTTTTTTCAAAGTAAAACAAGCAGAACAGAAATATTTAGGTGGCATATTGCCTCAAATTTTCAATGCTCTTTCTAAAGATTCGCAACCAGTGGAAGGCGATTCTGATTTAGTTATCGAAGAAATTAAATCTCTTACTGAAAATCTTAAAAATTATCCAGATCGAGGGTTACAAATAGTCGACAATCTTGAAGCTTCAGTTAAATTATTTGAAGCTGAACAAGACTCAAAAAAAGCTGCAGTTCGAGTGTTAAATACATACAAAGATGCTTTAGAAAAAGTGGTCGGCGAACAACAAAAATCTTTTGCGGTTATCGAGAAATATTTAAAAGCAGTCAACTCTTTTTTAGAAGACAAACAAATCGAAGTTTTATGGGAAAATTTGCCAAAACCGAGTTCCAGAAGAAATGCTCTCGGTATTAAATTTAATGACGGTTTAGCTACTATTATCGGTATTGGTAAGGCGTTATCTTCTGGGGAACGTCAGATTATTACTTTAATATATGCAGCTAGTCGAATGAGTAAAAATCAAATCGTTTTAGTTGACGAGCCCGAAATTTCTCTCCACGTTGACTGGCAGAGTTTATTGCTGAACCAAATGTCGCGACAACTGGGGGAAAGACAAATTATTATTTGCACTCATTCTCCTGTTATTGGGGCAGATTATGAAGATGAAGTCATCATGCTTGAACCTACAATAACTGAAAATCCCAACCCTAGAAACAGTCAAGATGAAGTGGAGCTAGCATGGTAAAATATACGCCCCAACAATACCAGTCGTTTTTGCAAAATAGTAATAAAAAACATATTTTAGTGGAGGGGAAAAATGACAAATATTTAATAGAGCGTTTGTGGGGCGATTTTGCTAACAAATTTGGTACGTCAGAAATTAAAGATTTGGTTGTAGTAGATAGTGCAGAATCTTTTATTAAAGCTGACTCCAGAAGCGGTTCTAATAAAGAGAAAGTTATTGAAATTTGTCAAAGCGTTAATAATAAATCTTATGCAAATAGGTTTGTCGGTTTCGTCGATCGCGACTTAGATAAATTTGATTGGGATAGCGAAAAAACAGAGACAATTAAGGATAATTTACAAGGACATGAAATAGAGGGGCGAATGGTGCGATCGCGGGGACATTCCATAGAAAATTATCTGTTTGAAACTGCCTGTTTCTGCGAATCTTTAGAGTTAATTTCTACAATTACTTATGCTGGAAAAGCTATTAAATTATTTGAATCTGTTTTTGAGTCTGCGATTTATTCGGCTTGTATTATTGGTTTAGCTGCTGCCAAAAGTAATTTACTCAAAAAAATACAATTGACTATTAGTTGGGAATTAATCGAATTAGGGAGGCAAAAGGTAATTTTTCTTTTAGAAGATTGGTTGCAAAAATTAGCAAACGAACGTAACTTATCTCCAGAAGAAATTCAATATTTGTCTGCCAATTACGAAGTTTATAGTAATTATGTCAGCAAAACATCTTTTTCCGTTATTAGATGGCTGTGCCACGGTCATACTGGCTATGATTTTCTCAGAGAAACCTATATCAAATGCGCTAGAGAAGTTTGTCCGCCAGACAGAAATTACAACAAAGAAATTAGTAATGTAAACTGGATAAAAAAAGACAGAATGTTTGAACAATTAACAAATTTTTGGGTAAAAACAGCCTTAGATAAATCTGGAGAATATCCCAGAGAAGTCTTCGAGCTTTTGGATTTGTGTTAGAGAGAATTGGGTTTTAATAAAATAAAGGAGACTGCTAAAATTGAAACAATTAAGCTTATTTGAAGAGCAAATACCAGAGGAAAAATTGCCTACCAGTTTAACAAGCGATCGCCACCCCATCCATCGCTGGTTTAACTTTGTGGCGGGTTTTTCTCCCGAATTTGTCAGTCAGTGCATTCGCAACGCCAAACTTACAAAAGAAGATATTTTAATCGACCCTTTTGCAGGACTTTCTACCTCTATGGTTCAAGCAAATTTAGAAGGAATTAATGCTATTGGTTTTGAACCCAATCCCTTTTTATTCGACCTTTCCCAAGCTAAACTTTTTCCACCTCATCAAGAAGAAATAGAAAACATCGAAACTCTATTATTGTCTTTAGATTTATTTACTAACAACCTCGCAGAAATATGGAGTCCAGATGCTTTAAAGTTTTTATTAAAACTCTTTTCCGAATCAAATCTCAGACAGTTAGTATCGGCGATTTTAATAGAAGAAAAAATACAATCAAACCAACGGTCAATTTATCGCCTAATAGTAAGTAGAGTTGTGGAAATGATGTCAACTTCTCAAACCGATGGCATTTATAAAGCTCCCACTACGAAAAAAACAACAATTCCCTATCTTAATGCAGTTAAAAAGGTCTGCGATGAAATCAAAAACGACATCTGTTTTTTAGGTAATAGTATTAATTATAAAGCCAAAATTTATCCAATTAGTTCCGAGAAAATGTTGGCGGTGGAGGATGAAAGTTGTTCTCTTTGCGTGACATCTCCTCCCTACTTAAATAACTTTGATTTTGCCGAAATGACTCGCATGGAATTATATTTTTGGCGTTATGCTGGCTCCTGGCGAGAAATTACGGAACGAGTGCGCCGTCAATTAATTGTTAATACTACCACTGCCCCAACTGAATTAAAACGCAACCAAATTGAATTTTCTCGCAGATTATCTCCGAGCTTTTGTTCTTTAGTTTTTCCTATTATCGAACAGCTAAAAGAACAAAAGAACATTAGGGCGGGAAAAAAAGATTACTATTTGCTAGTTTATCCTTATTTTGCTCAAATGCAGTCTGTGATTAGAGAATTAAGAAGAGTTTTAAAACCGGGCAGTTATTTACATTTAGTAGTAGCAAATGCGGCTTTGTATGGGATTCATATTCCCACCGAAGAACTCCTGGGAAAGTTAATGAAAGAAAGCGGGTTTGAGGTAAGAGAAATAAAATTGCTGAGAAGTCGAGGCCAGCGCTGGAAACTTGCTAAAAGAGATGGTTCTAAACAAGGTCTCGGAGAATTTGAGATTAGAGCAATTAGACTGTAAAAATCAACAATAAAAATCAACAACAATTGTACTGGAAGGATTGCAAATATGTCTGTAGAAAATAAAAGTTTATACGATTTAGCGACAGAAGCGATCGCTCGTTATATAAAAATCTATTTAGACTTAAGCCGTCGAACTTCTGGATTTAATTTACTTCAACCGCAACACCTTGGAGAAGTGGAAGAAAAAATAGTAATTTTAGGCGGTATTAACAGTTCCCTAGAGCCAATATCTGCCACTGCCGAAGAAATTGTTGCAGAATGGCAGCGAGTCCAAGCTATTCCTTTTGATACGGAAAGAGCGATAACAAACGGCGTTTATCGACTGTTAAGAAACACGGTTGAAATCTGGTTAAATGACTTGGAAAAAGACACCAGTCAATTCTCAGAATTTAAAGCAGAATATATCCAATCTCATCCTTATATGCTGCCCATCTTTCAGCGTTTAATAAATGCCTCCAGTAAAGCCGCATTAAAAAAACAAATAGGAAACGTTTCCGATAAGACAATTTCAAAGCCTGCCTCTCAAAAACTAGCTCAAATTTTACGCGAAAAAATTACCAGTCAAACTGTAGATCGTTCGCAAATATTACAAAGCGTCGAGCCCACTTTAGAAGGAATAGTCCGAGATTTAGTGGGGCGAGTTTTTCTCGAAAGTTTGGTTGCCAACGCCCTCGATAGAGCTGGCGTACCTTATAAAAGTGAGTCCGAGTCTCAACCTATTGAGGGAGTAATTTATAACTTTCGGGCTGATTTTGTTATTCCCGACGATCGCTCTCCTCAAGCTTTTATAGAAGTCAGAAAATCATCTTCCAGACACGCATCTTTATATGCCAAAGATAAAATGTTTTCAGCTATCAACTGGAAAGGAAAAAATAAAGAGTTACTCGCCGTTTTAGTAATAGATGGCGACTGGACGAGTCAAACATTAAAAGCGATGGCGCGAGTGTTTGATTATGTGTTGCCCATTGCTAAAGCTACCGAAGTTGCAGAAATCATAGCCGCTTATATTAATGGAGACAAATCTAAGCTCAAATGGTTAATAGATTTTTCGATTAAACCTAACGATAATCAATGAGGGTTCCACTTTAAAATTTATTCGACTTACTGGGGAAGGAACGGGGAACGAGGAACGCAGAACGATCGCTTATCCCTACATCCCCCAATTCCCAACTCTCCTTAAAAATCGTCTCCCTCATACACAGTCATAATCTCCACCCCATCAGCAGTCACAGCAACAGTATGCTCGAACTGGGCCGAGAGACCGCCATCCACCGTCACCGCCGTCCACTCGTCCTCAAGCACCAACGCCTCGTGCCCCCCCTCATTAATCATCGGTTCGATCGTAAACACCATCCCAGGCCGCAAACGCTTGCCCTTGTCCCGAGTCCCAAAGTGAGGCACCTGGGGCGCGGTGTGGAAAACATTACTCACGCCGTGACCGACAAAATCTCGAACCACCGAAAAACCCTGAGATTCGGCGTACTCCTGAATGGCGGCCCCAATATCCCCGATGCGGTTTCCCGGTTTCACCTCGTCGATCGCGAGATAGAGACATTTCTCCGTCACTTCTACTAACCTCCTCGCCAGTGGAGACGGTTCGCCCACGAAAAACGTTTTGGAAGTATCGCCGTGATAGCCATCCACCACCGGCGTTACGTCAATGTTGATAATATCTCCGTCTTTTAAAGCCTGTTTTTTGTTAGGGATTCCGTGACAAATCACATTATTTACGCTAGTACATATAGATTTAGGGAAACCGTGATACCCCAGAGGAGCGCTACGATATCCCCTTTCTTTGGTCCAACTTTCGGCTATCTCGTCCAGTTCCGCAGTAGTAACTCCAGGCTTGACAAACTCTCCCAGATAGTGTAACAACGCCGCCGCAGTCCGTCCGGCCCGCCGCATCTTATCTATCTCTCTCTTCGATAATAAAACAATTCTTTCGCTTCCCATTGGTTTTTTTACTCGCTAAACAACATCGGCCAAAAAACCCAGTTTTTTAGAAAAACCGGGTTTCTAGAGAACCGGCCAAGAAACCCGGTTTTTTAGAGAATACCTTCGCCATTTTCTTGTAGGTCGTGCGGACCTCCGTGGAACCCGACGTATTTGTTGGGTTCCACTTCGGTACGCACAACCTACGAATGGTATTTTTTTATTTTGGCGAAGGTATTGTTAGAAAAACCGGGTTTCTAGAGAACCGGCCAAAAAACCCAGTTTTTTAGAAAAACCGGGTTTCTGGGATACCTTACTTTAATTGTACCCCATATGCAAATAATTTTCAACTAAATTCTTTAACTCCAGCAATTAATCCCTCGATTTCCGACTCAGAAGTAAGATAATGAACCGATGCCCTCACGCAGTCGGGATCCAGAATAGTCCGCACCATAATTTCCCGAGTTTCTAAAAAATTAACTAACTCTTTATGAGACTTGCCATTAGTTAAAGTAAAAGAAACTAAACCCGCTTCTGGAGGAGTTTTGCGCAAACAATTAACATGACTAATTTCTGCCAAACCCTGCCAAAGACAAGCGCTTAATTCCTTAATTTTCTCGTAACGTTCCTCCGCAGTGCCCCAGGAATTATGAAGAGCGATCGCCTCCCGCAAACCCGCATATAAAGGAATAGCTGAAGTAGCAATTTCATATTTTTCTCCACCCGATTTAAAACCCGTCGGTTTGCCGTTTTTATTCATAGTTATTCCCCGCCACCCGATAAAAGTAGGGCTTAATTCTTTTTCAGCTTCAGGACTGACGTAAAGCGCCCCCAATCCCTCCGGCCCGCACAACCATTTATGCCCCGTAAAAGCATAAAAATCAACTCCGTTTTCCGTCAAATTCAAAGGCAAAACTCCTACCGACTGAGCCGCATCCACTAAGACTTTCACCGGTTTATCCTCTCGTTCGCGGCATACCTTCACAATCTCCGCCAAAGGCAAAACTTGACCCGTATTCCACAAAATATGACTGATTGCTAATAGTTTTGTCTGAGGTTTTAAATGTTTTTTTATTATCTCCACCGGGTCGCCTTCGTTCAAAGTTACCATCAAAGGAAAAACCGAAACCTCTATCTTAAATCGGCGTTGAATTTCTTCAATAGCAGCAATAATTCCCGGATGTTCGCAATCCGAAAGTAAAATCTCATCCCCCGGTTGCCAGTCAATGCCCCAGAGAGGAATATTGCAACCGACAGTTACATCTTCCGTCAGAGTAATTGTTTCTGGGGAGACATTTAATTCAGAAGCGATCGCCCCTCGCGTCAAATCCATTTCTGCTTGTACAAAAGGCCAGATTTTACCCGAAAAAGGCCCGTCCCTTTGGATTTTTTGAAAAGACTTATAAATAGCATCCAAAGCTATTTGAGGTAAGGGGCCCTGACCGCCATAATTAAAATAAGCCTTATTAGCTAAAGCAGGAAATTTTCCTCTGTGACTTGACAAATTGGAACTATTCTGATTCATGTTCGATTAAAATCTTGGGTCGAGGATTATTTTACCATAAATTTTTACCTCGACGCTTCAAACTCAATTATTAATTGTTAATTGTTAATTGCTCGAGCTCTTGCCGTACCAGATTAAACTCTCGCTCCAATTCTTCGACACATTTCTCAGCACCCTCCAAAGAACCGTTCTTAAGCTTTAACTCCAACTCCGCACAAATATCCCCCAGAAAATTAGCCCCCATAGTGCGACTGTTACCCTTCAGAGAATGAGCCGCAAATTGTACTTCATCTATCCTTCCCGTAGCTATCCCTTCTCGCATCTTAACTAGGGCTTTGGGAGCATCTTCACAAAATATCTCAATTAAATCCGCCACCAACTCCGCACCTCCCTGACTTTTAAAAGTTTCTCCCATTTGTCGCAGCACCTCCAAATTAACCCGATCGCCCCTTGGAGAAGAAACCGTCGTGCCACCAACCACCTCCCCCCAACGCCTCAAAGCATCCTGCAAGCGTTCCACCTTAATCGGTTTGCTAACATAATCGTTCATCCCCGCCTCCAGACAGCGATCGCGATCGCCCCCCATCGCCCCCGCCGTCATCGCAATAATAACAGGTCGAGCATCGGGCCCCCTACCGTATCGAGAGCGAATGCGCTCCGTCGCCTCCAACCCTCCCATCACAGGCATCTGCACGTCCATCAACACCACATCGTAACCAGCCCTCTCCAAAGCCTCCAACGCTTCCGCCCCGTTACCCGCCACGTCAGCCCGATAGCCCATGCGTCTCAAAATCGACTGCGCCACCTTTTGATTTACCGCATTATCCTCCACCATCAAAATCCGCAACGGCCAGCGATCGGCAAGCTTAGTATCGATATTGCCCTTCGGTACCGACTTAATTTTTGCTTCCTGAGAGCGATCGGCAAAAATCTTCATCAAAACATCGTAAAGTTGAGAAGGCTTAACCGGCTTATTCAAACAAGCAGCCAAAATTTCCCTCCCCTCCCCGACGGGACACCCCACAGAAGTCAGCATCACCAGTGGCAGAGCGTTACTATCTCGATACCTGCGAATTTCCGAAGCCAAAGCAACACCATCCATCTCCGGCATCTGCTGGTCCAAAATTGCCACATCGAAATCCTCCCCCTGCCCCAGCAACTCCAAAGCTTCCCTGCCGCCAGCTACATCAACGCTCCCCATCTCCCACCGCTGCCCTTGCAGCCGCACAATTAACCTATTAGTAGGATTATCGTCAACAATTAACATCCTTTTACCCCTCAATACTGGTTCGGGAGTTGAAAAAGCTCGCGGCTGAGGAACACCTGCCGTCGCCAGGATCGTAAAATGAAAAATAGAACCGCCCTGTCTTTCCTTCTCCTTCTCCTTCTCCTTTTCCTTTTCCTTCTCCTTCTCCTTCTCCTTTTCCTTTTCCTTTTCCTTCTCCCTTCCTTGCTCTTGGGGGGGTTCTCCAGCAATACGATCGCCGCTTTCCACCCACATCCTTCCCCCCATCAGCTCGCACAAACGCTTGCTAATAGCCAGCCCCAAACCAGTACCGCCATATTTTCGCGTAGTAGAAGCATCCACTTGAGAAAACGAAGCAAACAATCGCTCCATTCCTTCTGGAGAGATGCCAATACCGGTATCCCTCACGGCAAAATGAATTTCATAAAGTTCTGCTTCTTCGGGAACTTTCCGAGAAGCAACCTTAACTACCACCTCCCCCGCCTCCGTAAATTTAACCCCATTACTCAGAAGATTGACTAAAATTTGTCGCAGGCGAGTCACGTCGCCGACAATAGTTTCGGGAGTTTCCGCCCCAAAAACGCAAGCAAATTCGATTCCCTTTTCTGCCGCCTTGGGAGCCAATAAATCCAAACAAGCTTCTATACAATCGCGAAGGTTAAACGGTTGAGCTTCCAACTCCAATTTATTTGCCTCGATTTTGGAAATATCTAAAATATCGTTAATAATCGTCAGCAACGCTTCCCCGCTGCTGCGGATAGTTTCCACAAAATCTCGTTGATTATCCTGCAACTCCGTATCCTGCAGCAAATCCGTCATGCCGATAACTCCGTTCATCGGCGTTCTAATTTCGTGGCTCATATTAGCCAAAAACTCCGATTTCATCCGCGTGACCGACTGCATTTCCTGAAGCGCTACATCGAGAACCCGATTTTTGCTTTCTAATTCCGCCGCCACTCGGGCAGTTTTCTCCTGGGACTTTGCCAATTCCCCAATATATACTTCCAGCCGTCGCACCGCCGGTCGAAATACTAATATCCCTTCTCCTAACAATACTAACAAAGCAATAGCAAACAAGATTTGTTCGATAGTTGTAGTTCGGACTACCTGCTCTTGGGACTCGCGATCGTATTGAAAGACAATCTCGTTCATTTGCTCCAGGAAAGAGCCCTCCCGGGCGAGTATTTTTTCTACCAAGGCCGAAATATCCCCATTACTAGAACCCTCCTCCAACCGAACCAGCAATTCTCGACTGGCCTCAATTATCGGTTGATAGTCCTCTTCCATCTCGACAAACATCTTTTGAACTGCGGGACTGTTATTATTGGCAGGCAGTCCCAATTCCTCATCCCCATATTGCAAACCTTCGTGGGACTTTTGAAATAATTGGACCACCTTCCGCAGCTCCTCTTCTCGTTCCTCTAGCTTATTGGGATCGGTTTGAAATTTTAGGGCCAACGCTGCCTTGCTGAGTCTCTGACTTAACATTCGCTGCCTGCCAGCAATGTTGATGACTCGGGAGCTAGTAAATTGGTATTCGAGCGATCGCTCCACCAAAACCTGCTCTATCATAAAAATGCCAGCAATAGCGCTCAGTCCGGCAATATAAAATACCGTCAGCCGACTTGTTAAATTTTGTTTTCTTTTATTTAATGACATTTTTTAGATTTGGAAATGGGGAATCGGGAATGGGGAAGCAATAGACTTCGCCGCAGTGGTAGGCCAAAGGCAAAAGGCAAGAGGCATGCATTTAAGAAATTTTGAGAAAAAAGACACTAAAAAAGATTTTACTTTGACTTTTGCAAGAGGTCTAATTAACAATTAGCAATTAAATATTAACAATAGACAATAGACAATAGACAATTAGCAATTAGCAATTAGCAATTAGCAATTAGCAATCTTCCATTCCTCAATGTTTTTAACAGATACACAACTACTTTCTTATCAACGCTGCCAGCGACAAACCTTTTTAGAAGCTTATGGCGATCGCCTCCAACAAGACCCCAAAAGCGATTTTCTCCTCAAACTCATAGAAGATAGTTTAGCTTTTGATTCCAGTTTTTTAGAAAACCAAATCTATCACAAACCAGACTATCCTCGCGGAGATTGGAACGCAGGGGCAGAAGCTACTTTAACCTTAATGCAGCAAGGGGTCGAGCTCCTTTATCGGGGCATCCTCCAGATGCCCTACCTCTCCCCCCAAGGCGAACCCCTCACCCTCATTAGCAGGCCCCGCTTGCTCGTCAAACAACCCAAACCCTCCCGGTTGGGAGATTGGTCTTACATTCCCGCAGACCTCAAACTCGGCAAGCGGCCCAAGCTTGAATATCAATTAGTGGCCGCTTTTCACGCTCGAATCTTAGCCTCCGTCCAAGAAACCCGGCCCGATACCGCCTGGCTGATTTTCCGCCGCAAAAACCCCTTTGCCGTTAACCTGGAACTACGACGGCCTCAAATGGAAGCTGCCGTTTCCGAAATAATCGAAATGCTAGCTTCCAAACAAGAACCAGAAGTTTTTATTTCTCGGCAAAAATGCAGTCTTTGTACTTGGTATAGTAGCTGTCATGCCCTCGCTTCTTCTCGACAACATCTTTCTCTAATTCCGGGAGTAACCCCCAGTCGTTATCTTATCTTAAAAAGTCTTAATTTGACTTCTTTAGATTCTCTGGCTAATATCAAACCAGAAGTTTTAGCTATTTACCCGGAGTTCGCCGATACCGTGGCCCAACAAGTAATTTTACAAGCTAAATCCGTACTTGAAAATCGACCTTTTCTCAGTTGGGACTTAACCGTTAAACAAAGAGAATTAGCTAATTTTCCCGAACCTTTACCTCTTACCCGTTACCAATTACCTAACTTAATTTCTGCCCCAGTAGAACTTTATTTCGATATCGAAGCCCAACCGGAAAACAATTTAGATTATTTACACGGAGTCTTAATAGCAGATAATCGTAAAAATACTCAAGAATTTAAAGTAATGCTAGCAGAAAAACCAGAAGAAGAAGAAGCTATTTGGCAAGAATTATTAAAATTATTTTGGCAATATCCCATCGCCCCAATTTATCATTTTTGCGAATACGAAACCCAAACAATTAAACGTTTGGCTAAAGTTTATCATACCCCTTCCTATCTCTGGCAACCTTTACTGAAAAGATGCGTTGACGTTCATAAGTTAATAAAAGAAACCGCCACTCTCCCAGTAGAAAGTTACGCTCTCAAACATATCGCTCGTTGGCTCGGTTTTCAGTGGCGGGATGAAAATGCTAGCGGCGCTCAATCTGTTTGCTGGTACGAAGAATGGTTAAAAACAGGCGATCGCTCCGTATTAGATGCCATCGTTCGTTACAATGAAGATGATTGTTACGCCACTTATTCCGTTAAACAATGGTTGGAAAATTTTCTTAATAATTAACAAAGGGTGCAGCTAGATTTTGAAGCGAACCTACAATTCAATGATTTTTGCTAATTGCTAATTGCTAATTGTTAATGGTCGAGCAATCTTGAAAAAATTACAATTAATAATTAACTATGACCGTGCGAAAAATTCGTTTTTTTTCCAAACTAATTCTAACTTTGTTGTTAGGAATTATCGCAGCAATTCTAACCAATATGCTAGCGATCGCCTCTACCGCCCACTTCCCTTTTTTCTTAGGTCAAGGCTTATTCGGTGTCGATTTTACCTTCAAAAATACCCAAGTCGGCGGCCTCTCAGGCATTACTTACAATCCCGAACAACAAATTTATTACGCCATCTCCGACGACCGCAGCAGCAAAGCACCAGCAAGATTTTACACCCTCAAAATCGACCTTTCAAAAAATTACTTCTCAGAAAAAGAAATCGCTTTTATCAACGTTACGACTCTCTTAGATGAAAGCGGCAAACCCTTCCCAGAATTAAGCCTCGATCCGGAAGGAATAGCATTTACAGGCAATTCTTTATTTATCTGTTCCGAAGGAGATGTTATCCGTCAAATTCAACCTTTCATTAAAGAGTTTTCTTTAAATGGTAAATACCTCCGAAGTTTCCCCTTACCAGATAAAATTTTAATCAAACCAAACAGCGGCATTAGAAATAACTTATCACTAGAAAGTGTCACCGTAACCCCCGATAAAAAATCTCTCTTCGCCGCCACCGAAAATGCTTTATTTCAAGATGGAAAAGAAGCAACTTTAACTGCGGGAACTCCCGTTCGAATTAGGCGATACGATTTGAATAATTACCAACCTCAAGAAGAGTATCTTTATCTAACCGAGCCCGTCGCCGCCGCCTCCACCAGCGAAGGAGGTTTTATGACTAATGGTTTAGTGGAACTTTTAGCCTTAAGCGATCGCCACCTTCTCAGTTTGGAGCGTTCTTTTTCCGTCGGACCTGGTAATTTTATTAAACTATTTGAAATCTCTCTGGAGGGAGCAACAAATATCAAAGACATCGATAACCTCCAGCAAGGCATGGCCCAAATTGTTCCCGTTCGCAAAAAACTCCTTCTGGACTTAAATAACTTGGGCATTACCTTAGATAATATCGAAGGCATGACTTTTGGCCCTATCCTGGCCGATGGCAGGCCATCTCTGGTCCTAGTCAGCGATAATAACTTTAACTTCCTCCAAGTGACCCAATTTTTAGCCTTTAAGCTTTAGATTTTAGATAAAACTGGCCCTCTTACCAGTCTCAAAGCTGGAGAAAAGCCAAATCATTGCCAGCGCCCCAACAATTTAGAAACATAGTTTTTAGCAGGCGCGGACTTTTCTTAATATCCTCTTAAAAAAAAATTTTCAAATACCCTTGACAAATCCCGAAAGAGGATGCACAATAGTAAATGGCTCCGAAAGAGACACTACTAATAAGGGACTGTAGTTCAATTGGTCAGAGCACCGCCCTGTCACGGCGGAAGTTGCGGGTTCGAGCCCCGTCAGTCCCGTAAGCCCCCCCCAAAAAACAAAAACCCGGTTTCTGATTTGTGAAACCGGGTTTTTTGTTTCTTATTTTTTGTTTCTTATTTTTTGTTTCTTAACCGAGTAGGTTGGGTGCAACGAAGTGGAACCCAACATCTTCGTCGGGCTTCTAAATGGCCAATTAACAATTAACAATTAACAATTGACAATTGACAATTGACAATTACCCATTAGCAGCAAAAATACTCCACAATAACCAAAGAATGCTGTAAACCATTAGGAGTTGGCCATGCGAATGCTACATACGATGATTCGAGTCAAAAACCTCGAAGAGTCCCTCAAATTCTACTGCGACATCCTGGGCATGAAGCTATTGCGCCAAAAAGACTACCCAGGCGGCGAATTTACTCTCGCCTTTGTCGGCTATGGCGACGAGTCCGACAACACCGTAATCGAACTGACCTACAATTGGGGCGTCGAGGAATATGAAATGGGCAATGCTTTTGGCCACATCGCCCTTGGTGTAGCAGACATTTACAAAACCTGCGACGAAATTAAGGCCCGAGGCGGCAAAGTCACCCGGGAACCGGGCCCCATGAAACACGGAACCACTGTTATTGCTTTCGTGGAAGACCCAAACGGTTATAAAGTAGAGTTAATCGAAATGAGCGGCAAGGACAAGAAAACGGAAAAAGAAGCAGTGGCCGCTGCTAACTAATTGAATTAAGAAACCCGGTTTTTTGGAAAAACCCAGAAACCCGGTTTTTTGGAAAAACCCAGAAACCCGGTTTTTTGGAAAAACCCAGAAACCCGGTTTTTTGGAAAAACCCAGAAACCCGGTTTTTTGGAAAAACCCAG
>CAZUCT010000085.1:9861-24930 GCA_964619285.1 uncultured bacterium | reverse complement strand
TTTGCAGTATTACCAGAGCAACGGTAATTACAGCAGCAAGCTTAAGAGGAAGCAGTAACTTAGGTTTAGTAGATGCCTTGCATCTGGCAACTGCCATAGAAGCAGGATGCACGGTTTTCCTGACTAACGATACTGCTTTACGCCATCCCAGTCCTGGTATAGATATCTGGATGCTTGCAGATATAGAAGATTAAACAAGGCAGGAGCGATCGCCCCACCAAAACCAACCGCGTTTAAGGGGCGTTCGCGCAGCCTTCGCCCCCACCAATAACCCATCCGCACTCGTCCCTTCAACATCCGCAGCTAACCTAACTCTTGGAACCTACTACTAAATCTATACGACTAAAGTCGTTACTACGAACTGAGCGATCGCCCCCAAAAACTTATCTAATTTCCAGATAAAGTTTTTTACCTAACTCTTGGGCATACCTTTCCAGAGTAGAAATGCTAACATCAGAGCTATTATTTTCTATTTGGGAAATGATAGACTTATTCCAGTTCAACCGACGCGCTAACTCTTCTATTGTCATGCCAGTTTCTTCCCTTGCCCGTTCTAAAATTACCCCAATTTTAAAACTGGCATATCCCGACTCAAATTCTCCAGCAAATTCAGCATCAATTTCCTTGCGCTTCTCAATATATTTTTCGACATCACTCATCATTTTGCCTCCTACTTAAATAATCTTGTTTTCGCCTTTCGGCTAACTCAATTTCTCCAACGGGAGTTTTTTGTGTTTTTTTGGCAAACCCATTAGTTAAAATAATTAACTGTTCGTTGTCAAAAAAACCTAGAAAACGAAAAATATCGTTACCAAATCCTACTCTTACTTCCCAAATATCCTGAGTATTCACTAATTTTTTAAAATACTTACTGGGGACAGAATCGAGCTCCTCAATTAAGCGAAACACCCAAAGCACTTTTTGAGCTTGTTTCCCCGACAAAGAATCGATAAAATCTTCCCCGGGGCAACGTTAAGAATTAGTTTTGTAAAAGAGAATTTCTCTCATAGATGGAATTTCACAAACTAGAGATTGTCGTCAATTTTTCCTGCAACAAAGAAGGATTTTTACGCTTAAACTCTTCGCCAAAAGCCTTACCTTCAGCCCGACGGCGATCGATTTCTTCTTGGTTATCGTAGTAATAAGCGATCGCCGCATAAACTGATGCCAAAGACAAATCGTAATCAAGAGCAATTTTTTCTAAAGACTCTCCCTGATGCAGATATGCCACTGCAACATCTTCTACAGCAATGCGAGTCCCAGCAATACATGGCTTGCCAAAACGAACCTCGGGAGAAACGGTAATATGTCGAGAGGGAACAGCTTCGACCTCAATAGCGATCGCATAACTCCTGTCTGGTTCCAGTTCCAGGGGAGTATCCGGTTGTAAAACTTCACCATCAAATACAGCAGTTACGATTTTGTTCATAATTCGACAATATAAATCATCTCTTTTAGCTTAACAGTAGGAAAGGCTAGTTGTCAAGAAAAACTAAAATAATCGCGATCGCCCCACCAAAAACAAACCGCGTTTTAGGGGCGATCGCGCAGCGTTGCGGATGCAACATCGCCTTTTTCCTTACAAAGCAATTGCTGGTGCGCGGTGCGCACCCTACTAGAGCAACACAGTTAAAAGTGTGGGTAATTTTCTTGATGCTATGAGTCAATCGTTAATTGTTAATTGTCAATGGTAAACAAGGCGCAATTAACAATTGACAATTGACAATTGACAAAAAGCGTTAATATTTTTACCCACCATTTTAACTGTGCTGCACTACTACGGTAAATATAGGCGTTAATACAAAAAATCTAAGTCGTAAAGCTCGCGGGCGTTTTCCCATAAAATCGCGATCGCTACCTCATCGGCCTCCCTCGCAGTCAAATCTCCATCCGCTACCGCACCCTCCAATACCTGCCCTAACACTTCCCGACCCCACTTCGCACCCAAATAATATAACTCCGGTATCAAATGACCGTCAGAGGAATACATAATTTTAGTAGTAGGCGTCACCTCTAAAAGCTCTTCCAAAAGCGATCGCATCCCCGAAACGCTTACATAAGATGCCGCCAAACCAAAATCCAAATAGACATTAGGATAAACCGAACCCAAATAACCCGCCTCCCGCGTGTAAGGATAAGAAGCGTGGAGCAACACAAACTTAGCCTTGCGGAAGCGATTTTCCTCAATGAGAGGGCGCAAGTGGAGAGGATTAGCCAAACGCAAATCCAAATCCGGAATCCCAAAACCCGTGTGAAACTGCACCGGGATGCCGTGTTTCGCAGCCGCAAACAAAGTAGTTGTCACCACGAAATCGATTAAAGTTTTATCGTTCAAGCGGGTCGGCTTGTCTCCTATAGTCTCCTTAATCGCATTAAAATTCAACTCCGCCTCCTCCGGCGCTACCAATTCGATATCTAAACCGCTGCGATAGGCAGCAATACTCTTAAAAGCCACTACCTCCGGCGGTGGCGGATCTATTTCGGCGCGGAATAACTCCCGAAAAGTCTCAAAATCCTTAGCCTGGGGCAACAGACTCTCGGCGATCGCCTCTACCCGCAACAGTCGGCGAACCGGTACGAACTTTTGATGCCACTCCAAAGACAAAACATCCGAAGCGAGAAACCCGTCATCCAAAAGCAAAGCATCTAATTTGGCAGCCTTAAAACAAATTTGAGTTAATTGTTGCCATCCTAGCTCTTTCCGCTTCGCTAAAATTGCCGACTCTTCCGGAGAGCATTCCAAGAGGGCGGCGATGTCGCGCAAGCTGCGGCGATAGGAGAAACTGTGGCGGGCGTGGCGATCGATAATTTCCGGCGATCGCCCTTCCGTAAAAGCCGTCGCTAGGGGATACTTAGCGATCGCCTCCGGTTTCAGCAGGTTATTAGCGTGGTTATCTATAATTGGGATGTCAGAAAGTTCCATTTAATTCACAATTAGGGCTTAAAGTCTAAAAAAAGCTCATCTTTCCTAAAATCAACCGTTTTTTGATCGAGAACCACCTCCGACAATAGTAACTATCTCTAACTTGTCTCCCTCGACAACTTCAGTTTCCTGCCAAAATTGTCGGTGGAGAATTTCACCATTGTACTCCACGGCGAGCAAACGGGGGTTTAACCCCATTTCCTCTAAAATTTGGGGCAATTTAGTTTGGGCGGAAACTGTACGAACATCTCCATTAACAGTTATCGTAACGAGGTCTGACATAAGTAGTTAAACAGAAGTTAAACAGAATAAATCGAACAAAAATTTTTACCCTCGATTGAGGTTCGGCAATTATTAATTATTAATTGTTAATTATTAATTATTAATTACTTAAGAACGAAGACTAGAACGTTCGGGAGTAATTTTTTGAGCCAGAAGTTGTTGGTAGCGGTTCAATTGAGAAATAAAATATTGAGTCACTAAAGTCGGTTGTTCCGCTTGCACGATCGCCCTTACTACCGCTACTCGTTGGGCACCTGCGGCCAAAACATCATCAAAATTTTGCATATCGATGCCCCCAATAGCAAACCAGGGCACCGGACAATTTTTGGCGACGTAACGGAGATATTCCAAACCAACGGCCGCTTTACCCGCCTTAGTGGGAGTTTCGTAAACCGGGCCTACACCGATATAATCTGACCCCTCATCCAGGGCCCGCTGCATTTCTTGTTTGTTAGTAGTAGAACGACCCACGATGCTCTGGGGGCCCATTACTTGGCGGGCCAGGGCCACCGGAAGATCTTTTTGTCCCAAATGGACGCCATCAGCTTCTACAGCGATCGCGATATCCGGGCGATCGTTGACCACAAACAACGCACCGTAGCGATGGCAAAGCTGACAAAGCTGTTGGGCCGTAGTCAGTTTAGTAAGATCGTCTGCGGTTTTGTCCCGGTACTGGACCAAAGTAACTCCCCCCTGCAAAGCGGCCTCTACCGTCGCCAGCAACCTTTCAGAGGGAGACGTAATTAAATACAAATAAGACTGTTGCAATTTTTGCATGCGCTTATAAGCCAACAGAGTGCTTTCGATGGTGTAAACTCGATAGCGCATCTGCTTAAAAGTTGCCCCCATTTGGGCATTGTAAATCTTGCCATATTCTTCCAACACCCGCAGGGCCTCTTCCACGCGACAGAAATTAACTTGCAGAAGTTCATCCACGCTCCTTCGCTCCTCCTCTTTGGGATGAGTTAGTTCTGTCCCCGGATCCCCGGGAGTATCCCTGGACATTCGCAGTTCTAGGCCATGCCAGGCAGCTAGTTCCTGTCGCAACTGCTTGCATTCATTGGCCAGTTTGCTATTGTTCAGGCCAAAGCGACACCATTCTTCTATAATTCTCAAGCCCTCCCGGGCACGGTCCAAGTTAGCATCCAAAATACGACGCACCGCAGGCTGGACGTTTTTCTCCCAATTTAATTTATCGGCCATAAAAGCAATCCTATAAAATTTATTATGACTTTTAATACTACTAATCGAGAATAATTTGGGTAGGATTCCAATTCTTAGGATCCGGCCCCTTTGCCGATGGAGACAGCAAACAAAGGCAAATTTTAGCATTAACAGCGGTTTTTTGAGAGCCTGGAAAAGGGTAAGAAACCCGGCGCAAGCCGGAATTACCGAGTAAAACCATCGAATCTGAAAAAACTTCCGTCTTAGGTAGCACACCCACCCGTATATAATTGAAAAATTGACCGCAAAGACTCGGAGGCAAGCCGTGAGCCGACAAAACCCCGTTTGTTTCGCGAAATACGGGGGAACTGAGGAGTGGAAAAAAAACAAGGTAAAAATTATCTGCAAACAAAAAAAATTCTGTACCTTTTCTCATCTCCTCGCCCCCAATCTTTATTTATCCTCTTTATTAGCAGTTAGTTCGCTCGTTTTAGCGGCTTACTGCCCTACCCTGCCAGTTTTCGCCCTACCACCGACAGAGATGGCCCAAACCCCCCGTGGCCCAAACCCCTCTCAAAAAAATACGCTCTATGTCAGCGCTTCTAGAGGCAACGACTCGGGAGATGGCACTCAAAGGGCACCCTTGAGAACAATTACTCAGGCCTTGAAACAGGCCGAACCCGATACAGTCATCTTACTGGCACCCGGAACCTACAGCACCGCCACGGGGGAAGTTTTTCCTTTAATCCTCCGATCGGGCGTGACGCTTCAAGGCAACCCTTTGGATCGGGGGGAAAAGGTCATCCTTCGAGGTGGCGGCGACTATATCAGTCCGACTTTTGCTCGCCAAAATATAACCCTCTTAGCTGCCAAGGGTTCGATCGTTAGCGGCGTAACCGTAACCAATCCTAATTCTAGAGGTTACGGTTTGTGGGTCGAATCTAGTTCCCCAGTGGTAGTTAAAAATACTTTTACAGGCAACACCCACGACGGCATCTCCGTTGTTGGCAACAGCGCGCCGATAGTTCGAGAAAATAATTTCGTGGAAAATGGGGCGAATGGAATTACCGTTTACGGCAATTCTCAAGGCGAAATTCGCGATAATCTGTTTCAAAAAACCGGTTTTGGCATTAACGTTGCCGAAAATGCCGCGCCGATGGTGGTGGGAAACAGGATTATTTATAACCAAGATGGGATTTTAATTCAAGGTAAAGCGCGACCGATAGTTCGAGGAAATTATATCGAACAAAATACTAGAGATGGTATCGTGGCGATCGCTCAATCTTTCCCCGATCTGGGTAATTCTTCCGAACCGGGTCGCAATACGATCCGCAATAACGGTCGATACGACCTCCACAACGCCACCAACGATCGGAAAATCCCCGCTTACGGCAATATTTTCGGCAACAATCGCCTCTTCGGAACTTTCGATTTAGCGGGAACTGCTGCCCCACCAAGAGCCGTTTCTCCTATAGTAGGGGAAAATCGACGTTCGAGTTCCCCGCCAGATCGAGAAGCGATCGCCAGAGAGGAAAGACTCATTGTACCCAATAGCAACCCAGGTTCTTCCTCCTCCGCCAATGCTATTGAAATTCCTGTGCCTTCACCCGAAAACGGCAACTCCCAGACAGAGGCGGAGGCAGAAAATGTTAGTTGGGAGGAGAGGTTGAGGCAGCGCATTTGGGGCAAAAGCGATGCCTCCCCTAGTTCCCAGACTATAGAAATACCGGTGCCGGAACCGGAGTCGAGCCGACCTTTAGCATGGCCTAGAACTCCCGATAATATCCCCAGAACCGAAAACAACCCCGCCCCAGGGGGTTTGTTACCGGTTCCCGGTCCCAATATTCCTCTCGGCAGTGGCGGTTATGTTCCTCCAGAACTAAGGGGAGTTGCTAGTTCTTTGCCCGACCGGGGCTATAGTTCTAGCAACAGTTCCGTTGCTTTGGGATTGCGGTATCGGGTGGTAGTCAGCGTCAGGGGCAGTCGGGATACTTACCGCTTGCGGGCGATCGTTCCCGATGCTTTTGAGAAGAATCTCGATGGGGAGTCGGTGATGCAGGCCGGTGCCTTTCGCGATCGCGGCGAGGCAGACCAACTCTTGCTGCTCTTGAGAAGAAACGGTTTGAACGCCAGAATCGTTCCTTTTAGGTAATAGGGAATTGTCAATTGTTAATTGCCTTCTTCGCCATTCCCTATTACCTCAACGTAGGGCAGGGTAACAATAACGATAGTGCCCTGTTCTTCTTCGCTCTCAAAGCTAATCTGCCCGCCATGAAGTTCCACCGCTCGCTTAACGATAGATAAACCCAGTCCGGTACCTTTAATCTGACCCACATTAGAACCTCGTTCGAACTGTTGAAAAAGTTTATCTTTATAACCCGGTGGCATACCAATACCTTCATCGCGGATGTAGAACGTAACTTGCTGCGGTTCTCCGATCGCTTCCAAATTAATATTACCTCCTTCTGGAGAATATTTAATGGCATTTGAGAGTAAATTTGTCAGAATATGAATCAGTAAATTTTTATCCAAACAAGCTTGGGAAAAATCTCCTTTACTTTGAAACATAAGATGGTGTCTTTCCCCGGAATTACATTGTAATAATTCTAAGAGATTGCGAGCAAATTCTACCAGGTCCAAAGGTTTAGGATTTAAAGTTATTTTACCCGACTCCGTCTGGCTCAAAGTCAAGACATCTTCGAGTAAAAGATTCATATTATTGGCAGCAGCTTTAATTCGTTTGAGAAGAGTTAACTTTTTGTCTTCGCTAAACTTGCGATCGTATTTTTCCAAAAGTTCCGCAGACATCATGATTGTAGTTAAGGGATTGCGTAAATCGTGAGAAGCCAGGGATAAATATCGTGATTTTTCTTGGCCGATCGCTTCTGCTTCTGCTAAAGAACGTCGCAATTCAAGATCTTTTTGATGTTTTTGCAGTGTCATTTTAATAGCAGCGTGTAATTCTCTTTCTTTATAAGGTTTGAGAATGTAGCCGTAGGAACCGCTCGTCCTAGCTCTTTCTAAGGTATTATCGTCGGCGTAAGCTGTTAAATAAATTACCGGGATGTTATAAAGTTCGTGTATTTTTACCGCTGCTTCTATGCCATCCATTTTGCCTTTAATGACAATATCCATTAAAACTAGATCCGGTTGAATTTCCGCAATTTTTTCTAGGGCAGCTTCCCCAGAAGAAACGATATCGAGCCCGGCATACCCTAATTTTTTCAACTTGCGGGATAAGCCTTTAGCAATTATAAGTTCGTCTTCCACGATTAAAATTTTTACCTCGTTCATCAGTTAAAACCTCTGTCGATAATAGTCGTCTGGCTCCACCGCTATTATAGCAGATTTGCAAAAAAACAAAATACCATTAATCTTCATCCTCACCAGACAAGCGATGTTGATACTTAAGTTCGGAGAAAGTCAACTTAAAAGAAGTCCCCGGAATTGGTTCTAGTTCTAGAGTTCCTTCTAACTGTTCGGTTAAAGTACAGACTAATTCCATGCCCAAAGATTCCAGGTTATGAAAATCTAAGTTTTGAGGGAAACCAATACCATTATCTCTGACAATTAAAGTTATGCGAGAATTAGCATCTCGATGAAGTATCAGAGATACTTTACCGTGTCTGCCTTCGGGGAAAGCGTGTTTGAGAGTATTTGATAATAATTCGTTCACGATTAAACCGCAAGGATTAGCGGTTTCCACGTTTAATAAAATTGGTTCGATCTCGAACTCAAACTGGATGCGACTTTCGTTGATATTGTAAGATTGAAATAGATTATCTGCCAAGTCTTCTAAATAATCGCCAAAATTAATTTTGTCTAGATCCGCAGAGCGATATAATTTTTCGTGAATTAATGCCATTGAGTTAATTCGATGCTGGCTATCTTCAAGAACTTTAATCACCTCTGAATCCTCAGCATAGTCCCCTTGAAATTCGAGCAGGTTTGATACTACTAATAAGTTGTTTTTCACTCGATGGTGAATTTCTTTGAGGAGGAGTTCTTTTTCTTTGAGGGATGCTTTTAGTTGTACCTCCGCTTGCTTGCGATCGCTTATATCAATGCCCACGGAAACCGCAGCGCTACCTTGTTGGTATTTTTGCGCTACAATCAAATAAGTGCGAAGAACTTTGTTAATAGATATTTCCACAGTAGCTTCAGCGGTAAAGGTATCGCGATCGCTCAGAAACCGAGCCATAAACCGAGCAAATTGATGCTTGCCCGGGATAAAACCCAGCTTTCGACCGATAAAAGCTTCTGGCGTTAAATTAAATGCTTCCGCCAAATGTTGGTTAGCGCCGAGATATCGGAGATCCGTGCCCGCCCAAGAAACAAAACCGGGGACCGCATCCAAAACAGCTTGCAGTTGTTCCTTAGCAGCTTGGAGAGCTTCTTCTGCCAGCTTGCGATCGATAGCGGCAGCGAGAACGTTACCGACGCTTTGCAAAAAGTGAGTGTCATCCTCAGAAAAACTAGATTTGGTATTGCTATAAGCACCCAAAAGACCAAAACAGGTATTTTTTCCCTGAATGGCCACATTCAAACCTCGGATAGTAGAGTAACTGCGCAATTGAGGAGCCAAAGTAGGCGGTTGGCGCACGGGGCGAGGAGCGATCGCATCCCTTTGGAGGATAACATAATTTTCGTCCGCGCCGCGAATGGCGAGGGTTAGCAGCGTCAGCGTGGGCGAGACAAATTCTAAAATCTTGCAATAATCAACATTTAAACCGGCAGCAACGCCTACGACTGCTTCTGCAGTTAAAGCATAAAGCTCCGTACCCGAAAGAGCCGCCTCGCCCAAGGCAGCCACAATAGCTTGTTGGCGGGCGCGGATTTTCAGTTCCGCCTCCGCTTGTTTGCGATGGCTAATAATTTCAGTAAACATCACAATACCGCCGATGTCGCCATTGGGATCGTGCCAGGGGCGAACTTCCCATTTTATCCATTCTAGATTGCCATTGACACGCTGGAACCGATCCTCCTCGCAAGTTTCGATCGCCCCTGCCAAACAACGCCGATAGATATCTGTCCAACGTGGAGAAATCTCGGGGAAAAATTCGTAGTGAGAGCGACCGACGAGCTGGCCTTCTTCGAGATCGTAATCAGATAACCAGCGGCGACTGACAGCTAAATAACGCATCTGGCGATCGAACATCGCCACCGCAGCCGGAGCGTGTTCTACGAACAGGCGGAAAATCGCCTCGCTTTGTCGCAAGGCAGTTTCTATCTGAGTCCGTTCGGCAATTTCCCGCAGCAATTGTCTGTTGCTATCTTGCAGGGCTACAGTCCTTTCTTCGACTCTCACTTCCAATTCCTCGTTCAATTCTTGCAGGGCAAGTTCTGCTTGTTGGCGTTCCACCGCCAGGGAGACTGCCGCCACTGCCGAGCGCAACAATTCAATTTCTAGTGGTTCCCAGATTCGTTCTTCAACGCAGTCGGCCAAACCGATACAACCGTAGAACTGTCCCTTAACGAGGCAGGGCAAAATTAGGAGCGATCGCACGCTTAAAAGTTTGAGAAATTCGCGCTGTGGGGGGGGCAGTTGCCCCAAGCTTCTTGCTACCACTTGCCCCATTGCTAACCGGCAAGCGGCACTAGCTAAAATCCTATCTAAAGGTAAATTCTGAAGCATCCTCAGAGTCGAACTAATTCCCGGGGCGCGCCACTCGGCAGTTTGGCTGACTAGCAAGCCCTCCTTGTTTTTCCCCCCAGTGGCCAGGGCATCTATTTGGGGATGTTTCTCGAACATAAAAACCCGACTCGCGCCGGAAGCTCGCCCCAAGGGTTCGAGTATTCCCGCGATCGGGTTTTCTTGAGAATTAACCCTTAATAACCCCTGCTGAATTTCCACTATAGCAGTTAAATAGCGCTCCCGCTGGGCCAGAGCTTTTTCTGCCCGCTTGCGATCGCTGATATCCGTAGCAATTACCACTGCAGCCTCTACTTCCCGCCCTTGCCAAATGGGCGCTATCCGCACTTCGTAATTGGCCCTGGCCCGATTGGCTCCAGTGCCTATAGATTCAAAACTGACAGGCTCTCCCTTCTCGAACACTCGCTCCAAGGCAGCCCGCTGCATCTCTTGACTTTCTGGGGCCGTGTACTCGTCGAGGGGTTTACCGATGACTTGTTTTTCGGAACAGCCGGGTACGAGCCGATTGAGAAACTGCATCCTGTGTTGGCGATCGACCATCACGATAAAACTCGGAGCGTTTTCTACCACCGATCGCAATTTAGCTTCGGAATTTCTCAGGGCGGCTTCTGCTTGCTTGCGATCGCTGATATCCCGACAGCAATAAAGCACGGTCCCTCCTTTGATGTTAACTTTTTTGACGTTAATCCACAAAAAGTGCTTGCGATCCAATTTATCGACTATCTCCCGCTCGATATTAGCAATTTCGCCGCAGGTTTCCAGCAGCTCTACATCGAAGAGATTATCCCCGAGTATCTTTTTAATGCTCCCCAACTGCACAACTTCGGCGCGGGAGTAACCGAAAATGCTGTAAACGTTGGGACAAACAAAGGTAAACGCGCCGTCGCTATCGGTAATGAATACGGCATCGGAAATGGTGCCGAGAACGACGCGATGCAGTTCTTCTGACTCCCGCAACGCTGCCTCTGCTTTTTTGCGATCGGTAATATCGCGAGCTACCGCATAAATTCTATCCTCTGTCTCGGAAGGAATGGCCGTCCAGGCCAACCAACGATAAGAACCGTCGGCGCACCTGTAGCGATTTTCCAAATTAAAGGTGGGAATTCCGGCTTGTAGCTTTAACAAATCTGCTTTGCTTGCCTCCACATCTTCTGGATGAATGAAATCAAAGCTCGATCTTTTTAAGAACTCTTCTTTTGTATAGCCCAAGGTGGATTCAAACCGAGGATTGATCCGCGCAAAACAACCATCAAGTCGGATAATACAAAGCAAATCCAGGGAGAGATTGAAAAAGCGGTTTAATTCCATCTCGGCTTGCTGGCGTTCGATCGCCATTGCCATAACGTTCGCCACTGCCTGGAGAAAATTCACATCGTCGGGGTTGAACTTTCGATGCCTCTTGCTATGGGCGCTCAACACGCCAAAAGGTTTTTCTTTGCCTTGAATTATAGCGCTGATGCCGCTTACTACTCGATGTTTGTGCAGCAGCTCCGAAGGAGTAAATCTGGTTTCGATGCCCAAATCTTCCGCTACCACGGGCTCGTTACACCTAAGAGTGTAGCCAGCTTGGGACCTGTTGAAGGCGCTCACCGTTGCCTGCTTGACTGTTCCCCCTTGCCAGCCGTATCCCGCCCTCACCCACAAAGCAGCCTGGTTCGGCAGCAGTTCGACAATTTTCGAGTATTCTACCCCCAGGGTTTGAGCGACTAAGGTCGTGGCTTCGTTCATCAGGCGATCGAGATCGGCGATGGAGAGAGCCAATTGGCCCAGGCGAGCCATCCCTTCTTGCTGGCGGGCTCGACTTCTCAATTCTGCTTCTGCCTGCAAGCGTTCTTGGATTTTTTGGATTAAGGTCTCGTTAGCTCGCTCTAAGGCTGCCGTTCTTTGTTCGACTTGGGTTTGTAGCTGTTCGCGTGCTTGCTGCCATACTTGCTCTATGCGCTTGCGATCGCTGATATCTCTGGCTACCCACACCACCATTTCTTCGGATATGGGCGAAATACTTGCCAAAAACCAAACAACCACCTTACCTGCAACTAAGCTATATTCAAAATTGACGGTCTGTTGCCCCTCTAAAGCTTCCCGAACCGGTCCCTTAAATTTTTCGGCATCCTCGCCAAAAAATTGTTCTACGGTTTTGCCAAGAATATCGTTGTTTGGCTCGTACAAACAATCTGGATTGGTGGGGGCAATTGTTAGATGCTCTGTTTCGGCATCGAGGACCAGTACGATGTCGCTCATTGCCTCAAACACCCCCCGAATCTCTGCCTCTGAAGCTCGCAGCATCTTTTCTACAGCTCTGCGTTCGGCGATTTCTTCCTGGAGGAGTTTGTTTGCCGCTTCTACTTCGGCGGTGCGTTGTCGGACTCGTGCTTCTAGTCTAGCGTTGAGCTTGCGAATTTCGGCCTCTGCTCCCTGGCGTTGTCTCAGTTGCGCTTGGGATTCCTGATAGAGCTCTGCTTGTTGGATGGCGATCGCTATCTGAATTGCCAAACTTTCTAACAGCTCGACCTCCCATTGCTGCCATTCTCTAGTTTCCGAGCATTGATAAGCACACATCAGCCCCCACAAGCGCCCCCCTTTGACAATCGGAACCAACAATTTTGCCCTAACCTGCAACTGTTCTAATAGCTCGATGTGACACTGTGCCATCCCCGCTTGGTAAATGTCTTTTACAGCCCTAATCCGACCGTTTTGGTAAGGTTCTACCCAATTGGGAGCAAAACAGGGATCCTCAATCTTTCGCCCCAAACACGAATCCCAACCCTCGCCCACGGACTCCGCTACCACAACCCCGCCCCAATTTTGTCCGAAACGGTAAATTATCGCCCTATCCGTCTGGAGAAAGTGTCGCACTTCGGCAACGGTGGTGCTGAGAATCTGTTCGAGGTCGAGAGATTGTCTAATTTTTAGGGCAATTTCGTATAACATTCGGGCGCACTTCGCCTGTCTGGTTATTTCTATAGTGCGCTTTTGCACTCGCTCTAATTCTGCGTTATAGTGTTCTAATATTTCCCATTTCTCTGTTTCTAAAACGGAGATTTTTTGTTCTAACGGTTTCATTATTTCTGGCATTTTTTGCCAGAGAGTTTCTGGGGTAATTGTTCCTATTAATTCTCCTCTTTCATCGGTTATTGGCAGCCTTTCTATTTGCCGCTCTCGCAAGATTTTAACAACAGTAAAAATATGTTCGTACTCCCTCCGATCTAGGGCGATCGCTCCTCGATTCATTATTTCCCCAACGGTTATTTCGGCAGGGTTTTTACCGGCTGTTGCTAATTTAACGGCATCTTTCTCTGTAAATATTCCCACCCACTCCCTGCCTTCCATCACAAAACATTGCTTTTCTCCCCGGCGACTCATGGAGGCGATCGCCTCCATCGCCGGCGTATCTGGGGCGGCAATGTTAAAACAGGGATCTATTATCTCTTCTAAATCTGGAGAGTAAATGCTTGATGGATCGGCTTTCATAGTTAGCTTTTGCAGTTTAAGATTTGGGGATTTTTTCTTATTATATCACGGGCCACTGAAACCCGGTTTTTTGCCTACCGGGTTTCTTGCCCCACTGAAACCCGGTTTTTTGCCTACCGGGTTTCTTACCCAATTGCGATAATTTTCAGTAAAAATACTGCAGCAAAAACCCACATGGAAATACTAACCTCGTTGAATTTCCCTTGAAAGCTTTTTAAAATAGGATAGCTAATCAAACCCACAGCTAATCCCTCGGAAATGGAGTAACTTAAGGGCATAATTAAAATAGTTAAAAATGCCGAAATCGACTCGGCAGGATCCTCCCAACGAATATTTTTAACGCTGCCCATCATTAATACTCCTACAATTAATAAAGCTGGTGCGGTAGCAAAGGAAGGAATGGCGACAAGTAGAGGAATAAAAAATATTGAAACCGCAAATAAAAGACCTACTATAACAGCAGTAAAACCGCTGCGTCCTCCTTCGGCAACTCCCGATGCCGACTCGATATAACTGGTAACAGTGGAAGTGCCAAAAATTGCACCGACGCTAGTACCAATAGCATCGGCTATAAAGGCTTTTTTTGCTTTTGGTAATTCTCCTTTTCGATTGATATAACCTGCTTTTACTCCCAGCCCTGTTAGGGTGCCAACGGTATCGAAAAAATCGACAAATAGGAAAGCAAAGAGGATAGTTATTAATTCCCCTATTTTCATTTTTACTAAATCTGCCAAACCAATAAATGCTCGACCGAATAAATTTACTGGTAATTCGGGAAGGCTAATAATTCCTACAGGCCAAGGGGCTATTCCGAAAATCCATCCTAATAAGGCCGTGGCTAATATTCCTAAGATTAATGCCCCTTTTATTCGACGGGCAATTAATGCTGAAGTGATGAAAATACCGGCGATCGCTATGACGGTTGTGGGCTTGCCAAAGCTTCCTATGCTGGTTATTGTTGCCTCGTTTGGTACGATAATTTCGGTGCTAGTTAGGGCAATATAAGCTAGAAATAAACCGATGCCTGCGGCGGTGGCGTGTTTGAGAGATTCGGGAATTTCTTTGACTATTTTTTGCCGTAGTTTTGTTAATGTTAAAGCTAGAAAAATTAAACCTTCAATAAATATTACTGCCAGGGCAACTTGCCAAGATATTCCTAATTTTAAAACTACGGAAAAAGCAAAGTAAGCATTTAGTCCCATACCGGGGGCTAAGGCAAAGGGATATTTGGCATATATTCCCATAATAAAAGTAGCTATTGCTGCTGAAATTGCCGTAGCAATTACTAATTCTGGGAATAAATCTCCGGGAGTTTCTAGGAAAATTGCCTGGGATAAAATATCGGGATTTACTGCTAAGATATAGGCCATCGTGGCAAAGGTGGTTAGACCGGCGATCGCCTCGGTCCTAAAGTTAGTTTCGAGTTCCTGGAATTGGAAAAAATCCGCTATTTTTTGAAGTTTGCTCATACTCGCAGTCATACTCATGACGAGTACTCAAAAAAACATTACTATTATAAAGTAAGAAGAAGGCAAGAGGCAAAAGGCAAAAGGCAATAGTTAAGAAGAAGGCAAGA
>CAZUCT010000085.1:0-9761 GCA_964619285.1 uncultured bacterium | reverse complement strand
GGCAAAAGGCAATAGTTAAGAAGAAGGCAAGAGGCAAAAGGCAAAAGGCAATAGTTAAGAAGAAGGCAAGAGGCAAAAGGCAAAAGGCAATAGTATTGTTGGATAATAGGAACGGAACTACTAGATTGTCAAGAAATGATTGACGGACACTCATACTTTTACTCAAAAAAACAACTTTTTAGAGTACTCGTCATGAGTATGAGTATGAGTATGATTACTGTAGACAAGGAGGGCAAAGAGTGGGAGTTGTTTATGTAGGCGATCGCGCCGTCGGCAAAACTCATCTAGCATTAGAATTAGCAAACCCCGAGGGGAACTACGTCCAGGTGTCCCTGCCCGATCGAGATTACCATAACCTCAAGGCCAAAATTCTCAACCTGGACGGGACCGCCAAACCGACTCAAAGCATCGAAAGGCGACCCATAGAAGTCCAAGTCCGTCTCTCCGCAGGAGTTTATCAAATTCCGGTTGATTGGATCGACTCTCCTGGGGAAATATTTAGACGTTCTTGGCAGTCGGAACGCGCGGAAGAATGGCATCGGTTTAAAGAATTGGTTGGCAAAAGCGAAGGGATTATCTTGTTGGTTCCGCCCTATCGAGAAATTTTGCAACCCACTGTAAACCCAGAAGAGTTTATTACTAAACAGCAATGGTGTAATAGATTCGATCGCTGGGCGGAGTTTTTTTGTTACGATTGTCCCCAAGCGCGACGCATTGCTATTTGTTTGAATAAGGCAGATTTAATCGATTGCGATTTAGAGTTAGAAGCTTCTAAATTAACTTATTTACCCCACGGTTCTTCTATGAATTGGCTGCAACGACATAATTACGTTCTTAATAATTATTTTCAACCGGTAAAATCTCAAATAGAGCAAATTAATAAAAGTCGTTCTGGTTTATCGGTCCGTTGTTTTATTACTACTATTTACAATCGCAATTTATTAGAATTACCCTGGTTATATTTAGGCAGTTATTTGGCTGATTAATCAGTTCGTAGTAAGCATTTAGGTGCTTGGATACAGATAACGGCTAATTGCTAATTGCGTAGTAATAAGGTACCGACTTGTTGGGTTGCGTTTCACGGAGCCCGACCTACGATTTTCCTTCATCTGGTAGTTTATTTTTGCGCGACTACTAAGTACCTGTGCCCAATTAATTACATACCGAACAGGCAAGATGCCTGTTCTACGGGCAAATTTTTCTGCAAATATTTTTGCATACCTACTTAATTGCTAATTGTTGGGTTATTGGTGGTTGAAATAAATTGTGGTTGGCAGCGGTATGGTGCGCGGAGCGGATGGGTTATTTCAATTAACAACTAACAATTAGCAACTAACAATTAGCAATTATCAATTAGCAATTAGCAACTAATCTAAACTTTTATCCCTCAATAAAAACTCATCCAGCAACTTAAAAAAATACTCAAAACCTTCCCTCTCATCTACTGAATAAAGCATGATAATCTTAGCCCAGGAATTGACAGATTGAAGATTAAATCGTTGTTGCAGCCAGGGTTGAAACTCTCCATAAAAATAATTTTCTCCCTCGTTAGGCTCGATTCCTAATTCTCGTCTCGCAGTTTTATAACCCACGATAAACATATATAAATCGCTAACCGAAGGCTTGCCAAGATACATCCCCGGTCTTGCTTGAATTTTTGGCAATATTTCCAATAAACCGCTCATGTTTTCCTGCTGCTAAAGGTCGGTCAAGAAACCCGGTTTTTTGAAAAAACCGGGTTTCTGAAAATCTATTTCCTCTCCGTCATTAGCAATTCCCCATTCCCCATTCCCCATTCCCCATTCCCCAACTAATTAACAGACTCCAAAAAAGTCTGCACCTTACCATTTTTCCTCAAAACCAGGCGAACCGTGGCCGTCTCTCCCTCCTCCAAACCGGAAACAAAAGGCTCCTCTTCAAAAGGCATATTAGTAAGTTCGTAAAAATCTACCGACGCCTGCCCGATAGGAGTCACCTTTTTAATCGAACCGTCCTTATTTAAGAGCAAATTATACTGCAAATTTTTATCCAAATCTTCAGGCGGTTCCCAACTTTCCTCGAAATGTTTTCGCACTTCGGCAACTTGGGGTATCTTGTCGAATAAAGTCAAATCGCTCTTAAGGCTTTCATCCGGTTCCTCGGCGCGTCTGCCTTGGGGTATCAGAGCTACATTAGTATCGTCTAAAGCAGGTAAAGCGATATCCCTAGGAAGGTTGAGAGGAATGCGAGTCACATCCACATACGGTTTCACCCCCCTTCTGCTCATCTGGGGCACGTTCGTCGGATAACCTCCAGGAGGTATGGGCGGAGGATAAATATTCGGCGCTGGGGGTACTGGCGGTCTCGGTCCCAGGGGAACGCTGGTGTCGGGGAGTGCCGGTCCGGGAAATATGGGACGCTGGGGGGGTACAGGCGGCGGTATTTGGGGCATAATTACGACGTTAGTGCCGCTGCCGCTTGGAGTGGCGGCGTTTGGTCTGGGAGTGGGAGGAGGAAAAGAAAAGGTTGGCGATGAGGGCCTCGGCACCGGCGAGGGAAACAGTACGGGTACGTCGATGGGGGAGGGTTTTACTGTCGGCAGTTCGCCGGGGGCGGGAGGAGTTGGCAGGGCCAGAGGCGAAGGACTTAGCGTTGGCGATGGCGACGGGCTGACTGTGGGGGTAACTTCGGTAGGTAAAGGAGATAGGAGATTATCTAGCTTGCTATCCGTCGCACCGATATTTGCTAGGTTGCTTTCTTCTTGGCGGGCGAGAATGTAGCGATCGTAGAGTCTGATGCCCAGGACTGTTAAACCGGCGGTTATCAACATTAGGGCTAGACTTCTAAGCCATTCTGGAGTCGGTTCCGGTTCTGCTGCCAGGGGTAGTGCTACTAAATCTCTTTGAGATTCTTCCAATGCCACCAACAGATCGAATAAGTGCAACAAGCTTAAAGCGATCGCCGGTCCGGTTTTTTCCGTCGCCAAGGTTCCCAGGAAAAGTTCGTGAGTTAATAAGTCTCGCGGTTGGAGGTAAATTTCCGATGGGGAATTGGTCAGGGGGAATTGGTCAGGGGGAATTGGGAATTGGTTGTCTTTCTCTGGGGGAGAATATTTGAGAAAGTCTCTAACGTAACTGTTGACTGCCTCGTAAAGTTCTTCGAGTTGAGAGCGATCGCCTTTAATGGTGAAATGCTCCTCTTCTGGCAGTTTCGGATCGTCTAAATGCAAGACAAATTCTTGTCGTCTTGCTTTTCCGAACTTTCCTAGAACGGGAGAACCTTTGGCGATTACTTCCAGGGTACAAGTTGGGGGAGTGTAAGTTTGAGAAACCATAATTGGGTTCGGGGACAATGGGGAATGGGGAATGGGGAATCGCTAAAGCGATTACTACGAACTGCTACGAACTTATTGTGAGCCACAAACGGCGGTGGCCTCCAGAGTCGCTGTAGAATAATAAATTTATTAATAGCTTAAATGCTAATTTTTCTGTCGGTTCTTGGAGAACGGACGTCTCGTTTGTTCGAGTCAAATAGTATTGTCGGTAAACTGGGTTAAAGCGATCGCTGTAATTTTTTAATAAAGCTGGCCTGTCGCTGTGTTCGGAGGTGCTTTGTTCCATTAAAGCAACTGCCCGCCGAATTAGGGGTTGGTGCTGTCTTGCTAGGTGGCAGATAATTAAAACGAGCGATCGCCCCTCGTCTATTTTATGCGCTTTCTGCTGTTCTTCTGGCAAAGACGAGTAGGCAGAGAAGCTATCTGCTTTCTCTATTTCGCCGCAAACTACCCCAATTTGACTTAGTTTATCTGCCGTTACCGACTCTAACTGCAATCGAGCTGCCACCTGCCTCAGAGCATCGATGCCGATTTCGGCTAAAGTTTTCAGGGCCAGCAACAATAAATCGAGTTTAACTCCCATATCTTGCAAGGGAGCTCCGTCTGGTTTGGGAAGGAGGGTTAGCTCTTCCCATTTGGTAGAAATTGGAGTGGTAGTCGCGTTGGTAGGATTGGGGTACATAACTTTCGTTCGTAGTAATCGCTTTAGCGATTCCTTTACTTTAAATAGGCGATAGTTACTCCGGAGCCTCCTTCTTTTTGAGAGGCTAGCTCGTAACGTTCTACTAGGGGATGACGTTTTAAAAATTCGTGGGTGCCTTGGCGGAGTTTGCCGGTTCCTTTGCCGTGAACTATCCACAAGACTCCTTGTTCTATTGCTTTAGAAATACCTCCATCTATTTCGATCTCGGCATCTGCTACATGAGAACCTCGGATGTCGATAGTGTTTCTCGAAGTGCGGACTGCCACTGGCGGTGGGGGAGGAGTTTCTTTTTCGGTTTCTTTGTTTTTGGGCTCTTCCTTAGCAGAACGATTTTTCTTCGCCTCCGGTTTTTGACCGTCGAGAGATTCAATTTCCGACAGATCGACCGTCATTTTCATTACGCCAAAGCGAACCGACAATTGGTCGTTTTCATCGACGCTGAGAACTTCTGCCGTTTGACCGATGCGGGGAATGCGGACGCGATCGCCTTCTTTTGGCACGAACCCGGGTTTTTTTGGCGGTTCTTTCTGAGAAGGCAGAAATTGCTCGGCAACCTCGTTTAAAGCATCCGTAGCCTTTTGAGCGTTGCGGCCCGTCTGGGGGCCTCGTTGCAAGCGCCGAATGACTTCGGCAATTTCGGCCTTGGCCTCGGCGATCGCCTTTTGCACTGCCAATTCTTGAGCTTGTTTTAATTCTCGCTCTCGTTGTTGCAGAGTTTTCGCCTTTTGCTCGACCTCCCCATGCAGGCGTTCGGTTTCTTGCAGTAACTTCGATGCCTCCGTCGCCTTAGTTTCCTGCTGTCGCCGTTGAGCTTCCAAACCTTCGATGACTCGATCGACCTGGTGAGAAGCAACTCCCACATACTCCCGAGCATTTTCAATAATTGCCTCGTCGAGACCCAACCTGCGGGCGATAGTCAAGGCATTGGAACGACCGGGAATGCCCCAAAGCAGGCGATAAGTAGGCCCCAGGGATACGTTATCAAATTCTACCGAGGCATTCTCGAAGCGATCGTCTTGATATTTGAGGGCTTTGAGCTCCCCGAAGTGGGTAGTCGCCACCGTCAGCAAGGTTTTATCTGCCAAATATTTGAGCAGGGAAGTAGCTAAAGCGCTGCCTTCGGTGGGATCTGTGCCCGCCCCTATTTCATCCAAAAGTACCAGAGTGGAAGAAAGAGCTCCTACTTGTTGGCTGTTTTCCACCGCTTCGATAACCCGAACGATGCGCCGGATGTGACCGGAGAAGGTCGATAAGCTCTGTTCTATGGACTGTTCGTCGCCGATATCTGCCAAGACTTGCTCGAACCAGGGCATTTCTACGGGTTCTTTGGCCGGAACGAACAAACCGGCTTTAGACATTAAGGCTGCCAGTCCCAAGGTTTTGAGAGTTACGGTTTTACCGCCGGTATTGGGACCGGTAATGGCTACAACTCTGATTTGCGGTTCGATAGTTAAATCGATGGGTACGACTTCGGGGCCGTCTTCGTATTGTTGCTGCCAGACTAGCAGGGGATGGCGTAACTGGCGGAGGGTTATTTTTCTGTTGGTTTCCCCCACGAACGTCGGGGGCCAGGCCTTCAGCCATAAGCTGTAACGAGCTTTCGCCGTTGCCAGGTCCAGGGTTGTAGCGATGGCCAATAATTTCTCCAGGTCTTCTTTTATTTCGGCTACTTTTTCCGTCAGTTTTTGGCGAATGGCTTCTTCTTCTCTTTCTTCCTGGCGTTGTAGCAGTCGCATTTGATTGTTGAGGCTGACAACTGCATGGGGTTCGACGAATAATGTCGAGCCTGTGGTGGAAGTATCGTGAACGATGCCGGGGATGGCGTCTCTTTGAGGGGCTCGGACGGGAATGACAAAGCGATCGCTCCGTTGAGTAATTAGTTGTTGTTGAACGGCCCCAGCTTTGCGCTGCAAAATTCCCCGCAGAATATCTTCGATGCGATTTCTTATATGGCCTATTTTTTCCCTGAGTTCTTTCAGTTTGGGGCTGGCCCGGTTGGCCACGTCGCCGCGATCGTCGATGCAATGATGAATTTCTTGTTCTAATTCTGGATAAGTCCGCAGGTCGGCCACCAGTTCGGGTAGAACAGGCATCCTGCCTGTTATAAGTTCGGGAATTGGTTTTTCCGTTCCATAATTATCGATTACCCTTCGCAGGCGGCGCACGCCGGCGGTGGTAGTAGCAATATTTAATAATTGTTGGCCGGAGAGAATCCCTTGCAATTCTGCTCTTTCGAGGGCTGCGCCAATATCTTCTATGCCATCAAAAGACCACCCTTCAACCAATCCCGTTTCTAGTTGGAAGACTTCCTGGGTTTGGGCCAAAAGGTGGATGGTTTCTTCTCTGGTTGGGGGCAGTTGTAAATGGCGGGCGGCCATCGCCCCCAGTTTAGTAGCTGCAAAAGTGGCCAGATGTTCGCATAAGCGCGGCCACTCTAAGAATTGTAATGTCTCCGATTGAATCAAAGCTTATCTGTTAAAATTAATTTCTTTTTAGCTACATGATAATACTTGGATTGGGGAATCGGCAATTAAATATTAACAATAGACAATTGACAATTGACAATTATCAATTTCCTAATAAGTTAGCTTCGGTCTGCGGTTAGCCACAGCTTGAACTAATCCCAAAGCAATAAAATTACTCAACAAAGCCGATCGCCCATAACTGAGTAAAGGTAAAGGAATCCCCGTGACTGGAGCCAAACCAATATTCATGCCAATATTAACAAAGGTTTGGAAAAGCAACATTGCAACTACCCCAATAGTTAATAAGGAGCCAAAATTGTCTTTAGCAGTTTGAGCGATAATTATCATGCGCACGCAAATAAACCAAAACAGTGCCAAAACGCACAAACAACCGATAAAACCTAATTCTTCTCCAATAGCAGAAAAGATAAAATCCGTGTGTTGTTCGGGGATAAAACTAAGCTGAGTTTGGGTTCCTTGAAATAAACCTCTACCGTTAAGCTGTCCCGAACCAATCGCAATCCGAGATTGAATTAAGTGGTATCCAGTTCCCAGAGGATCGTTTTCTGGATTTAAAAATCCCGTCAAACGGTCTTTTTGATAATCTTTTAGCAACCGCCATAAAATCTGCCCTAAGTTACCCGAAGCTACGTTAATTCCCACGGCTATCGGGGCGGTTAACCAGGGCCAGGGCAAACTACGCCAAGCGATCCAAGCTAGGGCGCTGATGCACAGCACCCACACTGGTAAATATACGTTATAGACAATAGCTGAAACTACAGGAGAAATTAGCAATACCAACCAACCGGGATTAACGTTTGCCCAGTAAAGTATGCCGAAAGTAATCGATCCCAAAATTAGAGAAGTTCCTAGATTGGGTTCTAAAAATACTAAGCCCCCAGGTACGGCAGCTATGACCAGAGTTTTTATTAGAGACAAGAAACCGACTCTAGGTTTGGATTCGAGAAAAGCCGCTAAGGTAAGAATTAGTCCTACTTTGGCAAATTCCGACGGTTGAACGTGGAAACCTGCGATGTTAATCCATCTCTGGGCTCCCAGGGCGGTAGTGCCGATAATTTGTACCGCAATTAGAGAAAAATTGGTAAAACCATAAATAATCCACTTCCAGCGCACCAAAATTTCGTAGTTGCAACGAGCGATGGCTAAGGCTACGACCAAACCTACGACACCGGTAACTAAATGTTGCCAGGAGTAAGGGAGTTCTTCTCCTAAGTTCGCGCTATAAATCATTACTCCCCCAAAAACGGTCATGGCTGCATAGACGGCCATTAACAGCCAATCTACTTGATGCCACTGTTGGAGCAGGGATTTGCGACGATTTCTTAAAACTAATTTCTGTGGCATAATAAATAGGTAATAGGTAATAGGTACTAGTTGGTAATAGGTAATAGGTAATAGGTAATGGGTAATTTTTAGATTCTTCGTGGTTTTTTTGCTAGTTTCGGGGCAAACTTCATTACCCATTACCGACGACCGATTAGCTCTTTTCGTAGAGATACTCGAACCAGTTGCCGTCGGGATCTCTACCGTAGAAGGAGGCAGTGCCATCTCGGTGTTCGTGAATTTCGCTGACTCGCACTCCTCGGCCTTTGAGTTCTTCGTAAGCTGTATCCATTTCGGAGCGATCGCTAAAGACAAAGCCAAAATGCGGTCCTGCTTGTTGGTAAGTGGGACTCAATAAAGCTAGTCCGTCTTCTCCTGCTTTGAGGTAAGCCCAGTCTGCGTCTTTCCAGGCTAATTCCATGCCTAAGTTTTGATAGAATTGGGCTGCTTTGTCAATGTCTTCGACGCAAATCGCTACATGACCTAATCTTTTGAGTTTCATAATCTGAGTAATTGGTAATTGGTAATTGGTAATCGCTAATTGCGAGTAGTTTTTTATTGTAGGGTGCGCACTGCGCACCTTACAAATTCGTTCGTAGTAATCGCTTTAGCGATTCCCTTGCGCACCTTACAAATTCGTTCGTAGTAATCGCTTTAGCGATTCCCTTGCGCACCTTACAAATTCGTTCGTAGTAATCGCTTTAGCGATTCCCTTTTGCCTCTTGCCTTCCCTTTTGCCTCTTGCCTGCTTATGAATAATTGGACGCCTTTACACGCCAGACTGCATCAGACATTGCGCGATCGCCAACTTTTACCCCCACAAGCAAGTTTATTAGCGGCCGTCTCGGGGGGTCAAGATTCTATCTGTTTGTTGAAATTATTACTAGATTTACAGTCTAAATGGGGTTGGCAACTGGCAGCGGTTCATTGCGACCATCGGTGGCGAGATGATTCTACGGCTAATGCTGAGTTTGTAGAAAGTTTAGCTAAGAATTGGCAGTTATCCTTTTATCTGGAAACGGCCCCAGAAGTTTATGCCAGCGAGGCGGCGGCGAGGAAGTGGCGTTACGAGGTTATGGGGGGAATAGCTCTGGCCCATGATTATTCCTATATCGTCACGGGCCATACTGCGAGCGATCGGGCGGAAACTCTGCTTTACAATCTCTTTCGCGGCAGCGGGGCCGACGGCCTCTCCTCTCTGGTTTGGTCTCGGCCTTTTGATGTTTCTCCCAGCAATGGAACAGGCAATTCTCCCAGCAATGGAACAGGCAAGATGCCTGTTCTACGGTTGGTTCGCCCCCTTTTAGAATTTTCTCGGGCCGACACAGGGGAATTTTGCCGAGAACAAAGTCTGCCTATTTGGGAGGATTCTACTAATGAAAATTTGCGCTATGCCAGGAATCGGATTCGTTTAGAATTATTGCCTTATTTGCAAGCCAATTTTAACCCTAAAGTCGAATTTAATTTAGCTCAAACTGCGGAACTTCTGAGGGCAGAAGTTGAATATTTAGAAGTAGCTGCCAGAGATTTATTAACAGAAGCTATGTCCCCAGAAAATCTCAAACATATCAACCGTTTAATTTTGAGAAAAGCTCCCTTAGCTTTACAAAGGAGAGCGATGAGAATGTGGTTGCAAGAACGGCTATTTATTAATCCAAATTTCGAGACGGTGGAGAAGTTAACTGCTTTAATAAATGCTCCCAATCGTTCTCAAACGGATCCTTTTCCTGGGGGAGCGATCGCCCGTGTGGAACATCCTTTTATTGTGCTTCTCTGTTACCCGTAAAAAGGTCGAAACCCGGTTTTTTACCAACCGGGTTTCTGTTATCTCTGTTACCCGTAAAAAGGTCGAAACCCGGTTTTTTACCAACCGGGTTTCTATTATCTCTGTTACCCGTAAAAAGGTCGTAAAAAGGTCGAAACCCGGTTTTTTACC
>CAZUCT010000084.1:20067-24974 GCA_964619285.1 uncultured bacterium | reverse complement strand
CGTTTGGAGCGCGTGGAACAAATTAAATAAATTAGTAAAGTCCTGGGATGCTATTGAGTCACGCCATGACTATTATAGGGTCTCAGTCTCTAACTGGGAATCATTGGTTAGGCCGCAGTGCAAGTCGTAAGAGTGACATTGTGGCAAGCTTTTTGCGCTAATGATTGACTAAACGTGACCGTGGTGTTTTTCTTTGTTAGATTTGTTAATTTTTGAGCGATTTGACAAGGTTTTTTGAAGCGGCCTACAAATGAGAAATAGTTCGGTAAAGATTAAGGGGGGCCAGAAGCAGGCTTTGGTCTTGACTAGAGGCTAAAGTTGCAATATTGGCTCTCCACTTATATTAAATTTTAGTTGAGAAATTAGATTGTCCAATAACTCTTAACTAGAAACAAACAGAAGGATGCAAATAGTCCAGTTAATGAGTTTTAGCAGGGTCGAGATGTCGCAGAAAAAAATAGAAAAACTGGCGATCGAGGCAGAATCATTTATTGGGTTAATTCGGCAAAAGTGGCGCAAAATTGTCTTCTCTACTAACCCTATAAATCGAGAAAAAGCCGATCGCGCAGTCAAGGAAGCCTACGAGGCAATGGGATGGCCAGAACCAGAAATTGTCTTTCTGGAAAGCCCCCATGCAGTGACAAAAATTATTCAACAACAATCTCCTCAAGAACTAGCAAAACAACTCGGGGCACCGTTGCTGCTGTCGTTACCCACTAGAGTTTCCGAACAGCTACAAACTCAACTTCACGAAGAACTGTGGCTGAGATTGCAGAGGGAATTGCCAAACGAGCAGTTACCTCATTATCTGTTTATTTGGCAAGATTTTTTGGCCGAGCATGGGGAACTATTAGGGCAGTTGTGGGCCCGATGGCAAAATGCTTTTTTTCAACAAATTTGGCAACAGCAAGGGGAACGTTGGCGAGAGCAATTGCGACAACTGCCAATACCAGAGCCGTTAAACTCAATAGAAGAGTTTCTCTGGACGAAGTTGGGAGAGCCCCTGTCGCCGCAACTGGGAGAAAGTTTTGGGGAATTAGCAGAAAGAAAGGAGGTTCGAGATTGGGACGAACAGATCGGGCAACCTTTGTTTCAGGCAGTTGGGTCGGCGGGATTGATGTCTAATATGGGTAGGAATCTGCTGGCCAGCTCGGTGTCGGCTCTTGATTTCTGTATCTCTGTTCTCAATTGCAGTTATGAGGAAAGGCAGTGGGAGGCTCTGCAAGGGTTGGTTCGAGAGTGCGGTTTGGTGGTGCAGTTGGAAAATACTTGTCTGTTGTGCGATCGCCCCCGAGTTCTCCGTTTAAACTCCCGACATCGCCTCCACGCCGAAGGTATTCCTGCAATTGAATATGCAGATGGATATAGTATCTATGTTTACGAAGGCGTGAGATTGCCGAAAAAATACGAGCTACCTCTGGAAGGATGGCAAGCAAAGTGGCTTTTGGAAGAAAAAAATGCCGAACTCAGGCGAGTTTTGATTCAGGGCATTGGTTACGATCGCCTCTGTCAAGAATTGGAAGCGGTGGAATTAGATTCGTGGCGAGAATACAGTCTTGTCAGAATCGACTCTCAGGTAGATCTCGAACCGATCTATTTATTAAAAATGACTTGTCCTAGTACGGCGAGCATTCATGCAACCAGAGTTCCACCGGAGATTACCACTGCCAGAGAGGCTATTAGCTGGGTAAACTGGGGCACGGATCCCGAGGATTTTTCTGCGGAAAGTTAATCTTGTGCTAATTGCTAATTGTTAATTGCTAATTGCTAATTTTCTCTTGCCTTTTGCCTCTTGCCTTTTGCCTCGTATTAATTGTGATGGCTGTAGGCGCCTATTTCTGGTTGAAAGGGGGCAATTTCTTCTATTATTTTCAGACCCAGTTGTTCGAGCATCGCTCTTAAAACTGGGTCTGAAGATAACCTTAAATAAGTAGGAGTTAGTTCTAACGGGACGTGGCGATTGCCTAAATGATAGGCTGCCTTTAATAAATCTAATGGAGTTTGGCCAACAACAGTCATTACTGGTTCTGGTTTGGCAATAACTAAAACAAAATTTTCCGTCAATAAATCATCAGTCGTCAATAAATCGCGATCGCGCAGTACGGTACCTCTGGGCAAGCGTAAATGAACGACTTCTCCTTCTGCGGTTTCCCACCGATAGCGACTGCGAGTCCGTTCCTGAGATCTCAAAGGCAAAGTCAAATTAACAACTGTATTTGGGTTGGCAGGCAAGCGTTTTGTTAAAACCAGCATTACCAGTATTTTTTTATTAATTAATTATTAATTATTAATTACCCGACTGCTGCTGTTGTTGGATGCTGATTAATTCTTGCTTAATTCTTTCTCTGAAGGCCGGGTCGTTTTGTTGTGCCATTGTAATTTCGTTGAACCTGGAAACTGTCAAATCGTTACCTTCGATAAATTTTGTCGCCAGACTGCAATAATTAACGGCGATCGCCCGAATATTGCGATCTAAGCTATTAAGATTGCTGGTTTCGTTACAAACAATTGGCGGAACTGTTCCTTCTGAATTATTTTTTTGAACCTCTTGTTTGATTTCTTGATAGCTTTTGACGCGCAGTCCTTCTATTTGCAAAACAGCCCTAGCATAGCTGGTTATCTCTTCTGGAGAAAACTGTTCTTGGGCATAAGCGGCCCCGTTAAAAACCAAACTGGGAGATTTTCCAGAGAATTGTGGTATCCATCCACCGACTAAACCCGTAGCAGATAAGGCGGCCACTATTAGAGATTGAGATAACAGCCGATTGAGATTTAGTTTGAGAGGTTTGTGGGAAATACGAGCTAAAGCATTCATAATCGTCACCATTACTAAACAACAAAGCATTTAAAGCTTCTATATTGTGGACTCTTTTTAGCTTTCAAGAGTTCCTGCTTGTTACGATCGTTTTTCATCTGGGGAATGGGGAATGGGGAAGTCGAAAAAGGGGTAAGACCCCTTATCAAGTTATCAAGTAAAGTTCTAAGTTCCAATCTAGCTAGTTTAATTTCTAGTTTTGTAGTAAATTTTAGCTGCTATTCGGCAAAGTCCTTAAGCTAATTATGTTAAGAAATTTAAACAGTTCCAACGAAGGATTAGAGGGCGTTATTGCGGCGGGCCATCATCAAACTGCTCTGGCAGGGATGGAAATGTTGCGGAGTGGAGGTAATGCTTTCGATGCGGCGATCGCCTCCATCCTAGCATCTTTTGTCACGGAAACGGGGCTAACCTCGGCGGGCGGGGGCGGTTTTCTCCTAGCCCACACGGCGGCAAACCAGAATATTTTGTATGACTTTTTCACTCAAACTCCGGGGCTGAAAAAACCACAAAAAGAGATTAATTTCTATCCGGTCAATGTGGATTTTGGCGGGGCAGTCCAAGAATTTCATATCGGTCTCGGTTCCATGGCGGTTCCGGGAAATATTGCGGGTGTTTTCGAGATTCACAAACAATTAGGAAAGTTGCCGTTTCATTTAGTAGCAGAACCCGCTATCCTCTATGCTAAAAATGGAGTAAAAATTACCGATTATCAAAGTTATTTATTGACGACTATTCTCGAACCAATTATGCTGGCTACCCCGGAGGGTAGAAATATCTACGCACCCAAGGGCAAACAGCTTCAAACTGGCGATACCATCTTTATGAGCGATTTTGCCGAGACTTTGACTTATTTGGTGGAGCGGGGACCGCGAGAATTTTATGAAGGAGAAATTGCCAACAAGTTAGTTAAAGATTGCCAGGAACGGGGGGGTTATTTAACTTATGAGGATTTAAAAAATTATCGAGTTATTGAGAGGAAACCGCTAGAAATAGATTATCGCGGCAATACTTTATTAACTAATCCTCCACCGAGTTCTGGGGGTACTCTGATTGCTTTTGCTTTAGAGATGTTGTCGCAGTTTTATTTAGAAAAGGTTGGTTTTGGGACGGCGAAACATTTACAGATTTTAGCGGCGGCGATGGGGGTAACTAATATTGCGAGAAAAACAGAGTTTGATGGTAATATTTATCGCGAGGATGTGGCGGATCGCTTTTTAGCTTCTGAGTATTTAGATAGCTTCAAAAAACAGTTAACTGAAACTGTGAATAAATTAGGAAGTACGACTCATATTAGCGTCATAGATTCGGAAGGAAATGCTGCTAGCGTTACTACTTCTAACGGGGAGGGTTCTGGTTATATTATTCCGGGAACGGGGATTATGGTTAATAATATGTTAGGAGAAGAAGATTTAAACCCCCACGGTTTCCATCAATGGGAGGAAAATTTGCGCATTTCTTCGATGATGGCTCCTACTATTATTCTGAAAAACGGACTACCGGAGATTGTTTTAGGTTCGGGGGGTTCTAATAGAATTAGGACGGCTATTTTGCAGGTTATTTCTAATATTATTGATTTTAAAATGTCGGTAAGGGAGGCTGTGGATAGTCCGAGAATTCATTGGGAAAATAATAAGTTTCATCTGGAACCGGGGTTTGCTGGGGAAGAGGTTAATAAATTAAAGGTTTCTGAGGAGGAAGAGTTGATTTTGTGGGAACAGCAAAATATGTTTTTTGGGGGGGTTCATGCGGTGTTTGAAGATGCAGAGGGTTTGATTTCTGGGGCGGGCGATCGCCGTCGGGGCGGGGCGAGTCTTTCAGAAGTAGGCAAGAGGCAAGAGGCAAGAGGCAAAAGTTTGTAGGTAGGGCGCCCGTGAAACACCAACCCAACAGAACAATTCGTCATTCCCCGTTCCCCATTTCCTAAATATTTGACAGATTGACGCTTTTGTAGTAGGGTAGGCCAGAAATATTTTGTGGTTCCTGGTTGTTAGGCTTTGGCTAGAGGACCAGTTAAGAAACCCGGTTTTTCAAGTCAAGAAACCCGGTTTTTCAAGTCAAGAAACCCGGTTTTTCAAGTCAAGAAACCCGG